>DJSQ01000217.1 GCA_002438075.1 Clostridiales bacterium UBA6330
TCAGCTACGATGACGGAGATGCACGCGACCGTCGGCTGGCGGAGTTGTTTCGACGCTATGGGGTGAAGGCAACCTTTCATCTCATCAGCGGGCACTATCGGGAGATGGGCGCCGGGGAACGGCGGGAGATTGCAAAGCTGTACGAGGGGCATGAGATTTCCTGCCACACGCTCGGACACGGCTGGGGAACCATGATGCCGCCGATGTCGCTGGTTCGGGAAATTGCCGAGGACCGAAAGATTTTGGAGGACATTGCAGGCTATCCGATGGTCGGAATGTCCTATCCCTTCGGCGCATACAGCGCGGATGTGGAGAATGTTCTGCGTGCCTGCGGGCTTCGGTATTGCCGCACCACGCTGAACACGTCGAATTTTGATCTGCCGGAGGATTTCCTTGCATGGCATCCGACCTGCCACCACAAAAACGCGCAGGAGCCGTGTCAAAGGTTTCTGGATTTGTTGGATGTGGAATGGTCGTCACCTTTGCTTTACATCTGGGGGCACAGCTTTGAATTGAAAACCGAAACGGATTGGGAGACGATGGAAGCCTTGGTGCGGTCGCTGGCGGGAAACCCGAAAATCTGGTATGCGACCAATGCGGAGATTTATGATTATGTATCCGCACAGCATGCCCTGCGAATCTCCTGTGACGAAACGGTTTTCTATAATCCGTCTGCCATTCCGGTCTGGGTGGAGAAGGACAAAGCCCGTATCATTGAAATTCCGGCAGGCGAAACAGTTTGCCTGAAATGAAAGGAGATTACGAAAGAGAAATTCCTATGTCTCGCGGATCAACTGTATCGTTTAGAAATTGCTGCTGAGTTCTTTTTTCTCTTGCGGCGCAACAGAGGTTTACCGCTATTGCGGCAAGCAGCTCGGTCGGGGGCTTTCCATCCTGATTGACCTGTTCAATCCGGAGGCAATCGTCATCGGCAGTATTTTCACCCGCTCGGAGAACCTGTTGCGGGAGGAAGCGGAACGCATCATCCGAAAAGAGGCGCTCCCCATGTCGGCGGCGGTCTGTTCCATCCGCACCGCGCAGTTGGGAAACGCCATCTGAGACTATGCCGCGATTGCGGTCGCGGAGGAAGCACGGAGGGAAAACAAATGAATTATATCGAACTGCTCGGCAAGCGGTATCCCGCTTTGACGGACTGCCTGCCGGAAATTGAACGCGCCACGGAAGCTATCGTTACCATGCACCGCGCGGGTGCAAAGCTGCTCCTGTGCGGCAACGGCGGGAGCGCGGCGGACTGCGGACACATTGTGGGCGAGTTGGAGAAAGGCTTTCTCTCCAAGCGCCCGCTGTCTGAGACGGCGCAAAAGAAACTGCTTGACGCGGGCATACCCGCCGAGATGACGGCAAAATTCCAACAGGGACTGTGCGCCATCTCCCTGCCCGAACAGAGCGCCATTCTCAGCGCGTTTGCAAACGACGTAGAGCCGAAACTGGTCTACGCGCAGACCGTTCTTGCCTGCGCGCGGGCGGGGGATGTGTTCCTCGGAATCTCTACATCCGGCAACTCCGAAAATGTTGTCCTCGCCGCCAAAACCGCAAAGGCGGTCGGCATCACCGCAATCGGCTTGACAGGCGCGGCGGGCGGAAAACTGGCAGAAATCTGCGACATCGCCATCCGCGTTCCAGCGACCGAGACCTTTATGGCGCAGGAGTATCATCTGCCCGTCTACCATGCCATTTGCGCGGAGGTCGAGCGGAGACTGTTTGATACGGACCGCTGAAGATGATGGAAGCCTAAATATTGTTCCTGAATGTATAGCAAGCAGACTTTAGCCCTAATCGGTTCGGTCTGCTTGCTCTTTTTATAAAAAAACTTTTCCAATGTTGCAAAAGCTGTTACATCGATATGTTACACTGTAATCATCAGGCAGAGAAAGGAGGACAGCACACATGACACCGCTTGACCGCAGATGGAAGATGCTTGAAGTCTTGTTGCACCGGAGACGGAATACCGTTAATTCCCTTGCGCTCGAATTTGGCGTTTCCCGCTTTACGGTTATGCGAGATATCCGTGCGTTGTCCTGCACATTCCCGATCTATACCAATCACGGTGGAGACGGAGGGGTATACATCCAAGACGGATACCAGCTTGGTATGATCGTTCCCGCCGTGAAAATCGTTTCATAGAACATCCTCACAAAATCATTGTGGGGAATTTCTATGAAATGATTTTACAACCGTAATATTGCAAATGGAGAGAATCGAAAGGAGAGATTTATATATGAGTAAGCACCCCACCCAATTTCCCGCATGGCAGATCAGGGCAGGGCGGGATATGGATTCCATTCTCCGTTACGCCTACTGCCGGAATCTGCTCCGGCTGTTGCTGGAAATGGAACTGCTGACCGCCGCGGAGCACGACCGCATTGTCTCCGCTTGTGCAGCCCGGTTTGGCGTGCGAGCGTATGTCTGAGCTGCTCATTTTTCGATTTGTTCCCGTTTGGGCTGGATATTTGCGCGGATTTGTGGTATTGTTGTATCCCTTTTCATCAGGTGTCCCTTACACTTTTGTTATATCTGTTTGCATATTCACGGATACCGCAAGGGCGGCTTGCGCAATGCTATTGAATCCGGTGGGAATTTCTGTATTCACCGGGCGTTTCTCCGGTGTGGTATTTGAAAAACTTGACGAATTTGTTTGTGGAAGGCAGACCAATCAGGGCACCGATTCGTTCACAGGAATAATTGGTCATCTGCAAAAAGCTCTTGGCGCAGGAGAGCTTTTCCTCGGTAATCAGCTGCTTGATGTTTGAGCCGTTGCATTGGCGCAGCACGCGGCAAAGGTAGTCCTTGTTGTAATTCATGGCTGCGCTGATTTTTCCGACCGTCAGCTCCTCCGACACATGGTCGCTGATGTATTTGCACACGCTGTCGTAAATTTCCTGCTTGCTCTTTTCGGTCAGGATATGGCGACCGATTTCGTCCATCATGAGCGTCAGCATGGCATCATAGTAATAGTGCGGCTTGGTGTGGTGTGCCATATGGACGTGAATCTGATTCAGCATTGGCGAAAGCGTTCCCGTCACGGTTGCGGATACACCATCGGGAAGCAGGCGGAAGAAGGGAAAGTCGTCGCATTCAAAGGTGACTATCCAGACCGTTCCCGACTGCGGCTGCTCCTCGGTGGCAATCAGGGTGTTCGGGGCGGTCAGGAGGAGCATATCGTTTTCCAGCACGACAGTCTTTCTTTTATTGACCCGAAGACTGACACGACCATCGGAAACGAAGATCAGGCAATAACGGGTCATTAAGGTATCCTTCCAAGCCCATGCCGCACTGTTTGTTTGGATTTTCGCACAATCCCAGAACGAAAAGGAAATAAATTCCTGCTCTCTGCGGTAGGTATCGTCTGTTTTCAGAATCTTAATCATCGGCTTGCTCCTTGCAAAAAGTACAATCCTTCGGTATGTTGACTCTATTATATAGGAATAGTGATAAAATGTCAAGGTGTAAATGAAAAACAGAGCACAAAAAATGCGTGTTTTCACCGCTTTGTTTGGAATTCCTTGAAAGAGGTCGTATTTTCGTACACGAGATTCGTTTTTGCACTTGCTTTTTGAGGAACGGTTTGCTATACTTATGACAGAAGGCTGAAAAAGGAGAGACTGAACAGAACCGTTATGACCATTACGATTGAGAAAAAGTATATTGCGATTCCGATCAACAACCACGCGGTCTCAAAGAAGCTGTGCTTTTGGGAGGAGGCTCCCGACAGGGAGCTGGTGATGGATTTCGACTGCAAGCTCGACGCGGTGAAGCCGCAATACGTATCCTATATTGACGTTTCCCGCTACCGTGGGAAAACCCTTATCTGTGACAGCGTTCCGCACATGGAGTTTACGCTGACGCAGTGCGACGAAAAGGCGCTTGACGGGCTGTATCGGGAGGAATACCGTCCCATGGTCCATTTCACGCCACAAATCGGCTGGCTCAACGACCCGAACGGAATGATTTGCTACCACGGGGTTTACCATATGTTCTACCAGTACAACCCGTGCGGAACCGAGTGGGGGAATATGCACTGGGGGCACGCGGTCAGTCGGGATTTGCTGCACTGGGAGGAAAAGGACATTGCGCTGTTTCCGGATGAGATGGGGACCATGTATTCCGGCTCGGCAATCGAGGACCTCGGCAACGTCACGGGGCTGGGGACGGGAGAAACGGGACCGATGCTGTTGTTTTACACTGCGGCGGGCGATCGGACGCTGCTGTCGGCGGGAAAATGCCGCACGCAATGTCTGGCATACTCCAATGATGGCGGGGAGACCTTTGTAAAGTATCGGGGGAATCCGATTCTCGGAAAGGTCGAGAGCTACAACCGCGACCCGAAAATCGTGTGGGTGGAGGAAATCGGCAAGTACCTGATGGCGCTCTACCTCGCGGAGGACCGCTACGGGCTGTTCACCTCGGAGAATCTGCTGGATTGGAGCCTTTTACAGGAGCTACGGATTGCAAACGAATCGGAATGTCCGGACCTTTACTGCTTCCGTCTCAGCGGAAAGTCCTATTGGGTGCTGATCGGTGCTTCGGACAAGTACCTTGTCGGCGTGTTCAAGGGCGGCAGGTTCGTTCCGCAAACGCAGGAGCGTCAGCTTTGCTATTCGCCGTTCAACTATGCGGGGCAAAGCTTTTCGGGAATGCAGGACGGCAGGGTTATCCGCATGACATGGGAGAAGCTGAAAATGCCCTGCGTGCGCGTGCCGAACCAGATGAGCATTCCGATGGAGATGAAGCTCAGGGCAGGGGAGATGGGCTGTTACCTGACCGCGTATCCGATTGCGGAGATCAGTCAGCTGTACGCGGATACGCAGGAGCTGGTCGGACAACGGCTGGAGGCTCCGATTGAGCTGCCGCTGGAGCGGGCAGCCTATGATATCAGACTGATTACGGAATACGGAGCGGGCATGACGCTGGAGCTGTTCGGTCATACCCTGCGGATTGACACACAGGAAAACTGTGTTGCGTTCGGCAAGCTCCGAATTCCGATCAGCGGCGACAGGGAGCGGGTGGATATTCGGGTGATTGCAGACAGCTGTTCCCTTGAGGTGTTTGCGGATGAGGGGCGGTTTTACGCAACGCTTTATGCGGTCTGCGATTACAATCTGCCCTATCTGAGGCTGACCGCACAGGAAAACGGAACCCTGCTCAAAACGCTTACCTGCCACCGCCTCGCATCCATACACGGGGAGGTGGAGAACGTATAACTGACGGCGCACCCAAAACCATATTTTTTCAGAAAAAGGAGCAAACCAAAATGAAAAAAGCATATCAAACGGCAGTGTTGGAATTCATTGATGTAACCTCGGATGTCCTGACCGACAGCGGAGATGTTCTGATGGATGCGTCGGTCTTTGAAACCCCTCAGCTTTGAGAACGGAGGAAGAAAACATGAAACGGATTATTTGCAGGACGATCGGCTTTTTGCTTGCCATTTGTTTAACGGCTCCGCTTTCCCCGATTTTCACGGCTCACGCGGCGGAGACGGCTTCGGAAACGGACGACGGCTGGACCTATCTTGATTTCGCCACCGACTTCGGAGCCTATACCTATGAGGACAACGACGGAGACGGTGTAATCAAAACCACCGACAAGGCGCTGTTTGCCAACTCCTTTGCGGGAGCCGCGGCATATGACAGAACTCCGAGCTACAATACCTATTTGCTGTCGGAGGACAATCGGGTTCTGACAATCGGGGTGCCTGCCGATCGCTCGGCTTCCACCGGAAACGGCGGTGTTTATTCGGATGCGCACAAGCTGGAGGCGGGAAAGGAATACATCGTCAGTGTAAAGGTAAAGTATGCTTCTGCATATACGGACACGACCTACACAAACCGTTCTGCCGCGGCAGCTATGGTATTCGGAATCACAGGCGTTGAGGACGGCACATGGAAGTCTCCGTGGAGTGCCAACTGCTATACGGCAATGTATCATCGCGGAAACAGTAGTGACGCGATGCGGATTTTTCCGATCGGCTATACAGGCTCTTCCGTTCAGGCAAACACACAAATCGGCAATACTCTGACAAACAGCTTGAAAAGCTCGACCGACTGGATTGAGATATCCGTTCACATCACCAAGACGGGAATCCTTGAAATGTATCTGAACGGTGTTTTTCTCGGTCTCTCGGATGAATCCGCTGTTTGGCAGGGCGGAAAGCTCGGCTTGGTGACCTATGGCTTGTATGCGGCGAATGGCGGAATCCGGTTTACCGACTACAAGTACAAGGAGGTAACGGAAAGCGCGCCCGTGTCGAAGGCTTCCTTTACGCAGCTTCGGGCGCTGACCTATATAGGAAACGGAACCGATACATGGAAAACCGAAGCTGATACCGATGGTGCAACCGTTTGGGTGCAGGACCGCACCGAGACCACGACCGTACATGATACCCTTGCGGTGGCAGACAATGTAACGCTGGAAAAGGGCAAGGCGTACACGGTTGAGGTGCAGGTGAAGTTTGATGAAGCCTACGCATCGGGAAAATCGCGGGGCGCGGGCTTGGCAATCGGCACCTTTGGCGAAAGCTGGGAAAGCGGTACGACCGCATATGCGGCGATGATCGACAGAGCAACGGGAACGAAGAAGCACATTCGGATGTATGACCAAAAAATTTATACCGATATTCAGATCACAACCGGCAGAGCGTTTACGGAGGCGGAGCTGGCTTCCACGGATTGGTTTACCATTCGCATAACCATTACCGAGGACGGCTTTATGACGCTTTACCTGAACGGAGAAAAGATTGGGGAGTCCTGCGGCGGCTTCTCGGGCGGTCAGTTGGCGCTCAATACCTACGGTGTGGCAACAAGGGTCTCCTTCAAAAATCTCTGTTATACCGAAGGCGTTGTGTCCGCAGAGGACGGATGCTTTGATTACATCGGGACCTCGGTCCGTTACGGCGAGAAATCGGGAATTCGGGTCAAGAGCTTCATTTCCTCGGAGCTGACCAATGCTACCTGTGAGCGGGACGGCTACCGCGTAACGGAATACGGAACGCTGGTGGCGAAGGTCTCGGGGCTCTATGTTCCCGCGCTGACGCTCGGTGCGGACGGCGTGAAGCGGGCGGTTGCCTACAACAGCGCCGACGGAACCGACGTGGCATTTGAACGCACGGAGAACGGCGTGTTCTATACCGTAGCGCTTTATAACATCTCCGACCCGACCGCACTGTATGCCTTCCGTGCCTATTACGTCAAGGAATATGCCGACGGAACAACCGAGGTCTGCTACATCAACAGCTACGGCAATTCCAACCAGAATGTGAAATGCCTGCGTGACATTGCCGCGCAGATTCGCGGCGGTGCGGAATATGAAACGCTTACCGCCTCGGAAAAAGACTATATCGACAGTCTGCTCGGCTGATTTCGCAATGATGAAAAAAGCAACTGTTTTGCGGCTTGTGCCGACCCTGCTTCTCCTGCTTGCGCTTGCCCTTTGCGGGTGCGGCAAGGGGAATGCGGACGGCGGCGAGACGACCGACGCAACCCAACAGGTCCTTGAATTGCTTGCGGACGGAAAAACGCAATTCGTTCTGATCCGCGCGGTCGGAAAGCATTCCAAGCTGGACATTCGGGACGGACGAAGGCTGAACACGGCACTGAATGCGTTGCTGGATGCGGAGATTTCATTCGTCTCGGACACAGAGCTTTCCGCCTCGGAGGACCGCTATGAGCTTCTGCTCGGGTGCACCGATCGCCCTGAAAGCCAAGCCCTTTCGGAAACGTTGAAATACGGGGATTTCTATGTGGGACTGTGCGGGAAAAAGCTGTTGCTTCTCGGCGGGAGCGAGGAAGCGACAGGTGAGGCGATTGATTGGTTTCTCGATCACATTCTGAAGGGAAAGAGCAAGGGGGATTCGGTTATGCTTCATGCTGCGGATAATTACAGATACGAAAAGAACTGTAAAATCAAAACGGTTCTGCTGGGGGAGACGAGCCTGCTCCATTGCAACATCGTCATTCCCGAGGCAAAGCCGATTACGGAATATCGGGTTGCACTTGCGTTGCAGGCGCATCTGCTCCGCAACGCAGGGTACTATTGTGAAATCGTAACGGACGCAACCGAGCCGTCCGCATGCGAGCTTGTCATCGGACAGACCACGCGCGAGGCGTTGAGCGTGGCGCATAACGGCTATCGGATTGAGCAGCGCGGCTCCCGCCTGTATGTGGCGGCGGACAACGTGTTTGCTTATGACCTTGCGCTGGAGCAATTGACGGGTACGGTGTTTTCCCGCACACAGGAGGAGCTTCGGCTGGAGAATGTCTCCCTCACGGGGACCGATGAAGCCGATCGCTCCGCCCGCAGCGGGACCTATCGGATTCTGATTAACAACATCTACGGCGGGCATCAGCCACAGCACCCGTTCGCTCAACGCGGCGAGATGCTGGCGGAGCTGTACCGCGTTTATAATCCGGATATTATCGGGCTGCAGGAGTTTACCGACCGTGCCGAGAGCATTGCGGCGCGACTGACGGGCTATACCATGGTGCAGGTCAATACCCAGGGAGTCCGGAATTTCGTTCCGCTGTTTTATAAAGCCGATCGGTTTGAGGTGGTCGCATCGGGCTATCACCGCTACACGGATGGGCAAAACGACAACAGCAAGGCAGTGACATGGGCGGTATTCCGTGCGCTGGATAACGGAGATGTTTTCGCGGTAGCCTCCACGCATTTCTCGTGGAAGGCGGAGGCAGGGGAGGCGCGTCTGACCGATGCGGTGCAATTGTCCGAGGTGGTTGCGGGCATTGCGGCGCAGTACGGCTGTCCCGTGTTCTTCGGCGGGGATTTCAACTGCAACATGAGCAGTGCGCCCTATCGGAGAGTTGCGGAATCGGGCGCCGCGGACACATGGCGGCTTGCAAAGACATCTGTCGACCTCTGCACCAACCATTCCTACGCAAGCTACAACGAGGAGACACAGCTGTATGAGAATCCCGTAAAGCCGAGCGCCGCCTACGCCGAGGCAATCGACCATATTTTCCTGCTCGGCACCGATCGGGTGACCGTGGACCGCTTCCTCATCAGCACCGACCTGTATGCGCTTCTCAGCACCGATCACACACCGCTGATTTTGGATTTCAGTATGGAGGAAGGGTAAATGCGCAGATTTGCGATGCTTCCGGCAATCCTGCTTCTGCTGTCCCTGACGGTTTCCTGCGGAGACGAGGACATCCCCCGCGAAGCACCTGCCCAACAGGGCTCGGAGGAACCCCCGGCAACCGCCGATTCGCAGGAGCCCGCGGGCACATCCGACACGCAGCGGGAGACGGAAAAATGGTCATGGGATTACAAATAACGGGATTCCAACGTGAAAAGGAGAGAAAACGATGAAAAAGCATTTGATTTGGATGATGATATTAGCATTGCTGTTCGTATGCTGTTGTGTCCCGCTTGCCGTAGCCGCCGAGGAGACGGCGCAAACGGTATTCACGCGCGTGGACCTGTACAGCCTGACCTACGGAAACAACGGGACGGACACATGGAGCGTCAGCGATGACCGCGTGCTGTCGCAGACCGTGCCGAGCGGAACCAAGCTCGGTGACTGCGTGGCAATGTCGAATATTTCGCTGGAAAAGGGCAAGGCATACACGCTGGAGGTCAAGGTGCGGTATACCGAGCCGTTCAGCACACAGGCAACCGACAGCCGCGCAATCGGGCTGGTGTTCGGTGCCAATCAGATAAACCCGTGGGGGAGCGGCGGTTCGGCTTACTGCGCGATGCTCGACCGTGCGCAGGGAAACGGAAAGCACGTCCGTGTCTTTACCAGAAATATCAACAGCCCGATTCAGAATACCATCGGCAGACCGATGACGGACGAGGAATTTGCAAGCACGGACTGGCAGACGCTTCGGGTCACAATCACCGAGAGCGGTGTGATGACCTGCTATCTTGACGGCGTCATGGTAGGGGCTCCGTCGGATGAATCCGCAACCTGGAACGGCGGTCTGATCGGCGTGAACACCTATGGAAACCGTACCAAAATCGAAATCAAGGATTTCGCCTATACGGTCGGCGTGACAACCGAGGCTGCGGTTTATGCCGATGACATTGCGGAAAAATTCAACGTTACGGTTCACTATGTTTACAGCGGAACGGGGGAGAAGGCGGCAGAGGACGTGGTGCTCCCCGTTGCAAAGGGGCAGTCCTATCTGGTGCATTCCCCCGAGGTGGAGAATTATGTTCCCGATTCGGAAACGGTTTCCGGTGTCGGCACCGGCGCGCCGATTGAGGTGACGGTTACCTACCGTCGGGGCTATACGCTGACGATTCACTATGTCCGCGCCGACGGCGGGAGGGTTTACGATGACTATGTGCAGTCTAAATTGCTCCCGGGTACGGAATACTCGGTTGCAACCGTCCCGATTTTCAATTACGAGGCGGATTTGTCTGTGGTGTCCGGTACCATGGGAGAGGCGGATGCGGAGATTACCGTAACCTTTTCTCCGAAAAAGTACAAGCTGACGGTTCTGTACTGCGATGCGGACGGAAACGAGGTCCATACGTCCTATGTTGCCGAGCTGGAGGTCGGGTCTGCCTATGCTGTCACCGTCCCCGAGGTTGACGGAATGGTGCCGAATGTCAACGAGGTCAAGGGGACCCTGAAAAAGGACACCACGGTCAAGGTAACCTATCGGTCGGCGCAGTCCGACGGAACGGGGGAAACGGGCGGAACGGAAAAGCCCGCGGGGACCGATCGGGGCGGCTGCGGAAGCAGAATCGATATGGGCGCGGCGCTGCTGTTAACCCTGCTGTGCGGATTGGCTGTCACGGTAGTGAAGCGCGGGAAGGCGCGGGAAACGAAGTAAGAGAGGAAAACGATGCAAATGAAAAGAGCTGTGATTTTTCTGTTGCTGTTGTGTATGCTTGGAACAGGCATTCTGAGCTCCTGTGCGACAAAAAAGCCGTCAGGCAACAATGAAACCGTTGAAACAAAGCCGTCGGACACGACCAACGCGGAGGAGGAAGGACTTTTTCCGAAAATCAGGGACGATATGCCGTCGACTATGGATTTCGGAGCCAAAAAGGTCAGAATGGCGGTGCGGAGCAATGAGCGCTTCTATTCCGAATTCAACACCGAATCGGGCGGTGTGCTGTCTGACGCACTCTATGAGCGCATTCTGAACATCGAGGACCGTCTCAATATTCAGATTGAGATTTGCCCCGATATCAACTCCACACATGGACCGTGGGAGAACATCAGCAATTCCATCATGACGGGCTCCTGCACCTATCAGGTGGCGGCGGGCAGCTCCTACAAGGCGGCGAGCTTTGCCATGCAGGGCGAATATCGGAATCTGCGGAACCTGGAGCATCTCAATTTTGAGAAGGCATACTGGTCGCAGGGCATGATTGAAAATCTGACGGTTGCGGACGCGACCTATTTCGCAACAGGGAGCCTTTCCACCTACTTCTGGGATTCGGCATACGTCATCTATTTCAACAAACAGCTTGCAAGCAATTACGATATTGACGCGGCTGCGCTCTACCAAAAGGTGCTGGACGGGGCTTGGACGCTTGACGAAATGCTGGAGGTCTCAAAGGGCGTTTATCTCGATCTGAATCACAACGGCGTTGAGGATGACGGAGACCTCTTCGGCTTTGGGATTCAGGTAACCAGTGCAACCGACGGCTTTTGGAGCGCCTTTGATATTCGGAACACCGAGCTCACCGAGGACGGAAACATCCGCTATATGCTGGATGTCGAAAAGCTGGATGACGTGGTGTCAAGGCTGAATCGCTTTGTCTGGGAGCAGTCGGGCACGGTTGCACTCTCCGAAAACGCAGGGTATGCTTCAACGAATGTATACGAGCTGAAAAATCAGTTTGCTTCCGATCAGATTATGTTCCTGACCGACCTTCTGTATCGGACCTCCACCTCGGCGATGCGTGACATGAAGTCGGACTACGGCGTTCTGCCTTACCCGAAATATGACACAACACAGGAGTCCTACCGCTCCTTTGTGCACGACCAGATGACCATCTTCGGCGTTCCCGTAACGGTTTCGGATTCCGAGCTGGAAATGGTCGGAGCCTTTCTGGAGGCGATGGCATCCGAGGGACAGAACACCGTGATGCCCGTTTACTATAAAAAGGTTCTGACCTCCCGCAACATTCGGGACCTGCAATCCGTGAAAACGCTGGATATCATTCTGTCGTCCATTGCGGTTGACCGAATCTGGTTCTATAACTACAGCGTGGGAAGAATCAACAATGTCCTGCTCCGCGAGCAGGTGTGGAACAACAAAAACGAGATCAGCTCAACCTACCGTTCCAACTATGAGACGGTGAACAATCTGCTTCTGACGGTTCGGGAGAAGTACGAAAAGTACAAGGACAGATGAAGCATCGACTGATCAGAGGCGCAATCGCGGGGCTGTTGTCGGTGTCCCTGCTGACGGCGGCGGTCGGATGCGGGGGACCCGACAGTCAGGGCGGCGGAGCCCCGACTGCGGAGACAAATTCTACCGAAGCGGTGCTGCGGATTGATTTGTCGGAGTACCGAATTATCCGCCCCGCCGAGGCACTGCCGAGCTATGCGCGCCTGTTTACAAAATTCCGTGTTGCGCTGAAGCGGAGAACCGGACTGGACCTCGTGATGGCGGAGGACACGGAGGCTGAGGGGGAGCGGGAGCTGCTCCTCGGGGGCACAAATCGGATGCAGTCCGAGGCGGCTCTCGCGGAGCTGGAGAACGGGTACGCGATTCGGTACATGGATGGTAAAATCGCAATCAACGCAACCTCCGTGACGGCGATGGAAATGGCGTTGGAGCATTTTCTGGAGGAAACGGAGGAGGGAAACACGACAATGCGGCTTCCGATTGATTACAGCGTCTGTCTGGCACAGGAGGATACCGACTGTTTGCGTGGAATCACGGTCAACGCGATTGGGGACAGCTACCTTTACGGCGCTACCCTCGGGACCGATAAGGTCTGGCTTTCTCTTCTGGCAAACGAGCTGGATATGACGGTCAACAACTACGGCATCAACGGCTCAACCGTCTCTGCGTATGAGGACCACCATGCAATGGTCAATCGCTTTCGGAATATGCGCGCGGGTGCGGACCTTGTGATTATCGAGGGCGGGCGCAACGATTACAATGTCAGGGCACCGCTGGGCGAGCTGACGGGCACAGACCCCAAGACCTATGCGGGGGCGCTGAACCTCATGATTGCGGGAATCCGTGAGCAAAATCCGAATGCGCTGATTGTCGGAATCACCCCGTGGTATGTGAATTCGGATATGAAGCGCTACAGCGACATGATGCTGGAGGTCTTTCGGGCACAGGGGCTTCCCTGCCTGAATGCGGCAGACCCTGACAAGGTAGGCGTTTACATGACGGATGCCGCCTTCCGCAGGCAGTACTGCCTGAACGAAAACGATATCAGCCACCTCAACGCAGAGGGCATGAAGCTGGTTCTGCCTGTATTTCGCGCGTTTCTTGCCGAGGCATATGCGGAATATCTCTCGCAAAGGGGCGGATAATCCGAATCGCCGAGCCGAAGGCAGGAAAGAAAAAATCGCCCCATCCATCACCGAAAATGACGGAGCGGGGCGAATCCGTTTATGGCTTATAGAAATGGGGGTATTATGAAGGGCAAAAAGAGATGGGCGGTTGTGCTGTTGCTCCTGTTTGTAGGCTTGCTTTCCTGCACGGGAAAGAGCGAGGGAGAACAGGCGTCTGCGGACACGACCGCAGAGGAGGCGTTCCTGCTGTTTGACGGCAGCTCGATTCGATGCAGTATCGTGATACCGAAATATTACAGCGATGCCGAATATTCCGCCGCCAAGCGGGTTCGGGCGCTTCTGAAAAGCCTGACCGGTATTCAGGCGGAGCTTCAAACCGATGATGCGGAAGTCGCGGCGGATTCCTACGAGCTTCTGATTGGAAGCACGGACCGTCCCGTGACGCGGGAACTGAAGGAGGCGCTCTCCTACGGTGATTATGCGGTGCAAGGGCGGGGACGGGAGCTTGCGCTGTTTTCGTGGTCGGAGCAGGGCTTGATGCAGGCAACCGATGAATTGGAGCGCTTGGTCCGCGATGTTGTATGCGAGAAGAGCAAGACGATTGCGCTGGCGTCCGATATCAATCGGGTCGGCACCGCGGTGGAATGGGAGCTACCGAAATACAGCGGTGGGGACTTCAGGGAATTACACGACTGCGGAGACGGCGCATATATGGCGTATTTTGCAAATTCCGATGCGGCATCGCTTGCCCGATATGTGAATTCGCTTGCCGCAGAGGGATATACCATCAGTACGCATAGCCTCGGAGACAATGTTTTTTATGAATTGAATAAGGCTCGGAGCCGTTGCTTTGCCTACTATACCGCCGCCTTCGGGGAGGTGCGGATGCTTCGGGATGTGAAGCCCGAGGTTGCATTGCAGACGCCCCAAAGCGGCAGTGCGGAGACCGCATTGTTTACCTCTCTCGCCAACGATAAGGCACCCTATGTGTTGTGCCTGTCGGATAACAGTCTGGTCATTTTTGACGGTCATGTTTACTCTGATCGGGATACAGGCGAGCAGGTGCGCACCTTTTACAGGGAGCTGGTTCACATTTGCGGCTCCGAGGAAATCAGGATTACGGCATGGTTTCTTTCTCATGCCCATGCGGACCATACGAATATGCTGAACCGCCTGCTGACCTCCGAGCTTGCCGATAAGCTGACGCTGGAGCGGGTAATCTGCAATGTTGCCTCAAGCGCGGATATGGGAAAGCTCGGAATTCCGGATGAGGTTGCAAATTACGGAAATTACACGGCGGTTCTGAGAAACGTGCAAAGCTATAATCGGCAATACCGAAAGGAAGCCGCTGTCATCAAAACCCATACGGGGGAGGTATTCCGCTTCGGCGGCGTGACTTTTGAAATCCTTTACACGCATGAGGATTATCTGCCCCGCGCATACCCGATCGGGGGCAGCTTCAAGGGGAACGGCGCAAACTCACATTCGTTGGTGATGCGGATGACCTATGGGGAAAAGGTGGTTCTCTGGACGGGGGATATGTCCGATGAAATGAGTGAAATTGTGGAGGATATGTATGGGAACGCACTGAAGTGTGACATTGTTCAGGTTGGACATCATGGAAATAATACCTGCGGAAAGCCGAGCTTTTATTTGAAGTGTGATCCGGATATCCTGCTCTGGACTTGGGATCAAAGGTCCTTTGAGAAATATGTGCTGGGCTTGAACCGCGCGGGTGCAAGGGTGTACGAGGCGCTTGCGAGCCGCGTTTCCGAGCATATTTTCTTGGCAGGGGATGCGGTTCGGAAGGTCTCCCTCGAATAAGCGCAGAATCGGAAGGGACGGAAAAATGAGTAGCCTGAGATTGATGAGCCATAATGTCTGGGGGATGTATGCCCCCGAGGTTGTGAAGCGTGTGGATAACCGAAGCGGGCTGATGTGGGAGGTTTACCTTGCGTATCGCCCCGATGTCATCGGCTTGCAGGAATGCTCGGAGGATATCCGCAAAAGCGGACTGACCGAGCGGATGAAGCAGCTTTGGTCGGAGGTGGATGTGTCCGAAGACCTTTCAAGGGTCGGAGCGGAAAATCTCTATACCCCGCTTTTTTACAATCGGGAGACCTGCACGGTCTGCAAAAAGGGCTTCCTGCTGTTTGACCGTGCCTATAACAATCACGATTCCAAGGGCGTGACGTGGGCAACCCTCCGCCATGCTCCGACAGGGGCACATTTTACCGTTGCAAACACGCATTTCTGGTGGAAAAGCGGGGAGGAGCACGACATGGCACGGGTAAGGAACGCAGAGGCGATTCTGTCGCTCATGGAGGGAATGCCGAAGCCGACATTCATCATGGGGGACCTGAACTGCACAACCGCCGCGCCTGCCTATCGGAGACTGACCGAATCGGATTTTTGCGATGCGCAATTGACTGCTCCGAGGACGGACCTCGGCAACACGGTGCATCCGTACCCGCTCCATGACGGAGCAACCAATCGCTTTTACGGAGCTCCCGCTCCGAGCGGAAACTATCGGAGTGCAATCGACCACATATTGATTGATGCGGCACATCGGAATTGTCTGCGGCGGTTTGCCGTCATCGGAGAGCAACGCGCGCTGGATACCTCCGACCATTGCCCGATTATGCTGGATTGCGAAACAGGAGAAACAGAATGAAGAAACGGATTTTGTCTGTCGGGGAGATTATTTGGGATGTCTATTCGGATAGGCGGGTCATCGGCGGAGCGCCGCTGAATTTTGCCGCCCATGCCGCGCGCTGTGGGGCGGAGAGTACCCTGCTGTCCGCAGTCGGAGCGGATGAATTGGGCGATGAGGCAATTGAAGCGCTTACAGTCTTTGGCGTTGAAACCGAGCTGATTCAACGGAGCGAAAAACCGACAGGTCGGTGCCTCGTGTCCTTGAACAAGGACGCGGTCCCGCAATATGAGCTGCTTCGGGATATGGCGTATGATGACCTTCGATTGACCCCGCAGGAAGCCGACCGCATCCGAGCGAAAGGGTTTGACACGCTCTATTTCGGGACCCTGATTCAACGAGCCCCGACATCCCGCAGGACGCTGTGGCAGATTGTGAACGGCAATCGGTTTGAGACGATTTTTTGCGATGTAAATCTTCGTAAGAATTGCTACGATAAGGAATCGGTGCTGTTTTGTCTGGAGCACGCAACAATTCTGAAGGTCAGCATGGAGGAGGAACCAACGCTTCGCGCATTCGGCTTGTATGCTCCCGCCGAGAATACGCCAAACGGCATTGCACGCGAGCTGTGCAGACGGTTTCGGAAGCTGAAGCTGGTTTTGATTACGCTCGGCAAGGACGGAGCATATGCCTATGAGCCCGAGACAGAGCGGACGTGCCTACAGCCCGCAATCGGCAATTGCGTTGCTTCAACCGTCGGAGCGGGTGACAGCTTTTCCGCCGCATTTCTTACGGATTATCTTTCCGGAAAGGACCTGAATGCCTGCATGAGGAAAGCGGCAATCGTCAGCGGCTTTGTGGTGGCACATATGGAAGCGGTGCCGGAGTACGACATATCGACATTGTGTGATAATCGATTCAAAAACGATTCTCCGAATTGGTACGCTGAAGGTTGAATGGGTAGAATGGCTCCATCGGAATATGGGAATGATTTCCTACGCGGATCAACGGAAATTTCTCGTGAGCAAACAGATTTCGGATTGTTTATATGACTCGGCATCCCTTTGGTGGCAGGCTTTGTTCCTGCCACCTTTTTGTATATGGGCTCCCGCTTTGCGCGTTCTATATTTGGTCCCATTCAAGATTCGGGTGGAGACGGCTCCAACCGAAAATCGCAGAGCTTCATCATCAACGCACCGCTCTTCTGTCGTTCCTCACAAGAATACAAAAATCCCGCCGCGCAATTGCACCGTCGGAATTGTGCGGTATTGCCTTATAAAAATAAAATTCACGAAAATCACGCATGGAAAGGCTGAAATGTGATCGAATTGACGGGGCGAATCTAATGATTGACCCCGAAACAGGTAATAATTAGTGGTTGCTTTTGTGGGTGAAAAATGATAGAATAGTTACGAAAAGAGATCGTTCCGTTGCACTGCCGACGGTGGGCTTTGGCATTGCTTTTTTGCCTTTGCGAAGCTACAGATAAAAGATAAGAAAAGGAGATCTTTATGCAACCGAATCCGAGAAAGAAGTCCAAGGGACGTTGGGGGCTACGTGCCGTGCTGGTCTGCCTGATTGCGGCGCAGGTGTTGGCTGTCGGGTCCTGCGGCAGGAAAAACGACACCCCGCAGGAGACCTCGGGGGTAAGCGACATTACAGACGGTACGGACAGGACACAGGAGGTCACCTCCGCGCCGAAGCCGCCGCGGGAGCCGGAGCAGATTCAGAATTTCGGGAAGATTGACTACACCGCGGGGGAGGGTCTGCTTTGGAACGGGATTCGGCTGCCCGAGGAATGGCCGCCGCGTGATGTTGACCCGATGCGGGAGAGTGCGCCGGATATTCCGTATCTGATTCCGACTGCGGAGGGCGGCACGAAGCCCGACGTGATTGACATTACGGTTGGCAGACAGCTGTTTGTCGATTCGTTCCTGATTGCGTCCACCGATTTGAAAACCGTTTACCATCATGCACAGAAATACGAGGGCAATCCCGTGCTGAAGCCGGGGACGCTGGAGGAAATCAGCGGGAGCTGGGGCGTTGGATGCTCCTCGGGCGGAATCTGGTACGATATGCAGGACGGGATTTACAAGATGTGGTACGATGTTCCGTTCAACCGAATGCTGGGATATGCGGAAAGCGAGGACGGAATTCATTGGAAACGGGTCAAGGTGGATGAGAGCGGCACCAATATTGTGCTGGGGGAAGCGCTGAAAAACGGGACCTGCTCGGTGCTGATTGACTATTTCTGTGACCCGTCGGAGAAATACAAGATGCTGGTGCACAGTCTGAACAACGAGGTGACCGACACCGAGGGCTACGAAACGATTTCGGGCGGGATTGATGACCACAGCTATGCCTCCACGCTCTATGTTTCCGCCGATGGGATTCACTGGGCGCAAAAGGGCGGTGTTTCCAAAAGCCTTTCGGGAGACATGACCACCGCCTATTTCGACGCCTTCCGCGGGAAGTGGATTAACAGTCTGCGCACCTATGCCATGACGAAAACCAAGGGCACCCTTTTCAAGGGGCGGGTGCGGTATTACGCCGAGCACGACAGCTTTGAGGACCTGCTGAACTGGCGGCAGGAGGATGCGGTGTTCTGGATGAAATGCGACAATCTCGACCCGATCGATGCGGGCTCGGGAAAAATTCCGCAGGTTTACAACTTCAATGCGATTGCCTATGAAAGTCTGATGCTGGGGACCTTTACCATCTGGCGGGGACCCGAGAACAACGTGATTGAAAAGACCGGAAATCCAAAAAAGAATGAGCTGCTGATGTCCTACAGTCGGGATGGATTTTGGTTTGACCGCCCCGATCGGACCGCCTTTATCGGGGTTGGTGCGGACGGCGATTTCGACAAGGGGTATCTGTTTGCATCGGTGGGAAGCATCATAGTTCATGACGACCTGCTTTACATCTATTACAGCGGCTTCAGCGGCTACAACGGGACCACAAAGAATGCGCACGGCAATCAGGCAATCGGGCTTGCCACCATCCGTCGGGATGGATTTGCCTCGCTGGACGGGAGCGGAAGCGTGACAACGGGAAAGCTGACCGTGAACGGAGACAAGAAATATCTGTTTGTCAATATCGATGCGCCCGAGCAATCCTTCCGCGCCGAAATTCTGGATGAGAACGGGCAGGTGATGGAGGGGTACTCGATGGCGGACTGCATTGCGGTTGGCGGGGATGACACCTGCCTGCAACTGACGTGGAGAAATGGGAAGGACCTCTCCTGCCTGAATGGAAAAGTCTTTTCGATTCGCTTCTCCATGGAGGGGAACGGTTCGTTCTATTCCTTCTGGCTCAGCGACAGCCTGCGCGGAGAATCCGGCGGTGCGGTTGCGGCAGGCTATGCGGGAAAATGAGGAGTGTTGACGATGAGCAAGGAAACGATTTTGTATAACGGGATTCGGCAGTCGGCGGATTGGCCGCCGCATGACGTGGACCCGATGTCCGATGAGGCGGTTACACCGCCCTACCTGCTGGATGCCGCCGAGGGCGGCTGTCGACCCGAGGTGATTGACATAACGGTTGGACGCCAGCTGTTTGTGGATGATTTTCTCATCCGCGAGACCGATTTGCATCGGGTTTGCCATCGGGCAGTGCCGTATGCGGGAAATCCGGTGCTCCGCGCGGAAGCCCCGGAGGAGACCGACCCAAACGGCAATGTGGGAACCTCTGCGGGCGGGGTCTGGTATGATGAGACCGAAAAGAAGTTTCGGATGTGGTACGACGTGCGCTTCAATCCGCTCCTCGGCTATGCGGAGAGTACGGACGGCATTCATTGGCAGCGGATTCCCGTGGACGAAAGCGGGAGCAACATTGTGATGGGGGCGGATGTGAAAAACGGCACCTGCTCGGTCTTTCCCGACCCCGATGCCGTGCCCGAGGAGCGCTACAAGATGTTCCTGCACAGCATGAACCGTCATCAGAGCACGCTGGATTACCCCTACTACCTGCCTCGGGATTCGCATGACGAAAACAACTATGCCTCGGCATTATATGTCTCTGCCGACGGCTTGCACTGGCGGCAGAAGGGCGCGCTTTCCCGCGGGCTGTGCGGGGACATGACCACGGTTTATTACGATGCCCTCCGAAAGAAATGGGTCAACAGCATTCGGACCTATGCCCGAACGCGGTATGGGGAGACGGTATTCAACGGCAGGGTGCGGTACTATGACGAGCACGATCGGTTTGAGGACCTCCTGAACTGGAGCCCGAATGCACCCTTCTGGCTCAAATGCGATCGGCTGGACCCGATTGACCCCGAGGCGGGGGTACCGCCGCAGATGTATAATTTTGACGCAATTGCCTATGAAAGCCTTCTCGTGGGAATGTTCCAGATCTGGCGCGGTCCCGAAAACTATGTGATTGAAAGGACGGGAAAGCCCAAAATCACCGAGTTGATTGCCGCCTACAGCCGCGACGGGTTCCACTTTTCCAGACCCGACCGTCGTGCCATCATTCCCGCGTCCCGCACCGAGGGGGCATGGGACCGCGGCTATATCCACTGTGCCAACGGCGGCTTGATTGTGCGGCGGGATCGGATTGACATTTATTACAGCGGCTTTTCGGGCGTTACAAGGGATGGTCGGCAATCGGCGCACGCGGGGGAAAGCATCGGCTTTGCCAGCCTGCGTCGGGACGGCTTCGTCTCCATGGAGGGGGCGGGATGCCTTGTCACACGTCCCATGACGGTGCACAAAGCATCGGAGCATCTGTTTGTCAATGCGGAATGTCCGAAGGATGCCCTTCGCGTCGAGCTTCTGGACGCTGCGGGCAGGGTGATTCCCGAATACAGCATGGAGGACTGCATTCCGACGGGCGGAGATTCCACCATGACAGAAATCCGCTGGCGACACGGGAGGGGAACCGACTTTTTGCGGGATCGGGTCTTTTCCGTTCGGTTTTCCCTGCGGGATGCGGGGAAGCTGTGGTCGTTCTGGTTCAGCGGAGACGAGCACGGCGAATCGGGTGGTATTCTCGGCGCGGGATATGTAGCTGCGCCGTGATATAAAAATAAAAAAGGAGAAAAAGAACATGAAACGAACAGCATCCCTCGCAATCCTCTTGGCATTGGTAGTATCCTGTCTGACCGGCTTTTGGGCAGCGGCAGAGCCCGCTCAAACGGCTGAATCGGATGACCTCAATCGGCACCTGATTTCCCACTGGGACTTTGCGGGTACCGACCCGCTTGCCGACAAAGCACCCGCAGGCACAACCTCCGACACCGTGGAAATCAAGGGCTCATCGGTGGTGACACGGAGTGGCACCCTGTACATCCCCGACTATGTTCAAGGCGACACGGTGCAGTATGTCTCGATTGCGGATTCTCCCGACCTGCTCAGAAGCGCCGAGGACCGCACCTTCTTCATCGTTTTCAAGACCGATAAGACCTTTACCACCGAAAAAAGCGATTCGATGGAGCTGGCAAGCCAGAACGGTGCACTGCGGTTGGGCGTTCAAAACAGTGGGGCACCCTTTATCAGCACCAATCCGCACGCAATGGGTGAGAACCGTGCCGACACATCCGGCATGACCTGCCCCGCAAATACATGGATTACACTGGCGGTGGCTTATGAAAAGCGCGAGGGTGGCGCAACGGTCAGCACCTTCTTCCGTGCGGGAGACGGTGACTGGGTTGCAACCTCCGGAGCCTTTTCGGATGCCACCCAGACCTGGCAGGAGGACAACAGCGATGCAGGCAAGCAGGACGGCAATGCGCTGAACATCGGCAGAAACGTCATCAAGTCCTACAAAACCACATGGGGCGGCAATCTGACCATTGATGACATCCGAATTTACGACAAGGCGCTCTCGGGCGCGGAGGTGGAAACGCTGAATCACGAATCCGCAGACGGACATCTGATTTCGCATTGGAATTTTGCGGGAAGCGATGCGCTTGCCGACAAAGCGGAGGGCGGAAGCACCGTGGATTCCATGCAGCTGTTCGGTGCCGCCTCGGTTCGGGACGGAATGCTCCTGATTCCCGACAGCGTGAACGGGAACACGGTCAATTATGCGCAGATTGCGGATTCTGCGGATTCCTTCCGTTCTGCCGACAGTCGGACGCTTTTCATCCGCTTCAAGTCGGATAAGACCTACCAAAACACCGACCGTATGGAGCTGATCAGCCAGAACGGTGCGCTTCGCGTCGGGGTCAAGACCGACGGAGGTCTGTTCGCCGGCACCAACCCGCACGCGATGGGGGAAAACACCGCAGATGTTTCCGGTATGACCTATGCACCGAACCGCTGGATTACGCTGGCGATTGCCTATGATAAGTCGCCTTCGGTTGCGGGACAGTTCCACGTTGCGGTCTATTTCCAAATCGGGGATGACGCATGGGTGGAGACGATGAAAACCCTGACCGATGCCACCCAGACTTGGCTGGAGGACAACAGCGATGCGGGAAAGCAGGACGGCAATGCGCTGAATATCGGCAGAAACGTCATCAGCGGCTTTGCAACGGCATGGGGCGGCAATCTGACGATTGACGATTTGCGGATTTACGACACGGCACTATCGCTGAATCAAGTGCGGGACATTACGGTGACGAACCCGACCGCGGATATTACGTCGGCGGGACACAGCCTGACGCTGGACGGCGGGATTGGGGTCAACTTCTATCTGACCTTTGCGGGGCGTTACCTGTTCGCTTCTCCGCTTCGGGTCACGGTTCGGAACGGCGAGCGGCTTCTGACCGATGAAACGGTCACGCTGACCGATGCGGAGCCCTCCGAACAGATTTCCGATGCGTATCGGTTCACCGCGGCAATTGCCGCCAAGGAAATGACGGACACCCTGACGCTGACCGTTAGCAACGCCTCCGAAAAGGTGCTGTATACCGAGACCTACTCCGCAAAAGCATATGCCGATACCATGCTGGCGGATGCGGAGGCTTATTCCGCCGAAACGGTTGCGCTGGTCAAGGCAATGCTGTGCTACGGCGGGGAAGCCCAGCGGTATTTTGGGTATCAGACCGACCGCTTGGCAGATGAGGGGCTGGCGCTCACCCTGCCCGAGCTGCCGGATGCGGCGGATTGGCAAAGCGAGACGGAGGGGAGCCTCTCCTGCGTTGCCTCGGTCAGTGCGACGCTGAAGCTGGACAGCCGACTTCGGATTGTTTTCCGCGTTGCGCTTGCGGATGAAGCGACCGATGCGGAGCTTACCTGCACCGGCGGGGACGTGGTGCGGGACGGCAGAATTCTGACCGTGACCACCGATGAAATTCTGCCGACCGAATACGGTACGGCAAAAACGCTGACGCTGACCGACGGCACCGACACGCTGACGGTTCGGTATTCGCCGATGACGTATCTGACCCATCAGAAGGACAACGCAAGGGTGGAAGCGCTTGCAAAGGCACTGTATGCTTACCGTCTTGCCGCCGAGGGCTATGCGGCGGAGTAAAGGAGGAGAATATGAAAAAGGAATACCGTACCGCACAGATGTGCGTAATCCCGACCGACGAAGCGGACCTGCTTCGCACCTCGGACGGCAATGTGATGGAGGACTGGGATTCGATTCTTTGATTCGGTCCTGCCGAACGGAATCGCTTGGGGCTTATCAGAGCCCCAAGCTCTGAATTTACAACCGAAAGGAAATACCAATGAAGATTACAACCAAATGCTTGGTGCTGTTGCTGGCGCTTCTGGTGACTTTTCCGGTGCTGGCAGCCTGCAAAAAGGAAAACGAGCTTCCGTCAACCGAAACGACCGATGCGGCAACCGAAGCGCCTTCAACCGTGACCGAAGCGGAGCGGACCTTTGATACGCTGGCACCCGTGGATTTCGGAAACAAGACCTTCCACATTCTGACGGGTGAAAAATCGACCTCTACCATCTGGAGCTCTGTCGACTGGGACGCCGACAGCACCGACACCGAAACCATTCCTGCGGCGGTCTTTGCCCGAAATTCGCTGGTGGAGGAGAAATACAACTGCGAAATCGAGCAGGTGCAGAAGAACCGCAACCAAGAGCTCCTGTCGACCGCGGTGCTTGCCTGCCTGAACAACGACGGGGAATACGATGCCATCGTCATGCCCTTTGTCCATCAGATCAGCTCCATGGGTGTCAACGGGTACTATACGGATTTTGCCACTATGAACGGCGTGAGCCTGTCGGACCCGTGGTGGAACCAGAGCACCAACGATTCCATATCGGTGCTGGGGCGGTACTACACCCTCTGCGGGGACATCAACATCGTGGACGATCTGGCAACCTGGTGCATTCTGTTCAATAAATTCATCATTGAGGACTACGAGGAGCTGGACAGCCCGTATGCACTGGTCGAGTCCGGTGAATGGACAATCGAGCGGATGTATGAGGATGCCGCACTGGTTGCCTCGGATAATGCCGACGTGCCGTATGGCAACGGCAGATACGGAATTGCCATCGAGTACGACTCCGTGAATTCCTTCCTTGCCGCGTTTGATGTCGTGACGGTCAAGGTCAGCGAAAGCGGCTCGCTGGTGGACAATACCAGATCGCGCACGGTTGAGAGCGCTGTTTCCAAAGCCTATGAATACCTCAACCGCAAGAATATGCAGGTGTTCGGCGACAATGTCACGGATGGCTCAAAGGGCTATCAGGCGGTTTCGTGGGGCAAGCTGTATCAGATTTTCACGGGAGACAACGCGCTCTATCTGACGGGAACCTTTGCAAATGTGGTCAGCGCGCAGATTGCCAACATGACAACCGAGTTCGGCATTGTGCCGTTCCCGAAGGCGGACGTGACACAGCAGGGGTACGTCAGCACGCTCCAGTCGGGGAACGCAACGGGCGTTTCGATTCCTGCGGGAGCCGCCAACGCCGAGGAGGTGGCGATTCTGCTGAGCGCGATGTCGGCTGCGTCGGTTGATACCTTGAGCAATGCGTTCTATGATTTGACGCTGAACGGCAGAAAGGCACCGGATTCGGAATCTCTGCCGATGATTCAAATGATTTTGAAGAACCGCGTGGTGGACCTCGGCGTGGTCACGAGCGGCACGGTGCGGAGCATCCTGACCGAAACCGTTAAGAACCCGACCTCGTATTCCTACTCCAATATCCGCACCTCCTATGCAAGCAAGCTGGGGGAGGAGCTGACGAACATCACGAACAATGTGAAAAACAATTTTCGGAAGGATTCTGCGGGGACCCCGTGACGGTAAGGCAAAAACATGACAAGCATAACCAACCCGAAAAATATGACCAATCCGATTATTCCGATTCCGATCAAAACGGCGGGCGGGAGCGATTTCGTTCCCGCCGTCACCGCTTATCTCCCGAACAACGATGACCGCAACAAGCCCGCGGTTGTGATTTTTGCGGGCGGTGCCTACAAGGTGGTTTCCCAATACGAGGCGGCACCGACCGCGAGAAAGTATGCCGACCGTGGCTTTGCCGCCTTCTGTGTGCAGTACAGCTGTCTGCCGGCGGTTTTCCCACAAAGCCTGTGCGAGGGGCTGTGGGTGATTCGCTATCTGCGGGAGCAGGCGGAGACGTTCGGCATTGATGCGGGCAACATTACGGCAATGGGGTTTTCTGCCGGCGGACATCTTGCCGCCGCGCTCGGAACGCTCTGGGACACGCCCGTTGTAAAGGAATACCTCGGCGAGGATACCCGCGACTGCCGCCCCGACCGCCTTGTGCTCTGCTATCCCGTGCTTTCCAACGAGGGGGCATACCACAAGGGCTCGTTTCTGAACCTGCTCGGCAGTGACGGCTTTTGCAAGGAGGAGCTGCGCCGCCTGACCTGTCTGGAGCATCAGGTGACCGAGGAAACCCCGCCGACCTTCCTCTGGCACGGCGGCGCGGACAGGGATGTGCCCGTGTCGGGCAGTGTCCGTTTTCTGGATGCCCTGATTGCGCACAATGTGCCTGTGGAATTCCATCTCTACCCGTTTGCGGCGCACGGCGGCGGGCTGAACAGCGGTGCCTATCACAGGGACTGGTCCGACAAGGCGGAGGTCTTTATGCGGGACGAGCGCCTGCGGGACTGCGGAGGGAAGCCGACATGACGGACCCTCGGAATCGGACCGACCCGACGAAATTGACGGAAGCGATTCGCCTTCATGCGCCCGAGCACGGCGGGATGCCGTTCTGGAGCTGGAATGACCGATTGGAGCCGAACGAGCTGCGCAGGCAGCTTCGGCATATGCACGCGCTTGGAATGCGGGGCTTTTTCATGCACGCAAGGGGCGGCTTGGAAACGCCCTATCTTTCGGACGAATGGTTTCGGGCGGTCCGCACGGCGGTTGATGAGGCGGAAGCGCTTGGGATGGAGGCATGGGCATATGACGAAAACGGCTGGCCCTCGGGCTTTGGCGGCGGGGAGCTGCCGAAGAACCCGAGCTTCCGTGCGTGCGGTCTTGTCTGCGAGAAAACCGACACCTTCCCGCACGACGCGGAGGTGCTGGGGGTATACCGTATCGTGTCCGATCGGATTCGGCGGCTGACGGAGCCCGACGGGGGCGGCGGATATTGCGTGATTCGCCGCCTGCGCGATTTTTCCTATGTGGACACCATGAATCCTGCGGTTGCGCAGGCGTTTTTGGCATTGACGCATGAGCGGTATGCGCGGGAAATTCCGTCGGCGCAATTCGGCAGTGTCATGCCCGGCTTCTTTACGGACGAGCCGCAGTATTTTCGCTACGGTACGCCGTGGTCGGATACCTTCCTGACGGCATTTCCCGCGCGCTTCGGGTATGACCCGCTGGATTTTCTGCCTGCGCTGTTTCTGGACTGCGAGGGCGGGGCGGAATTCCGCTATGATTATCACCTGCTGTGCCACGAGGCTTTCTACGGCGGCTTTATGGCGCCGATTCATGCGTGGTGCCGCAGGCACGGGGTCAGACTGACGGGGCACGGCATTGAGGAATGGGGCATCGGCGGGCAGATGATGTGCTGTGGCGGCGTGATGCCGTTCTATCTGTATGAGGATATTCCGGGCATTGATTATCTCGGCAGACCCGTTAAGGACATCAGCGGGGCAAGACAACTGGGCTCGGTCTGCGCGCAGAGCGGGAAACGGGTTGCACTGTCGGAGATGTTTGCCTGCTGTGGCTGGGACGTGACCCCGCGGGAGCTGAAGCGGATTGCCGAGCTGCAATTTGCGGGCGGGGTCAATCTGATCTGCGAGCATCTTTACCCGTATTCCGAGCGCGGGCAACGGAAGCGGGATTTCCCGAACCACTATTCCGAGCACAATCCGTGGAGCCGATATGCGGGTGACTTTGAGACGTACTTCCGAAACCTCGGCGCGGCGCTGTCACTCGGGCGGGAGGATGTTGACGTATTGGTGCTCCATCCGATTCGGACGGCGTATCTTTCCTATCGGCACACGATCAGCCATGTCGGTTGCGGCGTTGCCACGGCGGAGGGGAGCGGAATCGGGGAATTGGAGGCGCAGTTCGGCAGACTGGTGCGGCGGCTCTCGATGGCGCAGATTCCCTATCATTTCGGGGATGAAACGGTCATGCGAATGCTGGGCGCGCACGCAGACGGTGCGGAGCTGGTGGTCGGCTTTTGCCGCTACCGCACGGTTGTTCTGTCGGGGTGCGAAACGCTGGACGCAGGCACGGTTGAACTTCTTCGGGCGTTCTGCGCGGCGGGCGGCAGACTGCTTCTCCTCGGTGACAGACCCTCAAGGATGGACGGTCGCCCCGCCGACCTTTCCTTCCTCTCCTCCAACCTGACCTTTGAGGAGCTGCGGGCGCGGACGGGCATTCGGCTTTCCTGCCGCGGCGCCGACCTCCCCGTGGAAATTCACCGACGGGTGACGGATTTCGGACGGCTGATTTTTTTGGTCAACCCGTCCGAGCGAACCTACCGTGACGCGGAGCTGTCCGTGGCGGACTGTCGGGGGCTTTGCCGAATCGACCCGCTGACGTTGGCGGTAACCCCGATTCGGGGGAGACGGAATCCCGACGGCTCTGTAACGGCGTTGCTTTCCTTCGGGGATTCCGAAGCCTTCCTGCTGGCGGAGACGGACGGCGATATGCTCCCCATGAAAGCGGACCCGCCGCGGCGGACGTTTTGTCCCGCCACGGGGTATTCCTTTGTGACACCGCCTGAAAATATGCTGGTGCTGGATCGCGCATCGGTGTCGGTTGACGGGGGAGAGACCTTTTCGGAGGAGCGTCCGATTGAACGCATTCGGGACGACCTGCTGCGGGCGGAATTCTGCGGCACGGTTGCCCTGCGCTTCCGCTTCTTTGTCGAACAATTGCCGCCCGACCTGTTGCTTGCCGCAGAACCGATTCGGGGGCTGACGCCGGCGGTCAACGGGCAGGCAATTCCCTTCGGGGATGCGTGGCGGATTGACCGTTCCTTTCACTGTGCCGAAATCGGCAGTGCGGTCCGTGCGGGCGAAAACCTGCTGGAGCTCCGCTTCCCGTATCGGCAGAGAGAGGAGGTCTATCGCGTGCTTTACGGCGGCGGAAACGAGGCACTGCGCAACTGCCTTTCGTTTGATACCGAGGTGGAGGCGTGCTATTTGTTCGGGCACTTCCGCGTCCGTCCCGCCGTGCTGGAGAAAAGCGACTGCGGCGCGTTCCGATTTGCGGAGGCACCGTTCACGCTGACGGCGCAGACGGCGGAGGTTGACCCGACCGATTTGTGCGCGTCGGGCTATCCGTTTTATGCGGGCGAGATGACGGTGCGGACGCGGTTCGTCTATCGGCGCGGCGACCCGACGGTTCTGCGCTTGGACGGGCGGTTTGCGGTCTGCGGGTGCAGGATTGACGGAGCGGATATGGGAATCCGACTTTTTACGGATTGCTTTGACCTGACCGACGTGTTGACGGAGGGGGAGCACCTGCTGGAGCTGACGCTCTGCCTTTCCAACCGCAATCTGCTCGGACCGCACCATTGTGCCGACCCCGAGCCGCTGTTCGTAACGCCCCGCAGCTTTTCCTTTGAGGGGAAATGGAAAAACGGGGAATGTTCGGAGTTTCGGGCGCGCTATGCGCTGGTTCGGCACGGAATCGGCTTTGGGAAGGAAGAACCCGACTGAGATGCAGTCGGTGGGATAAGGGGACGGATAACAGATGAAAAAACTGATTGTCGGAACAGACTGGTGGACGGATTGCGACGATGCCGTTGCAATGCGTTTGTTTGCAAGGGCGCACCTTGCGGGGAAAATCGACCTGCGGGGGGTCATCATCAACGCCTGCATGGAGGAGTCGGTTGCCTCGCTGGACGCGTTTCTGGAGCTGGAGGGAATGCCGGAAATCCCGATTGGAATCGATACCGATGCAACGGATTTCGGCAGAATTCCCCCGTATCAGAAGCGTCTTGCCGCCCGCGCAACGCGGAAAACGAGCAATGCAGACGGCGAAAATCCTGTTCGGCTCTACCGTCGGCTGCTTGCCGAGAGCGGGGGCGGGGTCGAGCTTGCCGAAATCGGCTACCCGCAGGTGCTGGCGGAATTACTGCGGAGCGGCGGGGATGCGTTTTCCCCGCTCTGCGGCAGGGACCTGCTGGCGGAAAAGGTAACGCGCATTTGGATGATGGCGGGGAAATGGGAAACGGGATGCGAGAACAACTTCTGCCGAAATCGGAGAAGTCGGGTTGGCGGAGCATACGTGCTGGAGCATTGCCCCGTGCCGATTACCTTTCTCGGATACGAGGTCGGGGTCAGTGTGATTTCGGGCGGGCAGCTGAAGGAGGGGGACCCCTTGCGGGCGGTGCTGGTTGACCACGGCTCTCCGAACGGGCGCAATTCGTGGGACCCGATGCTTGCGATGCTGGCGGTTGGCTGGAGCGACCTGCAATCGGATTATCGGGTCGTTCGCGGGCAGGCTTTTCTGAATGCCGAGACCGGAGAGAACCGCTTTGTTCGGCGCTCGGACGGCTTGCACGGCTATGTGGTGAAGCTGCGCGCCGACAAGGATTATGCCGCGCAGATTGACCGCCTGATTGGGGAAGTGTGACCGTAGCCGCGCTTTTTGCGCCGAAAATATGAAAAAAAGCCGCAAAAACACGGCTTTTTGCGGCTTTTTCTGCATTTTGGCATGGAAAACGAGGTTGTCTTGTGAATCGGGGCGGTGTAGCCGAAGGTCCTACAGCATGGTATTTTTCCGCACCTTGGAGCGGAATGCCGAGGGGGACATTTTCAGCTTGTTTTTGAATAGGGTGCGAAAGAATTTGGAGTCGTTATAGCCGCAGGCGGCGGAAATTTCCTCCACGCTCTTGGTGGTGTTGGCAAGCAGGTCGCAGGCGTTGGTGAGGCGGACGTTCTGGAGATACTTGTTGAAGGAAATGCCCAGCTTGGTTGAAAAGAGAGAGGATAAATAGGAGGGGTTATACCCCAGCTGTTCGCTCAAATCCTTCAGCTTGATGTTGGAAGCATAATTCTCATTGATGTAAGTCAGGAGCTGATTTACGGTGTGGTCGACATATTGGGTGCTGTTGCTTGCGCGGTGAATTTCGCGGAGCGTGACGATAATCAGCTCGGTCAGATAACAACGCATCATCTCGCGGTATTTTGCTTTTTTGCGGGAATACTCATACAGCATTTTTTCAAACAATGCCAGCACGTCCCCGCTTTTGTCGTGATAGATGACGCTGGTGGGAGCCACCTCCAGATTGAAATAATTGCAGTTGATGTTGGTGATGGCAATGAGGTCCTGAAAGCCCTGACAGCCCTTGAGGGACGCATCGATAAACTCGGGCTTGAACAGAATGTTGATGACCTTGAAGTCGTCCCCTTGATTGGTGGAAAACTTGTGTATCTCATTGTAATTGACCATGAAGTAGTCGCCCTTTTGCACCACGACGGATTGATTCTGGAAAAAATGAATGGCGCTCCCTCTTGCCACATAGGAAAGCTCCAGAAAGCTGTGGCTGTGGTAGGGCGTTGTGCTGATGGTGGATTCCTGAACCGATATCAGCTCGCTTGTGTTGAACACTCTGGTATTGGATGGCTCGGTTGGCATAGGCAGTTCTCCTTTGCGCCCAAAGGGTCGTGGTTTGTCCGACTGTTTGATTTTATTATAGAGCATTTGCGGGGAAATGTCAATGGCTTTTTCGCAAATTGACGGAATTTCGGAATTCATACGCAACGAAAAAAAGGAGGCATTGGAAACCGATGAGGCAAATTCGGAAAGGGGCAACGGTCGGGCTTCTGCTGGCGGCAGTGTTGTTCGCGGTTGCCTGCACCGACAACCAAGCGGCGGAGGAACCCGCATTCACCTCGGAGCAGGGGATTGCTCCGTCCTCACCGTCGGATTCGGGCGGCACCGATTCCGAGCAAAACGCATTCGGCACAGAGGAGAAGCCGTCCCGAGAGGTCACCGAAGGGGAGACCCGCACGGATGCCCCCGATCGGAAGCCGATCGAGCTTCCGATTCTGCCGTAGGGCACTGCCGTGCAGCTGTGCGGTATGACTTTAACCAATGGAGAATCACAAAATGAAAAAAAGAATTTTGTCTGTCGGGGAAATCATTTGGGATGTCTATTCGGATAGGCGGGTCATCGGCGGGGCACCGCTGAATTTTGCCGCTCACGCCGCCCGCTTGGGGGCGGAGAGCAGTCTGCTGTCTGCCGTCGGAGAGGACGCATTGGGGGACGCGGCACTTTCGGCACTGCGAGCTTTCGGGGTTGGAACGGCATGGGTCCGAAGGAACGCAAGACCGACAGGACAGTGCACCGTCACGTTGGACGCGCAGGGCGTTCCGCATTATGACGTGCTCCGCGACATGGCGTATGACCATATCCGCCTGTCCCCGCAGGAGCTTGCGGACATCCGCGCGGCAAACTTCGATGTACTCTATTTCGGCACCCTGATTCAGCGGGCACCCGAATCCCGTGCGACACTTCGGCGAATCGTTGAGAATTGCCGCCCCGAAACCGTTTTCTGCGATGTCAATCTTCGCAGAGACTGCTACGATGCGGAGTCGGCGCGGTTCTGTCTGGAGCAGGCAACGGTTCTGAAGGTCAGCATGGAGGAGGAGCCGACCCTGCGCGCGTTGGGGCTGTATACCGTGACCGAGGATACCCCGCGCGGCATTGCCCGCGCGTTGTGCGAACGCTTCGGGCAATTGCGGACGGTCCTGCTCACGCTCGGAAAGGACGGCTCCTACGGGTACAGAACGGAGAGCGGGGAGGATTGCTTCCGACCTGCGGTGGGGGAGCGCGTGGTCTCAACGGTTGGCGCGGGGGACAGCTTTTCCGCCGCATTTCTGACCGATTACCTGTGCGGAAAGCCGTTGGCGGTCTGCATGGAAAAAGCCGCCCGAATCAGTGGCTTTGTGGTGGCGCACACCGAGGCGGTGCCCGAATATCCGCCCTCCCTGCTCGCACCGCAATAGGCACCCCGCGCTGTTCCGACGGCGCATTCGCACCGCAATTGAAAAGTCTGCAACACGAAAGGATTTCGCTATGAACGCATTCAGAAGCAAGCTGCTCTCGGGAGCAGAGATGGTTGGATTTGAGGTCGACCTCTGCGACCCCTGTATTTCGGAAATGGTCGGTCAGATGGGATATGACTACCTCTGGATTGATACCGAGCACGAAGCTATGGACTATCAGACCGTGCTGATGCACATCATCGCCGCGCGCGCCGCAGGCACCGCCTCGGTTGTCCGCATTCCGCAGAACGAGCCGTTCCTCGCCAAGCGCGTGCTGGAAATGGGACCGGACGGCATCATCTTTCCCATGGTCTCCACCGCCGAGGAAGCCCGCCGCGCCATGGATGCCTGCCTCTATCCTCCCGCAGGGACCCGCGGCTTCGGACCCCGCCGCGCGTGTCGCTACGGCAGACAGGCGCTCTCGGAGTACATCAAGGGTGCCGAGGACGTGACGGCAAGGCTCTGCCAGATCGAATCGGTGACCGCCGTGAAAAATCTGGACGAAATGCTGACCGTTTCGGGCGTGGACGGCTTCATTCTGGGACCCTGCGACCTTTCGGGCACCGTTGGGCACCTCAATGACATCTTCCATCCCGACGTTCTCGCATTGGTGGATGAGGTCATTGCCAAGTGCCGTGCCGCAGGAAAGCCCATCGGCATTGCGGTGGGGGCGGACAGCGCCGAGGACGTCCGCTTCTGGCATGACCGCGGCGTGCAGTTCATCTCGGCAGGCAGTGACATTGCCACGCTGGTTCGCCACTCCCGCGCCCAGTACGACATGATGCGGAGCATCTTCGGGAGCCGCTCGTAGCCGTCACAGGTAAGGGGCGGTGGTGCCTCAACTCCCGCTTGAGCTCTCCCGATTCCGGATTCAAGCACCGCTTGCTTGCAATTTTACGGCGGATGTGGTATACTGAAGCCGTCGACCGAAGACGGCGACGGAAAGGAAGCTGCAAAATGTTTGATACTGTCAGAATCGGAAAGAAAATCGCAGAGCTCAGAAAGCAGAAGAATCTCACGCAATCGGAGCTTGCCGACGCAATGGAGGTCAGCTATCAGGCGGTCTCCAACTGGGAGCGCGGGAACTCCATGCCCGACATCTCCAAGCTCGCGGACCTGACCGAAATTCTCGGAACCTCCGTGGACGAGCTGCTCGGAAAGAAGAATTCCGTTGTGGAAAGGCTGGCGGGCAACGAGAAAATCGACCCTGCGGAGGTCGACCGCGCCGAGCTGACCGAGGCGGCGGAGATTGCCAAGCCGAGCGTGGTGGAGGAGCTGGCGGAAAAGCTCGACCCGAAGGACATCGCGGCGCTGCTGCCGTTCCTCGGAGAGAAGGCTGTTGCGCGGCTTGCTCTGCGGGAATACGAAAAGGGAAACGATATCGCGGTGTTTTTGCCGTTCCTTGACGAGGACGGTGCGGGTACACTGCTGATGCGCGCGGTGGAGGACGGACGCGGGGATGTCCGAAAATTCCTGCCGTTCGCCTCGGAGGAAAGGCTGGGGGAGGCGGCGCTCGCGTACAAAAGGCAGGGGAAGAACACCGAGGCGTTCCTGCCGTTTCTGGGGGACGATGCGGTGAAAGCCCTTGCAAGTGAGGCGCTGGAGACAGGCGGGCTGAAGGCGCTCCTGCCGTATCTGCCGTTCCTGAGCGAGCGGGACGCAGAGCAGCTTGCGGAGCAGCTGACGCACCGCCGCGAGGAGTAAAGCCGTGTTTTCCTGTCTTTACCCCTTCTTCAATCCAACGCTTTTCCTCGGCTTTGCGCAAGCGCGCATGACCGCTTTTGCAAGGCTCCCGCGTTGGCGGGGAAAATGAAATACGGTACGACCGACACCCGCGAAGGAGCGGCGATGCAACCCGACTTGCTCGCCGCTTTTTTGCTTGCGTGACGCGTTTCTATGTGAAGTGCTCGGAAAGCTGACGATTTTATAGCTTGAATTCGCGGGAGAAAAAAGGTATAATAGAAAAAGAACCGTTGCGGAAAGCCTTGACAAAATCGCCGTCTCGGTTCGGACAAAAGGGGAAAAGAGAGGTCGCGCTATGATGAAATGCAAACGGATTTTTACAGCGGTGCTTGCTTTGAGCCTGACGGCTACGGTCTGCGCGTGTGCGGGCAAGGAGCCGCCCGCTTTGCAGGGCAGTACGGAGCATACGGTGTTAACTTTAACTACCGAGGGCGCAACAACCAAAGCGCCGCAAACGAGCGCGGAACCGAAGGATAACGAAGAGATGCCTTATGTAGTCAAAGAGAGCTATCTGCCCGAGGGCTTGACCGATCGGGTTGCCGAGAAGCTGAAAACCGACCCGAGCCTGTTCAACCCGTATGTCGCGGGGAATGCACCCTACGCCAAGCAGGACGTGTTCGGCATCAGCAATTGCCGCCTGCTTTCCATCACCGTTCCGGTCTACAAGGTCGGGAAAGCGGACAAAAACGGAAATTATCGCCTGACGCTGTTTGTGCTGAGCAATCGGCTTGCGGAAATGAAGCAAAACACGCTCCGAAGCTATTCCGTGCGGATTAACAGGGAGGAGTACGGTCTGAAGGATGACAGCAACGTATGCAGAATGATGAAGATAGACCTTTCGGAGTACAACATCGTGCTGTCCGAGCACGAAACGCTCGCTTACTTTGACCCGCAGGATACGCTGTATCCCGCCTATATCGGAACGGGGACAAACGAGGTGCGGGGGGAACTTGCAAAGGCTTTTCCGCAGACGCTCGGAATGTTTTCCAAGGTGGGTACAGACAAGCTCGGCGTGAGCAATATCACCCTGTTCTTTGATTTTGAGCTGGAGAGAACCTACGAGAGTCGGAGCGCCTATGAAGGGCTTGCGGAGGAGAAGCGGGCGTATGAGGCGATGCTCCGAGGGCTGAAGGCAAAATACGAGGGGAAATACCTCTCGGTCCTCGGGGACAGCATTTCCACCTTCAAGGGCGTTTCCAATGATTCCTCCTATAATCACACCATCGGGAGCAATGCCGTTTACTATCAGCCCAAGGACCTCCCCGGGTGGCAATATACCTATTGGGGACGGATTCTGGCGCAGACGGGCATGAAGCTCTGCGTGGACAACGCGTGGAGCGGGTCGCGGGTATACGGGAGAGCGGACACGAGTTATGCCGATGCCGCGCCCCTTCGCGCAACCGAATTGGACAACGACAACGGAACGCCCGAGGACCCTGCGGACGATATCAAGCCCGATGTGATTCTGTTCTATATGGGCACAAACGACCTTGCAGCATCCCCGTTCGGGGAACTGTACGATCGCTTGAGCGCGGTGGATGAAGCACAGTGGCAGGAGCGGATTGATACATGGTTCAAAACGCTTTTGGAAAAGACCGACAACGCAACCGATTTGGTCGCGGGGGAAACCTATACATCGTTTGAGCGGGCGTATGCGCTGACCCTGTACCGCATGACCGAGGCTTACCCCGATGCGGAAATCTATTGCCTGAACCTCATGCGAACCGAGATCAACGACCATGAAAGGGTGGTCAGATACAATCGGTGTATCAAGGCGCTCACGGAGTATTTCGGAGTCAATTTGGTTGACCAATACGGGAATTCCGGCATGAATCCCGCCAACCATCACAGCTATACGATGGATGCCGCGTGCCTGCACCCCAATGCCGCAGGACATTTTTGCATGGCGCAGGCGGTCCTGTCCGCAATGGGAAAGCGGGAGCGGACGGAGAACTGATGCAATTTTCAAGCCGCGCTTGACTTTTCGCCACGGAGCTGCTATAATAGAGGGGGAAGGACGGTGGAGAAAATGGAGAAGCAGACCAAAAACCGCATCACGCGGGCAGAGGTCGGGAAGGACTTGCGGGAGCAGAACCGAACGGAACTTCGCGCCAACGCGATGCTGGGCGCGCTGTTTGCGGTCCTATTCGTGCCGATTACCGTTCTGATTTCCTATTGCGGAGTTTATCGGCTGATTGCCAATCTTCCCGTGCGCGTGGCACTGACAATTTTGTCCGTTGTGCTGTTCAGTTCACCCGTTTGGCTTGCCCTGATTGCACTCGGAGATACCCTGTGGGAGCGGAAACAGCTGTGCCGCGGGGATTTCGACATTTTGACCGCCCCCGTTGCGTACAAAACCGAGCGCTTGACGCGGCATGACCTGCGGGAGGTCCTCGGCTTTGCGGGCTTCCGCGAAAAGCGGGTGACGCACACGGTTTATCAGCTGACGGAAAAAGGGGACGCCTTCTACCTCGTCCGCTACGGAAAAAGCCGTAGGCTTCAACTGCTTTACCCTGCTAAGCTGTATGAATATAGGGAAAATTGAAACGAAAAGAACCGCCCGTCGGGTGGTTCTTTTCGTTTGCTTTATGCTCTCCCAAACAGCGGTCGGGGATTCGGAATCAGCCCCGCGAGGTAGTCAAGCGAGACGTTGTAATGTTTTGGGTCAGTCGCCTGACCACCTCGCCTGCGATGAGCAGTCCCTCTGCGCCCACGACGTAGGGGAGGGACCCGGGGGCGGGTCTGCCTGCGGTGCCCTTTGCGTCCGCGTCGGGCGCATCGGGGGCGGGCTCCGCCGCAGGTTCGTTGGAATAGGCGACGGTCAGGTGGTGAATGCCGCGCTTGCGCAGCTCGACCCGCATGACCCGTGCCAACGGGCAGCCGCTCGTTTTGGCAAGGTCGGTGATGACAAAACGGGTGGGGTCCAGCTTATTCCCCGCGCCCATCGCGGAGAGGAGCGGCACGCCCTCGGCTGTTGCGCGGACGGCGAGGTCGATTTTGGCTTTCACGGTGTCGATGGCATCGACCACGAAATCATACTCCGCGAGCGGGAACTCCTCGGCGTTCTCGGGCAGGTAAAATTTTGCGACCGCAGTCACGCGGCAGTCGGGGTTGATGTCGCGGATGCGCTCCGCCATGACATCGACCTTCCGTCTGCCCACGGTGGAGTGCAGGGCGACCAGCTGGCGGTTGATATTGGATTCCGCCACGGTATCGGCGTCGATGACGGTCAGCGCGCCGACCCCCATGCGGGCGAGCGCCTCGCAGACGTAGCCGCCGACTCCGCCGACTCCGAACACGGCGACGTGTGCGCGGTGGAGCTTTTCCATTGCGGCGTTCCCGAGCAGGCGGGCGGAGCGTTTTTCTTCTTCCTTACAATACATATCCTCATCCCTCGTTTCTTTCCTGCTTCAGTATAGCAGATTTTGCCGCAAAATGCAAGTCTTTTGGGCAAATCGGTTGACAAATCGGCTTCTTTATGGTATACTGTTTACAATTGTGAAATCGGAGGGATGGACAGTGACCGAGGCGATCAAATCATTTTTCTTGGATACGGTGGGGCGGGAGCTTTGCGTATTCTTTTGCGCGATGCTGCCGATTATCGAGTGTCGCGGGGCGATTCCGCTCGGCTGGGCGCTGGGGCTTCCGTGGTGGCAGACCTTTCTGCTGGCGTTTGCGGGGAACATTCTGCCCGTTCCGTTCATATTATTATTGATTCGGAAGCTTCTCTCCCTGATGCGGGGCAGTCGCATAAAATTCTTTCGTCGCATAGCGGCATGGCTGGACCGCAAGGTGGAGAAGCACAAGGGTTCGATTGAGAAGTACGGCTACTGGGGGGTAACGCTCTTTGTTGCGGTTCCTCTCCCGGGGACGGGTGGCTGGACGGGCTCTCTGATTTCCGCCGCCTTAGAGCAGAAGCCGAAAAAGGCTTTCCCCGCTGTGGTACTCGGTGTTCTCATCGCCTGCACCATCATGACCCTGATCTTCTACGCCGGCTCCTCGGGCTTGCGGGCAATTTTCGGGGGGTAAAGGAAGACCTTGGAGGCGCAGGAGCCCCTCTTTCGGAGAGGGGCTCCTACCCTCCAAACCTCCCTGACCTCCCGAGAACTTCCC
>DJSQ01000233.1:0-469 GCA_002438075.1 Clostridiales bacterium UBA6330
ACTCTCCCCGAACTTCCCTGCCCGACAACCGCCGATTTGATTGGAATCGGTTTTATTCTTAAAATCGGCGGTTGTCAGGCAGGGATTTTGGTGTTTTCGGAGGGGTGTGGCACCCTGTAGCATCTCTTTTTCCCTTTTGAATCTTGCTTTTTTGAGGAAAGGATGGTATAATAAAAGCAGAATGAATCCGTTAAAGGAGGACATGACGTTGCATTATACCGTCCTTGTAGTGGATGACGAGCAGGACCAGCGGCAGGCGATTATCGAGCGGGTGCGCTGGGCGGACGCGGGCTTTGCGGTTGTGGGTGAGGCGGAAAACGGCGTGGAGGCTTTGGACCTGATTGAGACGCTGGAGCCCGACCTGATTCTGACCGATATTCGGATGCCGATGATTTCGGGTCTGGAGCTTGCGCGGCGGGTACGGGAGCTGCGTCCCGCAACGCAGATCGTCATTCTCAGCGGCTACGAC
>DJSQ01000233.1:516-5893 GCA_002438075.1 Clostridiales bacterium UBA6330
GTCATTCTCAGCGGCTACGACAGCTTTGAGTATGCGCGCGAGGCGATTGACTACAACATCATCAGCTATCTGCTCAAGCCGATTTCTTCGGACGAGCTGTCGGAGGCGCTTTTCGACATCCGACGGAAGATGGACGAGCGGCTGGGGCAATTGCTTCCGACAAAGGACCCCGACATTGAGGCACAGCTGCACCGCTTGCGGGTGATTGAATTCCTTCTGCCCCTGATTCTCGGTGTCAACGAATTGAAGCAGGACGATGCGGACCTGTTGGCGAAGGCGCAGAGCCTCGGGATTGTTCCGTCCGCGCTCGCCTCTCCGCGCTTCTGCTTTCTGGTATCGAAATTCAAGGGTGCGGACGGGAGCTACGTTGCCAACAACCGCCACGCCGAGTTCATCGACAATCTGTTTGCGCGCCACGGGGTGCGCACCGAAAGCATCATTGCCTACCGCCGCGCGGTGACGCTGGTCATAGACGGCGGCAACGGGACGCTGACCAACCTTTTGGAGCTTCCGCTGACCGAGACGGTGCAGACCGCGCGCAGGATGCTCTCGGAGCACTGCACAATCGGAGTCAGCCGCGCCTTCTCCGCGCTTTCGGAATGCTCGAACGGGTATTTTCAGGCGGTGACCGCACGGCGGTACACCTCCGATGGCGCGGGTGACATCCGTTTCATCGCCGACGAGGAGAAGAAAGAGGAGCTTGCCATCGACCAAGCCGAAAAGACCGTGGTCATGCTGGAGCAATTGCTCAAGGTGGGCACGCGGGAGCAGCTGAACGACTTCATCGAGGGACTTTACCGCTCGGGAACGCGCGAGAACGCCAATCTGTTGGTCATTCAGATGATTGCAACGGTTTGCCGCGTTGTCAGCTCGGTTTCCGACCGTCCCGATGCGTTCCGCCTGCTCGCCTCCAACCCGCTTTTCTCGCGCATCACCGCAAACAGCACGGAGGAAGCGACCAAGCATGAAATTCTCGACTTCTGCGGGCGGGCGCAGGCATTGATTACGCAGTCCCGCAAGCGCGAATCCGAGGTGCTGTGCGACCGTGTGGTTCAAATCATCGATGAGCGCTTTTCGGACGAAGGTCTTTCGCTGGTCGGGGTCAGCAACGAGCTGGCGGTCAGCCCGAACTACCTCAGCGCACTCATCAAGAAGGTGCGGAAGAAGAATTTCATCACGCTTCTCACCGAGCGGCGGATGCAGGCGGCGCACGATATGCTGCTCTGCTCCAACCTGAAGATTGCGGAAATCACCGAGCGCTGCGGCTACAGCGACCAGCATTATTTCAGCTACTGCTTCAAGAAATTCTACGGGGAATCCCCCAACCGAATCAGACAGACCACGGTTGGCGGACAGCCGTAAGGGAGGTCCGATATGCGAAACGGGAAAAGACCGCGCAAGCATCCGACAGTCCGTTTGCGCACCATCACCATCCTGTCGGTCACGCTCGCCCTTTTGGTTTCGGTCAGCGTCTGCATTGCGGTATTCGCAAGCGTTTACAGCAAAACGGTCCTGCGGGACGCACAGGTGAACGCCGAGCAAGCGGTGGAGCAGACCGCAACGGCGGTCGGCAACAGTCTGGACGGGATGAAAGCCAAGCTGACCGCCATCAGCGGCGTGGTCCGCGAATGCGCGACCGCCGAGGAATTTTCCGCCCGTATTGCCGCGCTGACAGCGGTGGAACGCGAAATTTTTGCCGTGACGGTCTATAACCGCGACGGCGGGATTGCGGTCACCGTGGGTAGCGGCGATCCCCGCAAGGAAGCGCCCCTGCGCGACCTTTCCTTTGACCGCGCGCTGTTTGAAGCCGCCTCCGATTTCGCGCTCTCCGCCCCGCACGTGCAAACGCTGTTTGAGGGCGTGTACCCGTGGGTCGTAACGCTTGCCGTGCGCACGGAGGAGCCTGTTTTCTCCACGGGCGCTTACATTGCAATCGACTTCGGCTTCTCGGAGCTTGCGGAGTATATCGACAAGGTTGGCGTGGGGCGGCACGGCTACTGTTACCTCATCGACAGCGCGGGGATTTCGGTCTACCACCCGCAGCAGCAGTTGATTTTCTCGGGCTTGCGGGACGAAAATACCGAATATATTGCCACGCTTTCGGACGGCACGCACACCGAGCGGAATCGGATTTACACGGTCCGCACCGTTGCGGACAGCGATTGGCGCGTTGTGGGCGTGAGCTTTACCGACGAGGTGGCGGTTGAGCGGCGGACGCAGATTCTCGGGAGCGTTTCCGTCTCCCTCGGGTGTACGGCGGTGATTCTCTGCGCGGTGCTTCTGGTCTATTCCCGCTTTGTCAACCGCCCCGTGCGCGAGTTGGCGGGCGCGATGGAGCGCTTTGAAGCCGCCGCCGACAGCTTCCGCTACACGGCTCCGCCGACAGCCGTAACCGAGCTGCAAACGCTTTCCGACAGCTTCGGACACCTGACCGCGCGGGTCCGCGACCTGATGGAGGAGATTCGCCGCGAGGAAACCGAATTACGCAAGACCGAATTGAAGGCGCTTCAGGCGCAAATCAACCCGCATTTCCTTTACAACACGCTGGATTCGGTCCAGTGGATGTGCGAGCGGGGCAAGACCGAGGACGCCGCGCGGATGGTGCGGGCACTTGCCAAGCTGTTCCGCATCAGCATCAGCCGCGGACACGAGCTGATTCCGCTCTCGGACGAATTGGAGCACGCGCGGAGCTATCTGGTCATTCAGAGCTTCCGCTACCGCGACCAATTCTCCTACCGCTTTGACGTTGACGAAGGTCTCGGGCACTACCTGTGCAACAAAATCACGATTCAGCCGCTGATTGAGAACGCGATATATCACGGCATCGACCGCATGGTGGACGAGGGCGAAATCATCATTTCGGTTCACGAAGCGGCGGACAACCCGAACGATATTCTGATTACCGTCTCCGACAACGGCGTTGGCATGACCCCCGAGCAATGCCGAAAAATTCTGCAAAAGGCGCGGAGCGATTCGGGCGGAATCGGGGTCAAGAACGTCAACGACCGCTTGAAAATCCGCTTTGGCGAGCGCTTTGGCATCACGCTGAAAAGCGAGCAGGATGTCGGCACGGTTGTAACCGTCCGCATTCCGAAAATCACCGACGAGGAGGAACAGCCATGAAGCACACAAGCAAGCACATCGCCTGTCTGTTGGCGCTCCTTCTGCTCTGCTTTCCGCTTGCCGCTTGTCGGAAAAACAGCAAAACTGTCACGCAGATTGCCGTGATTGCCAAGGCGGTGGACTCGGACTTCTGGCACGCGGTGAGGAGCGGTGTGGAGGCGGCGGCAACCGAATACAACGTTTCCGTGACCTTTGAGGGCCCCGAAAACGAGGAGGACTTTGAAGCGCAGAACCGCATGATTGCCGATGCAGTCCGAAACGGTGCGGACGTGATTGTGCTTTCCGCCATCGACTACGACAAGAACGCCGCGGCGGTAAACGATGCCGTGCGGAGCGGCACACGGGTGATTGCCATTGACAGCGGCGTCAACAGCCGGCAGGTCAGCCAATTCATCGGAACCGACAACCGCGAGGCGGGCGTTGCGGCGGCACGGGCGGCTGTGGACTTCACGCCTGCGGACGGTGCAAAAATCCGCATCGGTTTGGTCAACTACATGACCGACACCGCCAACGGACGGCGGCGCGAGGAGGGCTTCCGCGCCTACGTTGCGGGCATGGCAAACGCGGAGATTGTTGCCACGGTCACTGCCGAAAGCAACGAGGAAAGCGCCACCGCCTGCGCGGAGGAATTGCTCCGCGCGCACCCCGAAATCAATGTATTGGTCGGCTTCAACGAATGGATGACCCTCGGGGTCGGAAATGCCATTCGCGCGCTGGGGTACGCAGACCGCGTGCGCGGAATCGGGTTCGATTCCAACGTCCGCTCGGTGGAAATGCTGGAGCGCGGCGAAATGGACGCGCTGATTGTACAGAATCCCTTTGCCATCGGCTATCTCGGGGTTCGGAACGCGGCGCTTCTGGTCTCGGGAGATGACATCGGCTCCGCCGAAATTGCGACCGACATGACAACGGTCACGCAATCGAATATGTTTGACGCGGACATTCAGAAAATTCTGTTCCGCTATAATTGAATCGAAAAAGGAGAACTTATCATGTACACTGCCGACAAAGACCGTTATACCGACATGATTTACAACCGTTGCGGCGCATCGGGGCTGAAGCTCCCCGCCGTTTCCCTCGGGCTTTGGCACAACTTCGGCGACACCTCGCCCTACGGGAACATGAAGGCGCTCTGCTTCACTGCGTTTGACCACGGCATCACGCACTTTGACCTTGCCAACAACTACGGTCCCGGGCCGGGCGCGGCGGAGCGCAATTTCGGGCGCATTCTGCGCGAGGAGCTCGGTGCTTACCGCGACGAGCTGATTGTCAGCACGAAGGCGGGCTACACGATGTGGGAGGGTCCTTACGGGGACTGGGGCAGCCGCAAGTATCTGCTTGCCAGCCTGGACGCGAGCCTTTCGCGGCTCGGGCTTGACTATGTGGACATCTTCTACCACCACCGCCCCGACCCCGAAACGCCGCCGGAAGAGACGATGGGCGCGCTTGCGCAGGCTGTCAGAAGCGGCAAGGCGCTTTATGTGGGGCTTTCCAACTACGACGGGGCACGCTTGGAGGCGGCTTGCGCGATTCTGAACGATTTGGGCTGTCCGTTCATTATCAACCAGAACCGCTACTCGATTTTTGACCGCACGATTGAGCGCAACGGGCTAAAGGAGACGGCGGTCAAGCTCGGCAAGGGCATCATTGCGTTCAGTCCTTTGGCGCAGGGGTTGCTTACGGACCGTTATCTCAAGGGCATTCCCGCAGACAGCCGCATTGCGACCGACGGCAGGTTCCTGCACGCGGACGCGCTGACCCCCGAGCGTCTGTCACAGATTCGGGGGCTTGCCGACATTGCCGCGGCGCGCGGGCAGTCTCTGGCGCAGATGGCGCTGGCGTGGGACCTGCGGGACGGCGCTGTGACCTCGGTTCTGATCGGTGCCTCGAAGCCCGAGCAGATTCTCGACAACCTCGCCGCCCTCCGCAACGTTTCGTTTTCATCAAACGAGCTTCGGGAGATTGAGAGGTTGAGTTAAGACCTTGGGGAGAGGGCACCCCCCTTTCGGAGGGGGGTGCCCTCTCCCCAAGCCCCTCACCCACCCCCGAACTTCGCTGAGCCGAATCTCATTCACAGTGCATATCAGGTTGCCCGACTGCGCAGCGTTGCGTGGGATGGGTTCCTGTATGTGGGAATGAGATTCGGCTCGGCGAAGTTTTTTTGTTTTGGAGGGGATTTTGTGGGTGGGTGCGGCTTCGCACCCGTTTGGTGGGTGGGATACATTTCGCAGGTATGCTTTACACGAGTGCCGAG
>DJSQ01000010.1 GCA_002438075.1 Clostridiales bacterium UBA6330
TGCAAAAAGAAAGCGCCGTATGGGAAATTTCGCCGCCTGCGGGCGGCGACCAGCGCTCCACGGCGCTGGACCCGTGCCGCCTTTTGGAAAAGGCGGGCGAAAACTTTCCCTCCACGATAAACAACAATCGTTTTCTACACCAATCTGCCGCCCCCGAGCCAAACGGTTCGGGGGCGGTGTGTTTATTCGGGCTTTGTCTCCAAGGTCAGCGGATAGTCTCCGAGGTGCTTCATACGGAAGCCGTTTTGCCGATAGGCTGCATAGTCGAATGCCTCCAGCTCGTCGATTGCGAGCTTATGGAATTCATAAAAGTTATGCCACCATTCATAGCCGCTCCCGAGCGATGCGCCGAGATAGGCATCCGCGATGTCACAGCCCATTTGCGGGGCAACGTAGAATGCGCCCATTGCCAGCACGTTGACCCCGTTTCCCGTAATGGCACGGAGTGCGGCGGGGACGCTTTCCACAACGCCCGCGTGGACGTGCGGGCATTTGGAGGCGGCGATGTGGATGCCCATTCCGGTCCCGCAAAAGAGCAGTGCCCGCTCAAACTCCCGCTCGGAAATCATTGCGCCCGCGCGAAGTCCGATTCGATGGAACATCAGCTCGGTGTCTCCCGAATCGCGGTTTTCCTCGGTCACGCCGATGTCGGTCACGCTCCAGCCCTTTGCCCGCAGGTGCGCGACAACCGCCTCCTTCAGGGGGAAGCCCGCAAAATCCGCACCCACAAGAATCTGTTTGTCGGCAACGGTCCTCATTTGCCATCCTCCCTTCCGCGGCGGAGCGAGGCGGGAATGCCATCGATAATCCGCTTGTTGTACTCATGCAGTGCCACAACATCCGCGCCGATATTGATGAATTGGTAGCCCATTGCCGCAAGGTCCGCGAAATCGCCGACCGAGCCGACCGTTCCCGCAAATTTGCCGTGGCGACGTGCCGTTTCCGCAATGCGCCGCCGCGTCTCGGTCAATTCGGGCGCATGGAAGCAAAACGGCTTCCCGATTCCCTGACTGAAATCTGCGGGACCGAAAAAGATCATGTCAATCCCCGGCAGGGCGCAGATGTCCTCCAATTCCGCAAGCGGCTCGGGGTCCTCGATCTGCACAATGACAAACCGTTCCCGATTGGCGGTTCGGATGTAGTCCTCCATGTCCGCGCAGACAAAGCCCGCATCGGCATTCCCGCCGTCCACGGGTCTGCGACCCACGGGGTGGAACTTGGTATAGTACACCACCCGCCGTGCGTCCTCCAGACTCATCAGGTGCGGCACCATAATACCCGTGCTGTCCGCCTCCAGCGGGCGAATCATATCGCTGTAGGACCCTCTCGACACGCGCGTCAGGATGTCGCAATCGTAAATTTTCGCCGCGCGCACGAACTCGCTGACCGTTCCAATGGAAGCGGGAACGTGCTCCAGATCAATCCACACGCAGTCAAAGCCGCAGGCAGCCGCAATCTCCGCCTCCCGAGGGTCCGCCAGATTGCATTTTGTGCTCAGGGCAACGCCGCCCGCGCGCATGATTTTCAAAACTCTGCTGTTTCTCATATTCTCTCCATGTTATTTATCAGTCCGTTAGCAAATTCCGATCTGCGCGAGCAGGTTGTCAAGCACCACCGCGTCCGAGGTCGTGCTGATGACAATTGCCCCGCTCCCGCTTTTTCTTGCGTAAAGTCCGAGCAGCTCGCAAAGGTCCGCCACCGTAAGGCGGATGCTTCCGTTCCGCTCGACCGCGGCAAAGGTCATTTCCCGCGTCTCGCCCCGCACCGTTGCGGTGCGACTGCCGACACGGAACCGATATTCGGCGTTTCCGACCCGAATCACGGCATCGGTCCCGTCCCGCTCAAGCGTGCCGCCAAGGAAGGACGCCACTGCCTCCAGCGTGACCTCCGTGCGGGTACCGCCAAGATTATCCCCCTCGTAGACCGTCCCCGAGGCATACACGCGGTTGCCCGAGGAGGAGATTGCCAGAATGCCCCTTGCGGCAAGCGCGTTGCCGAGCGGGGCTTCGGTCGGGTCGGAGAACGGACCGTGCAGGGCGTTGAACCTTGCCATAGGCTGAAGCGCGGACTTGCTGATGCGCACGGTGTAGTTATACCACTTTCCGTCCGCCAGCAGCCAGCTGTGCGGCGGCTGCATTTTTCCAACGGTTACATACACGTGCTTCTCCGTGACCCACACGCCGATGTTCCAGTGCGTGAATTCCAGCGCCATGACCTGATTCAGCTCGTCGATGTCGCCCAGATACTGCCACGATGCGGCGTTGTCATAGCTGACCGCCAGCCCCACGCGGGTGCGCGGGTATTGGATTGCCTCGCTGTCGCAGATGTTGTTGTACTCCCACGCAAGGTAAATCGCGCCGCTTGCGCGGTCCTTCGTCACATTGAAGGCGCTGACCACCGAGGCAAAGCCCGAGGTCTTCATATCCGTATCCCACGTTTTCCCCTGATCGGAGGAATCGGAATACAGCAGGAAGCCGCTGTCCGTGCGGGCATAGAGGCGGAGCTTGCCGTCCTCCAGCTCCACAATGGAGCCCTCCTGAATGTTCATCCCCGTTGTGGCGTAATTGAACTTCGTGCGGGACTTCTTCCACAGCACGCCGTCGTTGTCGGAATAATAGACCCACAGCTCGCCGTTGTTCTCGTCCTCGGTCTCGCCCGAAACGAAGAGGATGCGCCCCGTGGACATCTGCATGACCTTTCCGTTCATCGCGGTGCGGTAGGCGTTGGTGTCCTCATTGATTCCGTAGGGACCGCGGAAGGTCTTACAGCCGTCGGAGGAGACATACGCCACAAAGGTCCGCGCGGAATCCGAGCCTGCGCGCAGGATGGACAGCACCTTGCCCGATTGCAGGACCAGCATATTGATGTTGCGCTTGGGGATGTCCTCGATTTCGCCGAAGGTATAGCCGCCGTCGGTGGAACGGAAGGTTCCGGTTTCCGCGCACATATAGATGCCGTCGGGAAGCTCGAACATACAAACGGTATGCTTATCGGGAATCATAATCGTGGTGGTGTCCTTCAGCGGATTGCCGTCCCCGCTGTAGGAATAGGAGCCGAGCGTAACACCGCTCGCACGGGCGGAATGGTACCAGCCCGCATAGCCCCAGCCGTTGATGTCCCGCGACCCCGACAGATTGGCATTCGCGCGCAGGACCGTATCGTGGGTCAGGACCCGTGTCCCGTTGCAGAACAGCTCCACCGTCTGCCCGTGAACCGAGAGGCGCAGGGTCACCTTGCCCGTCGGGAGCGTTCCCTCTACCCGCTCCATCCGATTCAGCGCACCGCCGATGCGGTAACAGCCCGAGGAGAAGTCGTAGCCGACGAAAATACCCTCGTTCGTGTACTCCTTCCCGTACCGCGCCACCAGATAGAACGCGCCCGAGGCACCCGACTGCGGGACCGTGAGGCTTGCGGTCAGCTCGGTATCACGCGAATAGCATTTCAGGCAGTTTCCGTAGCTGTCGAACGGGTTGGAGAAGTACAGCCCCCAATCCGCGTCCTGCGGGGTGCCGCTGTAGAAGAAGCGGTCGTTGGTTTCGCGCACCTGCACCCGACCGAAGCCCTCACCCGAGAGGAACAGGCTTCTCGGCGCAACGGTCTCGGGCATCCGCACCGAGCCGCACCACTCGTTGTCGGCATAAATCAGCGCAATTCCTGCGGAAACATAAACCCGATAGACGGCGCGTCCCTGCTTCAGGGTTGCCACGGTTGCGCGCTCGGCGTTCTTGTTCAGCGCATTGACCGCCGTGACCGTTCCGTCCTCCGAAAGCTGTAGGGAGAGCAGGAAGGCACCGTCCGAGCTGACCAGCTCCGCCGCGTGTCCCGCGGTAAATTCAAGCTCGATGCAGTAGTTGAAGCCGATGTCGCCGATATCGCGGTTCAGGCTTGCCGCGCCGTTAAAGTCCTCGCGCCAAAGGGTTGCGTTGTGCGCCGAAACGGTGACATTGGAAATGCTGCCCGTGGTCTGCACCGTTGTGCCGCAGCTTTCATACGGCATACGGAAGGACGCAAGCAGCTTGCCGTTCCGATACACCCACGCCACGCCGCCGTCCGCGACCGCCGTGTAGCTTCCCGTTCCCGCCGAGACGGTCTGCTCGCCCGATGCGGTTGCATAGCGCAGGAGCGATGCCCCAAGCGTCAGCTTCAACGCGTGGATGCCGTCCCCCGCCGTGAGCGTGCCGTTTCCGTTCGCTTCAAAGTTCAGAATATAGCTGCTTTGCAGATCATCCGCCGTGCTGTATATGCGGTTCGCCCGCTCCGCCTCGGAGTCGGTTCCCACCACAAAGACGCGTTCGGTTACGGCGGCATCCCCGCAGGAAGCCTCCACACGGTATACGCCCGACTTCAGGTCACGGAAGGTAACGGTCGGCGCGGAAACGGGACTGCTTCCCGCATCGGCACCGTTGAGCCGCCAGCGGATATCCCCCGTCAGCGCGCTCCCGACCCCTGCCTGCACCGTCACATCGGTTTTCCCGTACCCAACCGTCTCCCCGCGCGCGGGGGACAGAATGGTCAGCTCCCTGTCTGTCAGGGTCTGATAGGAGACATACTCCAGCTCCATAATCGTGGAAATGGTTGCATAGTAGTTCGGGCAGGCAAACACCGTGAAGCCGTTCTCCCCTGTGGTCGGCTCGCATTCAAACGAGGTTACATAGGTGCCGTCCAGCCAGAGCATGGCAACCGCATCGCGCACCGTTATGCGGTAGGTGTGCCAGCTGTCGCCGATGTCGGCATAGACCGTTTCGGGGCGCGGATAGCCCTCCAGAACGCGCTCCATTCCCGTGCGCAGCTTGGTTTCAAACAGGTAAATCACCACCCGCTTGCCGCCAAACGTCAGACTGAACCCGTTGTCACAGCCGAAATGCTCCACCCGAAGGCGGACCTCCAGCGTAAAATCCGATGCGCCGTTGGTCGAACGGCGGAAATATGCCTCGTTTCCGAAGGTCTTGCATTCCAGACGCAATTTGCCGTCACGGGTTTCGGTCAGCGCGGTTTCGTTCGCGCTCCAGAACACGTTCCGCGCCGACGAAAAGCTTTCAAACCAAGTGCCGTCCTCCCGTGTGCCGCCCGTATCGAGCGACCGATCATTTACAAGCGCCTCAAACGGCGCATCCGTATACCACTGATCCACCCAAGTATCCTCCGTTACAGGTTCCGTTGCTTCCGACCCCGATGGGGTCCCGCTTCCGCTGCTCTCTGTCGGCTTTTTTCCGCAGCCCGACAGCGCGCCGAGCAGGAACACCGCCGCAAGTGCCGAAGCGATTCCTTTTTTCCAATTCATGTTGCGGGCATCCTTTCCGATTACAAAATCCCATAGGAAAGTCCGCCGTCCGCCGCACGGCGGCGGACGGCATTCTCAAAGAGTCCTTCCGTTTTTCTGTCAATCCTCTTTTCTGCGGCGCAGAATCGGCAGTGCGCCGAGCATCAGCAGTGCCACCGCACCGTAAGTATAGGACAGTGTGCTTGCACAGCCGCCGGACGTTTTCTCACTCTCCGCGGACGAATCGTTCCCGCTTTCCGCAGGCTTCGGCTCTGTGTCGCCCGTGGGTGCCTTGGAATCGGAGCCCGACGGATTCTTGCCCGTGTCTGCGGGATCGTCGCCCTTGTTGTCATCATCGTCACTCGGCTCCTCATCGCGCAGCAGCTTGTCATGCGCGGCATCCAGTGCGGCGTAATCGGGGAATTCGGGGGTCACGGTGGGAACCGTGGAAAGCCCTGCATCGGTCTTTCCCGTTGCGTCGCAGTTGGAGGTCAGCTTCTCGTAGTCGGTCAGCAGGTAGAGACCGTAAATCGGTCCGACGTTCTTCGCGCCCTCGGGAGCCTCTGCCGTGCCGTAGTTCGTGCAACGGTCAATCACCGTTGCCTCGTTGGAGACGATGGCGGTGATTCCGCCGAGGGTCCCGGGACCCTTGAGCGTGCCATTGTTCACGCAGTTCCGAATGATGATGGTCTGGTTGGCGTTCGGACGGGCAAAGATGCCCGCGATTCCGCGGTTATCCGCCGCCACGTCCTGATCCAGCGTGATGGTTCCCGTGTTGCGGCAGTTGAGCACCTGCACGGGGCGGTTGAAGATGTACGCCACGATGCCCGCGCCGTATTCCTTTGTGGTCACATTGCCCGCGTTCGTGCAGTTGCGCACCACTGCGGGGTCGTTGTTGGTGTTGCTCTGGATACCGCCGAGGATGCCCGCCGCAGAGCGCGCACCGTTGACCGTTGCCAGCGTCAGGCAGTTGTCAATCAGGGTTCCGTAGCCCGTGTCGGACTTCTTGAGGCGGTAGACCATTGCCACCAGCCCTGCCGCGTAGCCCGCGCCCTCTCCGTTATAGGTAAAGGAGCAGCCCGCGCCGAGCACAACGTTCTTGACGGTTGCCGACTTGACCAGCCCGAACAGACCGACCATCGCCGTTGCGTTCTCAACCGATACCGCGCTTGTCATAACAAGGTTATCGATGACGTGTCCCTGTCCGTCAAAGGTTCCGCCGAAGTAGTTGGAGCCGTCCAGCCCGTTGTTTGCCACCGCACCGCTCAGAGGCGAGCCGATGGGTGCCATGGTCTTGCCCGTCATGTCGATGTCCGCATCGAGGTAAACGGTGAGCCCTTCAAAGTTTGCGCCCGAGTTGACCATCTCGGCAAAGTACAGCAGGTCGGCAGGGGTGGAAATCTTGAACTCCACCGCGTCCATCGGGGCGCGCAGGTAGGTGCACATGGGGAGCACATCGCTCAGGTCCTTCCGCTCAATCCGTGTTGCGTCGTAGCCGACGGTGCCCTCATAGGTGACCTCTGCCGTGCCGTAGCCGTAGTACGGCTCAAGGTCGGTTTTCCGCACGGCTGCGAATTCGGGTCTGCAAGCGGCATCCTGCGTGATATTCTCTCCGCTCAGAACGGCAGACGGCTGATTTGCCGCAACCGTTGCGAGCATACGGCAGGCGCTTGCGGTCACGGTTGCACCCGTGGAAACGGCAATGCCCGCACCCTTGATTTTTGCGGTCACATTACCGAGGCAAAGTACATCGGTGAGCGTCAGTGCGCCGCTCTGCGCGTCCGCAACGGCACCTGCCGCGGCGGTCTTTCCCGTCACCGCGCCCGAAACGGTGCTGTGGAGGATGGTCCCCGCGCCGTTTCCGACCGTGATGGCAATCAGTCCTGCGGCAACGCCCTCGGAGGCATTGACAGCCGCACCGACCGATACGTTCTCAACCGTGAAGTCCCCGTAAGCAACGCCGACCAGTGCGGCGGCTCTCGCATCCGCAGAGGTCCCGCTGTAGGTGAAGGAGCAGGAAGCGTCCAGCGCCAGATTGCGGACGGTAAAGCCACTGCCCGCGCCGATCAGCGCCGCCGTAGCATAGCCCGAGGCGGAGGAAGCAAGCGTCAGATTCTTCAGCGTATGTCCCTGTCCGTCCAGCGTTCCGCGGAAGCAGACCGCGCTCTCGGGAGCCGCCGTGGGGTTCGCGTTCGCATCGGCAATCGGGGTCCATGCAAGGTCGGTGAGCGAGATATCCGACGCGAGGTAAACGGTCTTTCCAGCAAAGCCGTAGGCGGTGCCTGCGTTGCTGATTTTCGCCATCAGCTGCAAGCCTGCGGCATCGGTAATCTTCCAAGCCGTGCCCGCCTCGTATGCGGCGGTGTCAAAGCCCAAGCCCTCTGCGCTTGCCAGCGTCTTGAGGTCCGCAACGCCGCCGAGGTCAACGACAGTCACGCGGGACGCCGCATAGCCGCAATCGGCAAACGGCTCCACGGTTTCGTTGCCGACGTTCTTTGTGGGCTTGCCCTGTCCGTAGATTTTACTGACATAGGTGCCCTTTGCGGCGATTTTGCCCGCCATCAGGCTGTTCTTGCAGAGCAGATTCCGTCCGCCCTCCATCCAGCAGGCGTAGATACCGCCCGCGCCGGTTCCGCTGCCCGACACAACGCCCTCAAAGGTGCTGTTGCGGATGACTGCGAAATAGCCCGTTGCCGCGCCGATGTAGCCGACCAAGCCGCCCACATAGCCCTTGTAGCCGTCTCCCTTGAAATTCAGGGTGACAACCGCACTGCTGTGAACGTTTTCCACCATCACGGTCACGTCAGCGGCATCCGCGTCCACCCAGTCCGCTTTGGCACCGTCGGTGCCGCTTGCGAACATCAGACCGACAACCGATGCGACGTTCGCCTTCTCGGAATTGCCCGTATAGGTAAAGGAGCAGGAGGAATCCAGCACCAGATTGCGGATACAGCCACCACGGACTGCGCCGAACAGCGCAACCGAGGTGCAGTCGTCCGCCTCGGAGGTCATGGTCAGGTTGCGGATGGCGTAGCCCTGACCGTCAAAGGTCCCCGAGAAGCGGTTGCCCGCGTTGAAGGCGGTTACAAACGCCGTACCGAAGCCGCTGTTGTAGGAAATCGGGCGGAAATCCGTCACGCCTGCCATGTCAATGTCGTTGGCAAGATAGATGGTCTTGTCCGCAAAGGTGTAGGTATCGGCGGTGTTGCTGATTTCCGAGAGCTTCTGCAAGCCCGCGGCATCGGTAATCTTCCATTCGGTGCCCTCGGCATAGCTTTCGGTTGTCAGGGTCTTGATATCGGGAATGCCCGAAAGCTCCTGCTTTTCCACAAGCGCCGCGTCATAGCCGATTGCGTCCTCCCCGAAGGCAGGGAAGCAGAAGCCCGCGACAAGCACCGCTGTCGCCAGTAACAAACACAGAATTCGTTTCATCATGTTTTCTCCTTTTCGGTGTAAATGAACGGTTAAACAGCTTTCAAAATCAGCCCAACTCCCGCAGTCAGGCTTCCCCTCGGGGGGAAGAAAACTGCAAGCAGTTTGTCGCGTAAGCGACTGATGAGGGGGGATAAATCTGCTGTCTGTTTATCAGAGGTTATTCCAATCCAGAATGATGTCCCCGCCCTCGCCGTCTTGGGCGCTGAGCGCGGGAGAGGTGCGGAGCAGGTCATCGGCGGCAACCGCCAGAGCGACCGCAAACGGGGTTTCATAGGTGCGTTTCATATTCGGTTCTCCTTTCTTTGATTCGGATTATTCTACTTCTACCCGTGTCGCGCCGTTCATGATAACGGACGCGGTGTCCAGCACAAGGGTGGTCTGCGTTTTCGTCACGGCGTAGGTCGTGATGCTGAAGGTCAGCTCGCCGAGGTTGTCGGGAATGCTTTGCAGGACGAGGCAGGCAATGTAGTTCCCGCCCCAGTGGGATGCGGCATAGGTTTCTCCGCCTCCGATGATGGAGGTATACACCGTTTGAACCGCCTGTTCTGCGGATTTAACCGTGTTTCCTTCCGCATCGGTGACCGTCAGGCGCATTCCGATTTCCTCATACGCCTCGATGCTGTCGATGACTGCCGAGAAGCGGATGGAGTACTTCCCCTCCCCTGCGTCCGCCAGCTGGAGCGCCACCACGTCAAAGTTTGTTGCTGTGGTGTTGTTCACCGATGTTGTGGGCTCGCCCGCTCCATAGATATCATGAACCCAACCTCGGGGGGAAGTCATATCGCGTTTGCCTGCAAACACGCAGTTCTTGCAAAGCAAAGTCTTGCCATCCTGCACCCAACAGCCATAGATTCCACCGCCACCTCTTGCAGTACCTGAAACGTTACCGGTATAAGTACAGTTCCGAATGACAACAGCATAACTCGTTTGGGAACCATTGTAGCCAATCAAGCCACCCATAAAGTTTTTAAAATCAACACCTTGTCCCTCATAAGTCAAGGAAACCGTTGCACTGCTCTTGACGTTTTCCATCAGCGTGCCTACTCCTCCTGAAGCATCCTCATCCGCCCACGCTGTTTTTGGTCCGCCATCATCGTATGAATACATCAGCCCCGCAACCGAGCCAACATTTACCTTCTGGGAGGTTCCTTTATAAGTAAATGAGCAAGAGGAATCAATCACCAGATTGCGGATACAACCACCGCGGACCGCGCCAAACAGCGCAACCGCTGTGCAGTCCTCTGCCGTGGAAGACACCTTCAGATTGCGGATGGTGTGTCCCTGTCCGTCAAAGGTTCCCATAAAGCGAATTCCGGCATTGAAGGCAGTCACAAATCCAGTGCCAAAACCCGAGTTGTAGGCAATCGGCTGAAAGTCGGTCACATTGCGCATATCAATGTCGTTCGCAAGATAGACCGTCTTACCCGCGAAGGTATAATCAGCCGAGGTGTTGCTGATTTCCGAAAACTTCACCAAGCCCTCGGCATCGGTGATCTTCCAAGCCGTGCCCGAGGCATAGCTCTCGGTGGTCAGGTCCTTGGCGTTCGGAACATCTGTCAGGTCAACCTTGACGATATTCGTCTCGGAATATCCGGCAGGGGTGGTGGTGGAATCGGTCTCCGCCGCGGACAGGGGAAGTGCGAGGGTTGCGAGAAGCGCGATCAGGGTCAGAATTGCAAACAGCTTTGTTTTCATGGGCTTCACATCTCCTTTTGAATTTTTTTATTTCAGGCTCCCCCGCAACCCTGTTTGCATGGAATTGCGGGAGAGTTCCTTTCGGAATGCGTGGGGCGTTACGGCATATTGTTTGCGTACTCCAGAATCTGCTTCATGGATGCCGCTCCGCTTTTCAGAATCACGACCACACCCGAGGGCGCGCGGTTCTTTACCACCGCCGTTTCGAGCATATTGATAAAGGTCTCCTTCTCGTCCAGCGTATAGCCGAAGTCGAAGAACTTGGATTCGTGCAGGAAGTTGAGCATTTTGTAGTCATCCAGCCGCTCCGACATCTTTCTGGTCAGAACCGACTCAAAGAATGCCTGACGAAAGTACTGATAGGAATACGCCGAGAGGAATTCCAGTATCAGCCCGCTCTCCTCTGCGCTGACGCACAGCTGCGGGATGGCAAAGAAGCCCGAGGCGCAAATGGTGCGGTACTCCTTCTGGTTCCCGTCCAGCTTCGGAAGCGGCGCGTAGCCCATCTTGAAGTCCAGATTGTGCAGGGTTGTAAAGCAGCTTCCGACATCCCAGTTGATGAACAGTCCGTGCCCGTTTCGGAAGCTCTCCACGTTCTTGCTGGTGGCAATTCCCGAGTTGTAGTAGGACTCCACGCGCACGGAATCCCCGTGCGTATAGAGCAGGGAGCTGTAGGCTTCGGCAATGCTTGTCATGTTTGCCGATTTCAGCCCCGCCTCAAAGGTTCCGTCATTCTTCCGCACCAGCGTAGACTCCCCGAAGGCATAGGTCCAGCGGTGGGAGGGTGCCGAGTTGACCAGGAAGCCGTAGGTTTCGTTGCCCGTCGGCTCGCCGTCCAGCGTGAACTCGGTCTCGGTCAGCAGCTCGTTGAATTTCTCCACCGTCCATTCGCCGCTTTCCACCAGTGTTTTCATGTCCTCGGCAAAGCTGAAGCGCTCGTACAGGTCGCGGTTATAGACGATGCAGAAGAAGCCCTGATAGTTGAGCGTGAGGTCCGAGGCGATGATATAGAGCTTGTTGTTCTTGGTCAGATAGTTCTGCACCTGCGAGCGGTTGTACCAGTCCGCCGAGAGGTTCATGGTGTCCAGCTCTGCCATATTTGCGTAGTAGCCCTTTGTCATGATGGTGGTCATTGCCTCGGTCGGGTGCGGGAACACCAAATCGTAGCACTTATCCCCGCTCATGTTCGCCGCTTGCAGAGGCGGGAGGACATCCCCGTTTGCGTTGGAGACGTAGAAGGTCACGCCGTATTTCTCCTCTGCGAGCAGGGTGCGCGCATAGGCGGTGTCGGCAACCTGATCGGCGCCATCCTCATTCTCCAGCCAGTAGGACACGTCCCACGCGGACAGGATTGTGAAGTCGCGGTCCAGATTTCGGCTCGGAATGTCCCGCGCCGCGTCGAACGAGCCGTCCGTCGAGCCGTCGGGCTCCTCGGTTGCAGCCTGCTCCCGCGTGTTCTCTGCGGGCTTGCCGCCGCCCGAGCAGGCGGTCAGAAGGCACCCCAGCGCCAAAAGCAGACACAGTGCGGACAAATACCACAGCTGTCTTTTTCGTTTGTTTCCCATTGTGTTTTCCCCTTTCCGTTATTTGGTTTATTTGGTATTACAGTCGGTTACGAGAATTCCGTCTCCCACGCGCACACGGACCTCGGGCGGTGCGGTATAGGAAAGGCGGATGCGTCCGTCCTCCCCCATCTGCCACGCCACGCGGATGACACCGTGCGGGGTTGGTACACGCCCCCTTGCGGACCGAATGCCGAACGCCTTTGGCATCGGGTTCAGCTCCGCCTCACGGAAGCCGTCCGCCAGCGGGACCACGCCAAGCGCCATGCGCGAAAGCTCGTAGAGCGGCGCACAGCTCCAGCCGTGGCACTCACTGCGGGGTTGGTCGGGATTTTCGCACCACGTTGTGCAGTGCTTTTCCAGCATCTCGTCCCAGCCCGCAAACAGCCTCGGGGCGTACCGCTCATAGCGTCCCGCCTTCTCCAGCGCGCGCAGGAGGTAGTAATTCATCGAGAAGGTGCAGGCTTCCACAGGCAGACCCTCGTCAAAGACGCGGTCCGTAAGCTCGCCTGCCGCCTCCCCCGTAACCGTTTCCGAGAGAATTGCCCAAAGCGCGGTGTGCCGACAGTAGGTCCTGCCGCTCGGGGTATCGCGGAACAGCCCGAGGTCGCGGTCGTAGCAATGCGCCATCACCGCACTCGCGGTCCGCTCCGCCGCCTCCGCATATTCCGCCGCCCGCGCCGCTCTTCCGAGACGTGCCGCGATTTCCGAAGCCGCACGGTAAGCGGCAACCGCCATCAATGCCGTAACGGTTGACGGCTCCGCATCCGCACCGGGCGGGACCCCTCTTTCCCACGAGGGGACCCAATCCACGAAGTTCCAGTACCGCGTCGGGCGGAACAGCCCGCTCCCGTCCCGAAGCGCTTCAAATGCCTCCAGCGCCTTGACCACGGCGGGATAGACCTGCCGCAGGGTCTCCGTGTCCCCCGTATAGAGCAGGTAGTCCCGCGCCATGAGGACCCAGAACAGCGTGAAATTCGGAATGACCTGCACCCGCGTGGACGGGTAGTGCGCCCGAAGCATCCCATCGGGAAGCTGAGAAGCCGCCAGCTCGGTCAGCGCCTTGCGCGAAAGCCTCGGGTCGGCGCTCAGGCGGAAGGCAAACAGCATCTCCAGCGCGGAGTCCATGTCGTACTGCCGCTGTTCGTAATAGGGGCAATCCAGATACTGCTCCTGCGCGCAACAGCACACCGTGTTCCGACTGACCTCCCACATCCGCGTCAGCCTTTCGTCGGGGCAATCGAAGGTCCCCTCCCGCCCGATGGGATAGCCGACTGTGCGGTAGGAGGCGGAAAGAATGCGGACCTGTGCACCCTTCGGGAAGGAGACGCGCAGATATCGGAACGCCCGATACCAGAACGGCTCAAAGTGCAGGGGCTCTCCCGTGCAAATCAGCGTATCCCGCGCCCCGCACAGGCAGAAATCCGTGCGCCCCGCGGCATCGCGGAGGTCCTTTTCCACCGTCCGCCCACGCCGATTCTCCTTCCCGTAGCACTCCGCGTAAATGAGGTCCACCTGTGTCCCCTCGGGAGCCGAGACCGTCAACTCCACGCGTGCCGTGGTGTACGCACCCGCATCGAGGTCGATGTAGCCCTCTCCCTGCCCGACCGTGACGAATTCGGTCGGTTCTCCGAGCGCGAGCTGTGGAATCGGGCGCGGTGCAAGCGGGTAGATGTCCCGCAGACCGTAGGGCTCATAGCCGCCCCGCTCGGGGTGCGGCTGTTCAAACAGCACGGTCGGAATCGGCGTAAGACGGGACTTGCCGAGGACCCGCTCAAAGGGCGCGACTGCCTCCTGCACCTCCGCCCCGCCGCGAAACAGCTCCACCGCCTCCTCGCGGAAGCATTGCCACGACAAATCGGTCCCGATTTCCCGCACCTCATCGTTTTCGGTCAGCTCTCCCTCCATCCACAGCGCGGGACGCGTGTACCGAAACGCGGTGATGAACACCTCCTCGGTGGCATACAGCACCCACGCCTCCAGTCGGTTCCCGCCCGCGCGGAGGAACGGGGTCAGGTCCGCCTCCTCGTAATAGTGCAAATGCTCCGAGCCCTGACAGGGACCCTCGCACACATACTGCCCGTTGAGAAACAGGCGGTAGCGCGTGTCGGCGCTCACTCTGACCGCGAGCCTTGCGCCCGCCGCCGCGTCAAAGTCCCTGCGGAACAGATAAAGCCGTGACGAGGGCGGTCTGTCATCTCCGCATATCCAACGATTCATATCGACTCCTCCTTTTCGTCTGTCGGCTCCGAGAAGGTGTAGTCCCCCTCGGTCAAAATGCAGTCTTTGTATCGGACCGCAGTGCTTCCCCGCACCCGCACCGTCAGGCGCACGCGGTCCGCCTCCCGCCGCCATGCAACCGAGAGCGTGCCGCTGTCGCTTGCGTAGCTCCCCTCGGCAAAGGTCAGCGCGCGGAAATAAAAGGGCTTGAGTGTGAATTCCGCCGCCTGCGGGTCGCGGCGGTCGTGTCGGATGCCGAGAATCTGTTTGACCATCCACGACAGCACATCCGAATACATATGGTGGTTTTCCGAGGTGTACTCGCCGTTCGGAATGGTTTTGGTGAAGTACTCCCACAGCGAGGTTGCGCCGCTGTCCAGCCAATAGCGGTAGCTCGGGTAGCCCGAGGCGGTTACAAGCCGATAGGCATCCTCCTGCCCGCCGTGCGCGGACAGCGCGTGAAGGAGACAGCGCAAGCCGAGAATTCCGCAATCGTGGCGGCAGCCGTTCTCCCGCACCAGCCGCCGCAATTGCTTTGCAAGCGGCGCGGGACGGTCGCACAGTGCAAGCGCCAACAGGATTGCAACCGCCGCCATTCTGTCAATGCAACAGCTCCCGTCCTCCCGCAGATACTGCCGCGCAATCCGCGCCCGTTGCATGGAGAGACGCGCCTGCATTTCCGCTTCACCCGCGCGGTCCCCCGCCAGTCGCTGTGCCAGCGCCGTTATCCGATAGAAATTCGCCGTCAGCGCCGCGTTGACGAACGCCAACGGAATATCCGCAGGACTTCCCGCTGTTGCCCAATCGCCCAGCCCGAAGTCCGTGACCAGACCGTCCGCGTCCGCCTTTGCCTCCAGAAAGGCAAGGTAGCGCAGAAAATACGGCAGGGTCTGCACGAGCAGGTCGCCCTTTCCCGTGTGGAGGTAGTACCGATACGGAAGCTCGAACAGCACGCCATCCGAGAGCGGACCGTTTCCCCAGCCGTAGCCCCACCCGTTTGTGGGTACGATGCCGGGCAGACAGCCGTCCTCGCGCATGGCATCGCAGATATCGGTCATCCACTTTTCCGTGAGCGCCTCCATCCCGAAATCGGTGAACAGCTGCTCCGCCGACATCTGCGCGTCATCGGTCCAGCCGTACTTTTCCCGTGTGGGGCAGTCGGTAATCTGGTAGAACAGATTGGAAAGCGAGGAGGTCTGCCCCGCCGCAAACAGGCGGTTCAACAGCTCCTCGGAGCAGTGAAAGGAGGTCCGCACCCGCACCGCCTGATGGACGAACACCGCCTGCACCCGCACCGCGGCGGGGTCGGTGATGCCCTCGATTTCAAGGTAGCGGAAGCCGTGGTAGGTAAAGCGCGGCGACCATGTGACCTCCTCCCCCGAGCAGGTGAAGCGGTCGGTCATGAATTCGCTTTCGGGGTAGAACCGCGAAAGCCCGTAAATGCGCAGGGTGTTGTCGGGATTCAGGCTCTCGGCGTAGCGAATCGTCAACAGCTGCCCGCGAACGCCCGCCGCCGTGAGCCGAATATAGCCCGCGCGGTTGCCCCCGAAGTCGTAAACAAACCGTTGCGCGCCCGTTTGCAGGACCGCAACGGGGTCCGTCACCTCGAATTCCCGAATCGGCTCGCAACGGCATTCCCGCAAAACGCCCGTGGGCGGCGTATCGTCCACCCGCGCGAAATGCCATGCCGAATCGTCATAGGCAAGCGATGCCCAGTCCGCCTCGTACCGCGTGGCATCAAACCATTCCCCGCTTCGGAGCTGGTTGAAGCGCACCGCGCTGTCGGGGCGGCATTTCCAGCTCCCGTCGGTCCGCAGGACCTCCCGCCCGTTCACGGTCAGCGTCAGCGTCACCTTCGGGTGGTCGGAGACCTCCCCCTCGGTCGACCAGACCGTGCGGAAGCTCTCGTGATACCGCCCGTTCCCGCACTGCACCGCAACAACGTTTTTCCCCTCGCAAAGCAGACCTGTTACGTCATAGGTGTTGTACCACAGCGTTTTCCGATAGTCGCTGACGGGGGCGCAGAAGAGATCATCCGATACGGGGCTTCCGTTGACGAAGCAATAGCCGATTCCGAGCGCGCAGACCGAAAGCGTTGCGCGGCGAACAGGTCCCGTCAAATCAAAGCACCGTCGGAACAGCGGCGCGTGGTCCTCGCGGTGAAAGCCCGCCTCAAAGGGGATGTCGGGCTTGATGAAATGCGCTTCCATGTGCCCCTCTCAGTCGGTTGCCAGCGCGATGAAGCGCTCGTTACGGGAATTGACGGCACAGTAGAAGTGATAGCTTCGCCCGCCGTAGCGGAGGAACCACGTTTTGTGCGCGTGCAGGTCCTCCCACGGGTATTCCGATTCAATCAGCGGCTTCCCCTCCCAGACCGTCCAGTCGGCAAGGTTGCGCGAGGCGGCAAAGGTGTTGAAGGCGCGCCCGCCGTCCTGCCAGCGGAAGAACAGCATGACGTAAATATCACCGATGAGCAAAATCTGCGGGTCCCCGCTGATCATTTCGCGCGGGTGCCCGTCGTCAATCAGATCAATCACGGCGCGGTCCCCGTAGCGCTCCCAGTGAAGCCCATCGTCCGACACCGCAAGATAAATCCGCTCGGTGTACGCCGAGGAGCGCGCGTTGTAGCAGTTGACATAAGGATGCCCCGTGGTCCCGAGCGGGTCGCGGAAGAGGTAGCTTTTGAAGAGCGTTCGGTCCTCATACGGGCGGATGTCGGGGTCGGTCGGCTCCAGAATGGGCGCGCCGAGCCTGCAAAAGCCGTTCGGGTCGGTCGGGTCAGCGGTGCTTGCCAGCCCCATGGAGAGCGGGTCCGGCTCGTAGCCGTCGCTGTTTCCGCCGAGGTAGGAGACGTAGTACCGCCCGTTCACCGTCTCGGGGACAGCGTTCCCTTCCCATCGGATATCGGGGAATGCGACATATGCCGCGCATTGCCGACTGTCCCAGCGGTTGGCGTTGTCCCGTCGGAAAATCGGTCCCACATAGTCCCAGTGCAAAAGGTCCGCCGACCTCGCCAGATGCGTTTCATAGCCCGATACGCCCGTATCCTTGGAGATTGCGATGAAATACATATAAAAGGCGTCCCCAAAGCGGAACACGCTCGGGCTGTCGGTGTAGAATTGCTCCCACTTCATCACAGCGCCGTGCTTATTCGGTGTCCGCAGGGTCGCGTACAGATTCTCCATCTCCTTCGGCGTTATGGTTGCCGTTGTTTTTCTGACAAACTGAAGCATAGCCCCCTCCGTGTCTGCCCCATCGGGCGGTCCCGCGCGGAACGGACCGCCGCGGTGTTGCCTTTATTATATCAGGTTTCTTTTCCGCTTGCAATTCCCGCTATGCGCATCTTTTCGCAACAGATGCGCGAAACCGAAATCTCCGCCCGCTTGTTTTTTTCTCCCGCTTGTGGTATACTAAGAGGTAGATAAAATTCAGCCGAAAGGTCCCCGAAACGGGGGCGCGGTCATTCCGACAGGAGGTTACGGCATGGCGATTTTCGACAACCCATTTTCTCTGGAGCTGTCCGTCCGCATCGGGTATCTGGACATCACCGCGTTCATCAACGAAAATCTGTATGTCACAAGCAACGAGTGCAGGTCGGTCCCCCACAACCACCACGATTACGAAATCCGCTACATTGCAAGCGGCACCTGCAACCAGATGATTGAGGGGAGCACCATCACGGCAAGCTGCCGGGACCTGATTCTGATTCACCCCATGGAATTCCACTGCCAGTACCACACCGACGGGGAATCCCCCTCCGCGCAGTACAATCTCCGCTTTTCCATCCGCCAAAAGCAGTGCAACCCCGCCCTTGCCAAGCGGATACGGGACCTGCTGAACGCCACCCGCCTGCTGCACGACGACAGCGGGACCATTCTGTTTTACATGAATCGAATGCGCGACGAGATTTACAGCAAGCGGTACGGCTATATCAGCTCCATCCAGTCCTTCTGCCAGCTGATTCTGACCGAGCTGTTCCGCCTGATGGGACCCGCAACCGATTTCCTGTTCCCCTCCGAGGAAATGCGCTTCAACGGCTACGAGCGGACCCGCATTGACGAGCTGTTCCGCCGCAAGTATCTCTCGGATGTCACAATCGATGACTTTGCAAAGGACATGAAGCTCTCCAAAAGCCAGATTAACCGCATCATGAACCGAATGTTCGGAATGTCCTTTACGCAAAAGCTGACCGAAATGCGCCTGCAACAGGCGGTCTTTCTGCTGACCAACACCGACCTGCCGCCCACGCAAATCTGCTTTGACTGCGGCTTTCGGTCCTACCCGAATTTCTACACCCGCTTTACGGAAAAATACCGCCTCTCCCCCACCGCCTACCGCAAGGCGCACGCCGAACAGCACGAGCACTCCGAGAAATAAAAAAAGACCGTCCTCACGCGGGACGGTCCCTTTTTGGTTTTCTTTCTTTCTTGGATTTTCAGCGCGGATGACGGGCAAGGCGGCAGGGGAACGGGGCAAACGGGCTGTGCGGCTCGCTCTGATACCAATAGGCAACCGAGGAAAGATCGTCCTGCCGCTCAAACAGCCCGCCGTGTCCGTTGCCGATCTGCTGGACCGTGACCCTCAGCTCCTCACGAAAGCGAATCGGGTCGGGCACGTGCCAGCGGTAGAAGGCGTGCATGGGCGGACAGCTCCGATCATGGAACGGGTGCGTAACGCCCCAATCCTTATCCGAGCGGAACGGGTACCCGAGATAGAGCGCGTTGAAGGTCGACTCCGCGAATTCTCCGCCGTCGTTGGAGGCAAAGCACCATGCGCCGCCGAAGTAGTCCTCAAAGCCGGTCCCGCAGATGGTGGGGAATGCGTCATCGCCGTCCAGATAGAACTTGAATTCGCCCTCGCCCCACCAATAGCGCGACAGCGTGGAAAGCGCGAGGAAGGTTCCGATATACTGCCCCCGCCCCTTCACGCCGTCCAGAAGCACATAGTCCCGCTTCAGCTCGGTGCAGGGCTGTCTCCTCCACTGCGCGTGGAAATATGCGGTGTTTTCGGGGAGGGACGGGCACAGGCTGTAGTCAATCTGGTAGAACAGCAAGCCGATGTCGCAGGGCTGTTGGTTCTCGATTTCGATTCTTGCCCTCCCGTTGAACGGCATGGGGATATAGCAATTCATGCCGCGCAGAGGATTGACATTGATAAGCGCGGAATTGACGGTGTAGCTTTCGCCGAAGCCGAGGCAGAAAAAGTCGCCGAGCGGGGCTTCCACCGATGGGCGCTCCTCCCCGTTCCAATACATCCGCAGGACCAGATCGCGCAGGACAAATCGGTTTGCATCATCGGTCTTGTCCATGACGGTCATCCAGATGTGATTGATGACTCCGACCCCGTCAATCTCCGCAAGGGTCACGGTTTTGCCCGCTGGGAGCGAGACGTAGGGCGCGCCTTTTCTGCCGACCCCCAAGTGACTTGCCGCCTGCCCGCCCGCGCCCTTCTCCCCGCGCGGGTTTTCGGCGCTGATGCTGCGGGATTCCTCATCGGTCAGAAGCGACAGGCTTCGCAGGCTGTTTGAAAAATCGGGCGTGTTCATGGCTTTTCCTCCTGTGTTTGGTTTTCATCCGTCAGCGGCGGGAAGAGCAGACAGCCGTTCCGGCGGAATTTGAGAATCCATGCGTCCAGCGTTTCCCGTGTCCAGCCGAGGTGCTTGGCGATGCAATCGCGGCAAAGATAGTCGCTGTCGCATTTTCCGATGAACTTTCGGTGTGCGCCGATATCCATAGTATCCAGCGACTTTCCGCAGGCTCGGCAGGTCATTGCTCCACCAGCTTGCAACGGTACAGCCGACAGCCGTGCCCTTCTACGTTTACGTTTAGGGTGCGGTTGGTCAGTTGGGCTTTTTCGCCTGTAAAGACCTCTGTCAGTACGGGTGTCTTTCCGCTGTGCGTGGTAATCCCCATTTCATCAAACCCGACTACGAAACGATAATCGCCGTCCATGAGGTTGAATACGCCGACCGCGAAGTCACCGTTTTCCAGTATCCGTGCAACCACCAGTGCGTCCTCGGGTCCGCGGTCCAAAGTCAGACGGTAAAGTTGACTATAGGCGCGGTCCTGATTGATTGCCAATGCCCTCGCATTGGTCAGGATGGCTTTCGCTTCCTCCGAAAGGGTGCGGATGTCACAACCAATCATTAACGGCGAGCCGTACATACACCAGATGGCAAAATGCGTGCGGTATTCGGTCAGACTGCACCCGTGGGTTCCGCGCTCGCTGTCAATGAAGCTGTCGGGATTCATACCGACAACCAACATATCCATGTCGTTGAAGCAACCGTGTCCGTTATAGGGAAGCAATCTTGTTTGCTGTTGGGTGATGCTCTTAATGGATTCCCAGCTGTTATGGATGTCATGCGTGGAACGGAACAGGTGCGCCCCTGTGGTCTTGACCCACTCCTGCGTTTCCTCCATGCCCCATGAGCAGGCGCTGAATACAATATCTCTGCCGCAGTTTGCCAGTGCCGCTCCCATGCGGCGATAGAAAATTTTGCCCTCCAATGTGCCTGTGTGGTAACAGAAATCATATTTCAGATAGTCAATCCCCCATTCGGCAAAGGTCTTTGCATCGATATATTCATGGTCGTAGCTCCCGGGGTATCCGCCGCAGGTCAAAGTCCCGCAACAAGAATAGATACCCATTTTCAGTCCCTTAGAGTGGATATAGTCCGCGATATACTTGATTCCGTGCGGGAATTTCTCGCGGTTCGGGACCAATCTGCCGTTTTCGTCCCGTTCCTGTTCTGTCCAGCCGTCATCAATGACGATGTACTCATACCCTGCTTTTTTGAGCTCGGAATCCGCCAGATAGTCGGCGGTTTCCAAGAGCAATTTCTCGTTAATCTGTGTGCCGAAGGTGTTCCATGTGTTCCACCCAAGCGGCGGTCTTGTGATAACCATTTATCGCGTTTTCTCCTCTATGCACTGAAAAATATAATCCGCCAGCGTTTTGTATCCGATTTCGGACAGGTGCAGTCCGTCATTCGGTTGCATCACCGCCTCGTTTTCCACCGTAAACAGCCCGCTGTGATAGACATCAATCAGGGGGTATCCGTGCTTTTCCGCATACGCGGTGACGAATTCCACCGCATCCCGCACCTGCTCCGCGTAGCCGTAATTGGAGCACGCGGGGTTCTCGGTTGCGTGCGGCGGGGCGCAAAGATAGATTTTTGCATTCGGTGCGTCACGGTGCAGGTGCGACAGGAGCGCCTCATAGTCGCGGTCCCCCTGCGTTTCCTCGCGCGGGGACAGCCCACCGTTGGTGCCGAGCATGACCACAATCACGTCCGAGCCCTCCACGCGGACCCTTCCCTTTTCGTATTCCTCCAGATAGGAGGACGCGTTTTTTCCGCAGAAGCCGAAGTTCCGCACCTCCCAGCCCGATTGCTTGGCAAGGAAATAGGGATAATTCTTTTCCTGCACGTTTGCGATGCACTTTTTCCCGAAAATACCGTAATCGCCCTCCGTCAGGCTGTCGCCGATTGCCGAAACGATCATATTGGTTCCCGTCCTTTCATCTTGTGAGAATTTTTACAGCCTTCCGCTCGCTGTTGCCGCGCACAAGGAATCTTCGGAGCATGAAGGACCCCGACGAAACCGATTTGACACGGAGGCTGACCGTATGCGTTCCGTCCTCCAGACCGTCCGCAAGGCTCGGGAGAATGCCGTCCGAGACGTTGATATCCGCATATTGCACGCCATCAATCGTGTATTCAATCACAACCGAATCCCGATTGCCGAGAAAGAGCGTCAGCCCCGTTCCCGAAAAGGTGAAATTGAGGGTTGCGCCCGCTGTTTTGGCTACGATGCCGCCATCGATGAGGTCGGGGCCCACCGATTGAAAGCCCGAATCGGCGGGGACGGGCATCTGATAGGCTTCGTACATCGACAGGTCATGCAGAAGCGACTCGGACAGCGTGGTTTCGGGCAGCTCCTTTGCGACTTGCAGGAAGGGACTGACCTGCTTGTCAATCAGCTCCGCCTGCAACAGCTCGGCGATATAGGAGGCATACTTTGCATAGCCGTTGTCGTTCGGATGGACCACATCGGCGATATAGTAGCTCCAGTCCTTCCCCTCCTGCCGCATATCCGCAAGCAGACGGTCGGTCAGCTCCACAATCGGCAGATTATAATGCGCGGCAATCTCCCGCCAAGCCTTCGGCTCGGGGAAATTCGAGGTGGTCTGCTGACCCACGATGAGAATCACAACATCCGCGTATGGGTTGGCGGTATAGATGGCTTGCAGCATCGTCTCGGCATAGCGCTTGATGTCCTCTGCCGAGGTCCCGTCGTACATATCGTTCACGGAAAAGTCCACGAACACAAGGTCGGGGCGCTTGGTCGCGCTTGCAAGCCCGAGGTGCTGAACGGCACGGTATGCGCCGAGCAGACTGCCCGTGCCGCCGATGCCCGCGTTGTTTTCGGTAATCTTTGCATCCGTGAAATGCTCCCGCAGCCACTTTGTTGTCAGCAAAGTCCACGAATGCCCCGCACTGCCGAACGCGCCGACCGTTACCGAGCCGCCGATGTACGCAACGTTCAGCTTCCCCTCGGATACCAGCCGATGATAGGTGTTCTGCAATGCCGATGCTTCATAAATAAAATCCGTTTCCAGCATGATTGTATATTTTACCTCATTGTCCAGTGCCACGGTTGCCGTGCCCGGGATGGCGGTTGCCTGCGTAACGGTCAGGGTTCCCTCTCCCTCGCTCAGCTCGGCTTCCACAACGGGGATGCGAACCTCGTTGCCCGTGAGTCGGTATGTAATCTGCGAATGCTCCAAGCTCTGCTTCACCCCGTCAACGGTCAGCCCGATGATGCGGGCTTTTTCCTTTCCTCCCGTCTCGGAGGTCGGGGGCTCTCCCCCGTTCGGGTCCTGCCCGCAGGCGGCAAGCGGCAGGAGCGCCAATAAGACCGCCAGAAGTGCAATGCCTAATTTTTTCATGGTTTCTCCTTGACACGGCACCTTCCGCCCGACAAACGCCGCGGCGGAAGGTGCCCTTTTTTTCAAATCAGGTTGTCGGTTGTCAGAGGTCAGTTATCAATTGTCCTGCTTTCTTTTCCCCTTCAGAGCAACACCCGCAAGGGAAACGACCGCGAGCAGGACCAAGCCCTCCGCGCCGATAACCGAGCCGCAACCACCCTTCTTCTCCTCGGAAGCAGTCTCGGTGGTCTGCGCGGGCTTGTTTTCGTCACCCGTATCTGCGGGCTTCTCCTCCGAGCCGCCGCCCGTGATGTTATAGGTTCTGCTGACCACCTTGGAGTCGGCTCTGCCGTCCATAACGGCAACCACCTTGAGGATGCAAGACTTGGTCAGCGTGATGGGACCCGTGTAGAGCGTGCCGTTCTCGGCGGTCGGGGTGCTTCCGTCCAGCGTGTAGTACAGCTTCGCCCCCTCGGTTGCGCAGGTAATGGTAACGGTTTGGTTGCCCTCGTATTTACCGCCCGCGAGACTCGGGTTCGGCTGTGCAACCGTCAGCGTGACCTTGTAATCAAAGGTCATCACGGAGCTGTCCATGTACCCGTCCTTCACGGCAATGACCTTGAGAACGGTGTCTTGAGAAATGGTGATTGCGCCGCTGTAAAGCGTTCCGTTGGTTGCGCTCGGGGCGCTTCCGTCAGTGGTGTAATACAGCTTTGCGCCCTCGGTTGCGGACTTCAGCTCAACCGAAATCTCCTCGGTGTACTTCTCCGAGGTCGAAACCGAAGTGTTCGGGTCGGCAACCTTGCTCTTTTTCGCGTTCTCCTCGCTCTCGTGGAAGCTGACCTCCAGAATGGAGACCGTTGTAGGCTCTGCGCCGTCATAGAAGAACTGGAGCGTAAAGTTGCTGTCGCCTACCCAGTCTTTCCATGTCTCGCTGTTTTCCCAAAGGTCGATTACAATGGTCTTGTAGCTTTCGGAAGCCTCCAGCGGAATCTTCTGCGAGCGGCTTGCATCTCTTGCCGCGTCATCTACGTAATGGTTGGGATGGTACTCCAGCTGTACGGAAACGGGGCACTTGTAGGTCAGGGTCATGTAGCGGTGGTAGCCGTTGGGCATTCCCTCGTTCTTGTCGACAAAGTAGAAGCTCTCAATGCGGATTGCATTTTCCGCCACGTCCTTGGAAACGGGACGGACCACGCCGCCGAATTCATCATTATAGATGCCGCCGCCGAAAACCGCGCCGAAACGGTCGGTATGGTAAACACCCTGCGTCTCCGACAGCGTGCCGTCCGCGGAGCCGCCGACCAGTCCGCCGAAGGACCAGTAAATATCGCTCGAAACAATCCCGCCGAACTCCACGGTTGCAACCGCGCTGTTCGCCTCGCCCGCCTTGACACCGATGGCTTTCACGGTCATTTTTCCCGTAATCGGAATCGGCGTGCTGTAAACGGGGCTTTCCGCGGTCGGGGTGCTTCCGTCGGTCGTATAGTGGATGACCGCATCGGCTGTCGTGGTGGTAATGGTAACGGACTTGCCCGGGGTCACAACGCCACCCTTCAGGCTGAACTTGGGCGTTGCGTTCAGGTTGAGCTCATAGGAATAGGTGCAAACAGGGCTGTACTTGTCGGTTGCGGGGTCATAGGCAACGGTTTTGAGCGTAACCGACTTTTTAATCGCAAGGGCTTCGGAATAGCGGTTGGAGGTCTTGGTCGGGTTCCTGCCGTCCAGCGTGTAATAGATTTCCGCGCCGCTCGTTTCGGTGGTCAGCTCCACGGTCTGCGCCGTCTCGTAGAAGCCCGCCTTGACGGAAGCCGTTGCGGGCAGAACGCCGTTCGCGTGGAAGGCTTCCCAATACGCCGCTTCGTTTGCAACCGCCTCCTCGCTGTCAAAGAAGCCGATGTAGTCAATCACGTAGTAGGCACCCTCGCCCTCCAGAGCGGGAAGTGCAAGTCCCCAGAAATCATTTCCCGCAGGCCAGCATTCAGCGGACGTTTTATTTCCGTCGTTATCAACCAGATGGTCGCCGAGCTTGACCGAGTAGGTTTTCCAGACATCATTCTGAATATCCATCGTGATTTTCAGGTGCACCGGCTTGTTGTTGCCGTTGTTACAGGTATCCGCAGAGGTTACGGAACCGGTGTTTGTCGCGTTCTTCACCCGATAGTGGATGGAGAAGTAACTGTCGGTCGAGGCATTGTACGACCAATCTCTGAGATTCAGTCCCCACTTACCGGAATAAGGATCGGCATCCGCACCGTGAAGCTCCACTCCGTACCCCTCTTCGGTTGCGGGCTTGTATCTCTCGAGCCCGCCTGCGGTAAACAGCTTGTAATCGGTCGTTCCGCTTGTATAGATCATTTTCGAGAATTCGTCATCGTTCGGATTCTCCCGAACATTGTCAAAGAACATCACGTAGCTTCCGAATTTGGCTTCTCTGCCCGCAAAATCATCATCGGCAAATGCGCAAAGAGACATCAGGGGAAGCACCAGACAAGCAATCAGGCACAGGCACAGGATTCGTTTCGTTTTCATCGTTTCAATCTCCTTCAAAATTTTATTTTTCAACCGCCTGCCCGCTATGGACCGTGCGGCGGAAATTCACCGTTTCAGGAAATCTCATTCCATTTCTTCATCAGGGTGTTCAGAGCCGACTGCAACGGCGCGGCGTTCGATTGCAGGGTAATCAGGTAGTCGCGTCCGTCACGGAGCGGCACATAGTAGCTGTGCCACAGGAGCAGACCGCTGCAAGCCTCGCTGTAAGCCAGCGCGAACGCCGAGCCCATGTTGTCATGAATGATATCCACAACCGATGCCGCCTGCTTGTTGGAGCTGTAGCGGATTTTCAGCGCCTCCTCGTAGTAAACGTGGATTAAGTCCTTGTTGGAGAGCGCCGACAGGATATCCAGCATTTGCAGGATTTCGCCAACATTCTCCGCGCCCTTCGGGATTCCGCCGAGCTCGGTGGTGTCATGCGAGGCGGTGATGTAGGAATCCTCGGTGTCGCACTTCGGATACGGGAGCGCACTGTAGCGCAGAGCCGTTTTTCCGAGCGTCTCCATAGAGGCAAAGCGACCGTAGGTAAACAGCCCGTGCCCGTTCACAAAGAGGGTTTGAATGTTGGAAAGCGTTGCTTCCACGCCGAATGCGGGGTTCAGACCCCAGTCCACGCCGTTGCCGCCGATGCAGGTATCGCAGGTCTCGGAATTCAGGAGCGCCTTCAGCTTTTCAAACAAGCGGACATTGTGGTCATCGGTCATCTTGGAGGTCAACTCGCCGTCCGAAACCTCGGCAAAGGTCGCGCCGCCCGCAACAATCATCGGAATCAGCGGCTCCCACACCGTGTGGAGCAGCAGTCCGTAGCGGGTGGTGAGCACCGTGTCCCCCGCGAGATAGACCGCCTCGGAGCGGGTCATCAGCTCGTCATAGGTCCACTTGCCGTCAATCACGTCGTTCAGGAACTGCTCGCTTCCGCCCGCATCGGGGAAGCAATCGTCCAGCATATCCAGATTGACGAACATGACGTTGGAGGAGCGGAGCACATCGATGAAGTAATCACCCGCCAGCAGGTACATCGTGCTCCCCTCGTCCAGCGAGAGGCTGTTCATGTAGTCGTTGTACCAGTAGTTCTCAAAATACTGCAATTCGGCACGGCCCGCAACGTTTTCAAAGCCACCCTCCAGCGAGAAGTTTGCCATCGGGAACAGCTTGTCAATAAACAGGTCGTAGCTCACCCCCGAGTTGACCAACACCCGCAGGCTCTCCACAACGGAGCTGTATTCCGCGCTGTAGGGGGTGTACTCGATGTCCATGTTCAGGTTTTCCGCCATCCATGCGTCGCGCTCGAACACCTCCTTTTCCAGCTCGTTGCATTTTGAATCCAGCTCTTCAACCGGAATGATGTACTTGCTCGACGATTCAAAGCCCGCGTCCTTGGTGTTGATATGGACCTGAAATACTCTGCCGCCGAAGTCCACGTCCGCATAGGGGTTTTCATCGGTGCCGTTCCCGCTGTCGTCTCCAATCAGCTTTCCCGTCCCTTCCGACGGCTTTTCCTCCTTCTTTTTACAGCCCGCAAGCACGGATGCAACTGCCAACAGTGCCAGAAGAAGTGCGAGGACCCTCGTTTTTGTTTTCATGCTTTGTCTCCTTTCGGTTTGGGGTTACCTTTTGGTATAGGTGTAATAGTACGTGTTCTCCCCGAGGATGTTCTTCTTCCCGAGCATTGCAAGCGTTTCGCTGTCGTACAGATACTCGGCATAATCCCACAGCTGCAAATTGTTGAAATCCCGCTCCAGATGTCCGAAGATGCTTCCGTACTCGTGGACAAAGATGTTGCCCTCCAGATTGTACCGCTCGGTTCCCCAGCCAAAGCCGTCCACAAGCGCGCAGGCATTGCCCCATGTGGTGTTGTCGTGCATCCGCACATTTTCATACAGCGGCTTGACCCCGTTGAAGGAATCGGCAAACACCTGCCCGCCGTTGCTGCCCGGACCGATTGCTCTTGCTCTGCCGAAGCCGCAGCCCGTCCGACGCATCAGGTTGCCCGAAATGTCCCAATCCTTGCACTTGAAGTTATCGTTGTTCGCCTGCTGTTCGTTGATGTTCATCCAGAATTCAATGTTGGCGGCGTTGTTTTCGTAGCAGTTGCCCGTAACCTCCACGTTCTCTATCACAACCCGCGTCAGTCCCGCCCAGCTGGACTGCTGGCTGGAGGTTGCACCGTCGAAAATCTGGTGCAGGTAGCTGTTCAGAATGCGGAAATTGTTGCAGTTGCCCCAGTTCTGAATGCCCTCGCCAAAGCGGGTGGGCTCGTCTCTGCCGCCCCACGTATAGCCCTGTACGCTTCCGCCGCACCAGCCGATTTCGCAGCTGCGGACCGTGAAGTCGACCGCCTGATTGACGGAAATTCCGTGACAGCCCCAGTACTTGAACGCGAGGTTATCCAGCGTCACGTTTTTGGAAACGCTTTCGGTGCCGCCGTAGAAGCCGTAGCCCTCCACCACCAGCTTGATTTGGCTGAACACCTCGGCAGGGTTGCCGCCGTCACAGTAGAGGTACAGGCGGCTCTCGGTCGGGTTGTGGTAATACTCCAGATTCTGGGCAAGGTCCTTTTGGTCCGTAAACGGGCGGGCGTGATGCGTCAGCGTCCCAAAGCCCGTGGGGACCATGCCGAGCTCAATGCTGGTGTTGAACGCGTTCTTTTTCGTGATCTTCACAGCCCAGCCCTCATCGTTGTTGAGGATGATGTTCCCGATGTCGTTGCCGTCCGCCCCGTCAACCGAGGTAATGTAGGAGCCCGGGATATCCAGCCTCGGGTATTTATCGGAAATATCAATGCCATCGTAGTTCTTCCCGGGAGGGTTCGGCGTTTCATAGGGACCGCTATAGACCCAGAGGTTTTCGCCGACCTTCGTCCAGTCCGAGGTCTTTGACGCATCGATGTAGTTGGCAAACAGCGGCTTTGCGCCCTCCCCGTAGGCGGAGAAGGTTACGTTGGCTTTGGAGAGGAACCGCCCCTCCATATTCCAGACGTCGCCGCGCTTGAAGAGAATCACGCTCCCTGCGGGAACACTCGTGCTGTTGACCTTCGCCAGCGTTTTCCACGGCTTTGCTTCGGAGAGCCCGTCGTTTGCGTCGTTTCCTTCGCTTGAAGAAACGTAGTAAATTTTTCCGTTCCCCGTTACGCTGTACTCACTCTTTGCGTTCAGAATCGCGTCTCTTGCGGACTCGAAATTGCGGTCCAGCATTTCGATGAATTCGCTGTCCGCGAATTGCATATTGTCAATAATCGGCATCACTTTGTTTTCCTTTACCGTTTCCAGATTGATTGCTTTTTCGGCTCTGCCCGAGAGCTCCTTTTCAAAAAAGGTCTCTACCAGACGCTCCGTTTGGTTGAAAATGCCGCCCAGCCCGTTTCCGACAAAGCACAAAGCCCCGTCACGGTATTCGTACAGCATATTCAGGTCCTCGGTCTCGTCAAAGCCGACATAGATATAGCTTCCGCCCGTCGGCTTCGCATCGGTCCTTGTGACCGTCATTTTCACGCCGCACAGCCTGCCAAAGCCCGCCGCAACTGCTCCTGCCGCGGCTTCATAGCCCTTGCGGGCGGCGATTGTGTACTTCCCAATCTCCACAGAGCCGAGGGAGACCGAGGTGTGCGGATAGGTGTAGGTTGCCCCGAAGGTCTCGCCCGCAGCAACGACAAGCCCCTTGTTCTCGGTGTCCTGATACAGCTCGACAAAGCGGTTGACCGCATTCTCCAACGCCTCGTCCGAGCCGCCGTAAATGCGGAGCTTTTTGCCGTCAAACGTCCAGCCGTAGTCGTAATAGGTCAGGTTCTCGGCAGAAACGTTTCCCGCGCGGTTGGTGTCCCCGATCAGAATCTCAAATTCCTGCTCCGTGCCCACCTGATCCGACTTCATCTCCATCCGTTGACCGAAATAGTCCTTGACAAGGTTGTATAACAGGGTGGCGGCGCTGTTCAGATTCCCGCCGTCGGCATTGTTCTCGCCGAACACAATGCGGAAGCGGTTTCCCGACACAATGTAGCGGTCCCCGCTCCCCGCAGTGCGGGCTTCCGTGTAGAAGCCCGCGGGTTCGTCACCGCTCTGCCGTTTCTCCGTGCCGCTCGTTTCCTTCCCGTCCCCCGTGCCGCGTCCGCAGGAAGCCGACAGCAGCACGAGAATGCCGACAAGGGACAGGCATACAGCCTGAATAATCTTTTTCATGGATAGCCCTTTCTGCTTTTTGGATACCGTCCCGCTCAAAGGGTCGGGAACAGGTTTGCAAACGAATCTCCGTCCTCAACGATGTGCTCGGCGTTGTTGGCGGAAGCCAGCGATATGGTCAGCACATCCGCGTCCTCGGTCAGCATCAGCCGAAAATCTGCCTTTTCATATGGTTTTCTCATAGCAATTCCCTCATTTCCGAAAATTTGTCAGAATCAGTGATAGGTAGCCGTTTGGGTGTTGCAGTCATACACCACCGTGTAGGTCGGACCGCAGATTTCCGCGCCCTTGATTTTTGCGTAAGCGCAGACCTTGAACGTGATTTTTCCATCCGTGAAGGCGGAAGCGGGAATGTCGTTGATGCAATAGGTGAAGTACGCGCTGTTCTCGTCCTGTCCCGTCACGTAGTCGGTCGGAAGGTCCACAAGCGCATCGCCCGCCTTAATCTGACGGTAAACGTAATGCTGAATCTTACCCGTTACAATCGAATCCGTCACCTTATCGCCGAGGCAGATTTTGAAGCCGAACTCCTCGTAAGCCTCGGACGTATAGTCATCAATCACGCCGACAAACCGAATGCCGTTTCCGCTGTTCTTCTTCACCTGTACACCGTTCAAGCGGACCGCATCACCGTCAAACACGCGGGCGCGCTTGGTGTTCGCGTCTGCTACTGCTTCGTTGTTGAAGAAGCCGACATAATCAATGACGTATTTCATTGAGGTGTCCGCAGACGGGAAGTCGATTGAGGTAATACCTCCATCCTGAATCGGCCACATTCCGGAGGGATGCGCCGTAGTATCCACGTAAATTCTGGTCACAGACCAACCGTCCTTGTCCTTCGTGGTCACGATTTCTTTGATTGTCACATTGATGTCGCCGTCGTTCTTATAACCGATTTTAACCACGTCCTTTGTAAATGCGGGCGGGTCGACAGGAGATCCGTTCAGGTCTGTTGTTTTATATCTTAGCTCAACGATTTGGGCACACACATATTGGAGATTTGTATGGCTGATGCAAATCGGCGACCAAAGTCCCTCCGTTGTCTTGGTAACCATCACGAGATTACCGTCCGCATCATTGTAAAAATCTCTTCCGTCTTTGGGGGCAAACTGGTTAATGCCGCAATCGGTAGCCCATGTCTGCGAACCATCCGCAAGGTGAATTCCAGTAAAACGAATCACCTGTCCGTCATCGCCACCTGCCTGATTTTTAGAAACAAAGGTTTCATTCTCCGCAATGCGAATGCTGTTTCTACGATTCATTTCAACCTGTGCTTCATCAACCGTTGTGAACAGCCCGATGTAATCCAACTCAATCGTTGCACCCTTAGAAACACCGTTGAAAGAAAGAGAATTCGTATTGATTACATCCATATATTCTCCGAACCAGTACCCGAAGGTCTGACTTGCCCCTGCGGTGGGAGTTAATTCATAAATGGTTTCCACCCATTCTTCGCTCGCCCGAATCTCGCATGTGCCCTTTGCGCTGTCAGTCCACTGACCAACTCCAACGAAATTAATCGTTTCATCTGCGTTCTGATTGAGAACTCTGTAGCGGATTGCAATTGCATTGATGCCCCAAAAGCCAAGACCACTCGGATTCGGATACGCAAAGTTGGAAACAAACGAAAGACCTATGCCAACGTGGTTGTTGATATTTTTCACTATCAATGTTTCCTCACCGGAAACTTCAGCCCACGAGCTGTCGCCGTAAACGGCAAAGACAATCCCGTCCTCGTTTCGGAAATAACTAAACTGGTCGTTGTAGTTACCCGATTTTGAAGCAGCCTCATATTTCTGCTTTATCTCATTCTTGTCTACCGCCTGAATTCCGCCAAACGAATATACCACGCCGTTTCCGCTTGGAATAATCTCCCCGCCGACAGCGGCATCATCGGCGGTTGTCGGGACAAACAGCCCGAGCATCAGGGTCAAAACCATACATACCGTCAACAAAAAACCGATTCTTCTTTTCATAGCGTTTTCCTCCATTATCCTGTCAAATAATTTGATTTCGGTAACCGTGGCGCTGTAAACTGTAAACTGCAAACTGAAAACTATAATTCTGTTTCCGCAATCCCCTCCTTTTGGGTCGCTTTCGGGGTCAGGAATCCTCCTGCTCCTCCGCAAACACACGCTGAATTTCCTCCAGATAGCCGTAGCCGTTGAGGGTGTCGGGCTCCAGATAGCTCCCCTCGGTCCACTCGTTCCACGAATTGATTGTGACCAGCGGGGTCCTCTCGGGGTGCGCGTCGAGGTAATCCCTTGCCGCCTCCAACGCCTTTCCGAAGCATTCGGGCGTGTTGTTTGTAATCAGGTCGCGCTTGAAGCTCCGACACCGCAGATTATTGTCCCAGCCGACCGAAATGTGCGGGTAATACGGGATGTCATATTCCCTGTCGTACCGCTCCCACTGCTTTCTGACGGTTTGGAAAATCTCGGTATAGTCCCCCTTCGGGTGGCTGACCAGATGCGCGAACTGGTAATTCGTGATGCTGTCGATGTGCAGCAGCTTCACCGCGTCCAGCGTGCTTCCGCTGTGCTCGGAGTCCACGCCGCTGAGGTTGACCGCGTTCTCGGACCATGCGCAGAGCTGGAGCTCCAGCCCCGCAAAGCCTGCATCGGTCACCTTTTTGCGGAATGCGTCAAGCGCCTGCGCCGTGGCTTCGACCCCGCCGAGCCCGCGAATCAGGTTTTCCACGTCGTAAATCAGGAACACGGGCTTTCCGTCGATTTGATAATAGGAAGGGTGTTTGAAGTACTGCTCGATAACCCGATCGCAGATTTCGTCAAACTCGGGTCTGCGCACCCAGCCGTGCCAGATCATGCTGTTGATGTGGTTGATGCGCTTATCCCACATATAATTGACGTCGTGGTTCGCCCACATGAGGTAGAACTTCACCTTATCGTTGTTCTTCGCCTTTAAGTACCCGTTATTCAGGCACTGGTCGAGGAAAGGTCTGCCGTCGTACCAATACCAGTCGTAGATAAAGACGTTGACCCCGTGCTTGGCGGCGCATTCGATTTGTTTTTCCATGACGTTCGGGTCGGCTTCGTTCTCGTAGCCCCAGATTGGTTTTGCCCCCGAATACTTCCATTCCGGTTTATCGGTTGGGAACATGACGGTTTGCCACTCCCCAATCCCCTTCTCCCAAAATATCCTTGTGCGCGGCTCGTCCCCCGTAAATGCGGGCCAGATATATGCCGCGACGTCGTACTTTCTCTTTCCCATTTCTCGCTATCCCTCCCATTACAGTTATTGTACCACAGAAACGCCTCGCTGTCGTGCCATTGTCTATAAAAAAGAGTGACAATACTTTACCTTGATTGTGCAAAAGGGAAGCGAAGACCTTGGGGCGCCGCCCCAAGCCCCGCTTAGGGGACTTCTT
>DJSQ01000178.1:0-168 GCA_002438075.1 Clostridiales bacterium UBA6330
TCGGCACCCGTGTGAGGCATCATAGCAAAACGCTTTCCGCCCACAAAACGGGTGCGATAGCCGCAACCTGTAAAAAAACTATACCTCCCAAACCAACTCCAAAACTTCCCCCATGTCCCCGCCACCACAAAAAGCGGAACAAATTTCCGCTCGTGTAATGGCGGGGAC
>DJSQ01000178.1:252-3077 GCA_002438075.1 Clostridiales bacterium UBA6330
GGGAGGTTTGGAGGGTAGGGGGACCCCTCCGAAAGGGGTCCTCCTGCGCCTCCAAGGTCTTTCTTTCCCTTTCATCTTGACTTTTCCCCGAGGATGTGGTACAATAATACAAAAGGGACGGAGGAAGGAAATGGAGAGAAACGTGACGGAGGTCGTGGCGGCGCTGATTTGGCGAGGGGAGCGGTTCCTCGTCTGCCAACGACCCGAAAATAAAGCGAGAGGACTGCTGTGGGAGTTCGTCGGCGGGAAGGTCGAGAAGGGCGAAAGCCGAGAGGACGCGCTTAGGCGTGAGTGCCGCGAAGAGCTGGCATGGGAGGTCAAGCCCACGGAGATTTATGCCGAGGTCCTGCATGAATACCCCGATATCACGGTCCGCCTGACCCTCTTCTGCGCCATAGCCGAGGGCGAGCCAACCCTGCTCGAGCACCGCGACCTCCGCTGGATTACCCCCGCAGAGATTCCGCAGTACGATTTCTGCCCCGCAGACAGGGAAATTCTGCTCCGTATGCGCTACGAGTACGCCCAAAAGACGGTTCCCGTGGGCAGGTGGCGGCACTTCAAGGGCGGCGAATATGAGGTCCTCGGTATCGCAAAGCACTCGGAAACGCTGGAGCCGATGGTCGTCTACCGCGCAAAATACGGTGACGGCGCACTGTGGACCCGCCCCGCCGAAATGTGGAATGAGACCGTCACGCGCGATGGAAAAGCCTTTCCGCGATTCACCTACGAAGGGGATGCACATGAAAACGACCGCTGATATCCGCGCGGACCTGCTCGGAATGCAGGACCTGCCGTTCCGCGACTTTCAGAGCGCCCTTATGCCCGCAGTTCCGAAGGAGCTGGTCATCGGCGTGCGAATGCCCGTCCTGCGCGCCTACGCAAAGGAGCTGGCGCGTGACCCCGAGGGACGCGAGGCGTTTCTCGCCGACCTGCCGCACGAATACCACGAGGAAAAGCTGCTCCATGCGCTCCTGTTGGAGCAGGAGCGGGACTTCGATGCCGTAATCCGCGAGCTGGACCGTTTCCTGCCGTTTGTGGACGATTGGTCCACCTGCGATTGCTTCAATCCGCGCGTCCTCGGAAAGCACCGTGCGGAGCTGTTGCCGCATATCGACCGCTGGCTGGCGGCGGAGGACGTGTTTGCGGTCCGCTATGCCATCGGGCTTTTGATGCGGTCCTACCTCGATGACGCTTTTGACCCGTCCTACCTCGCGCGGGTGGCGGCGGTCACAGCCGCAAGGGAGGAGTACTACATTTGCATGATGGTGGCGTGGTACTTCGCAACCGCGCTGGCAAAGCAGGAGGAGGCGGTCCTGCCCTACTTTGAAAAGGGGAGACTGCCCGAGCCGACGCGCCGCAAAGCCATCCGCAAAGCATTGGAAAGCTACCGTATCCGCCCCGACAGGAAAGCCTTTCTGCGGACAATCTCTTGACAGAGACGGGGATTTATGGTATTATATATGTAACGATTATCGGACCGTAAAGGAGAAAACATGGAAAACCGACCGGACGAAAAAGAGGAAATGAAGGAAACCCTGCGGCAGGTCTACGGCATTCTGACCGAGAAGGGCTATAACCCCATCGGGCAGATTGTGGGCTACCTGCTTTCGGAGGACCCGACCTATATCACCAACTGCGCGGGCGCGCGGGCGCTGATTCGCCGCGTGGATCGGGACGAGCTGATGGGCGAATTGGTTCGCACCTATCTCGGGCTGGAAGGCTGAGGCTGAATGCGGATATTGGACCCGAGGACCGCGCAGACCTGCGAAATGCCGCGCGAAACGGTCCTTTGCCTCGGAAATTTTGACGGGGTGCACCTCGGACATCGGGCGCTCATCCGTGCCGCGCGGGAAATGCGGGACGAGAAATATCCCCATGCCGCGCTCGGCGTTTTCTGCTTTCGCGGGCTGTCGTCGGATTGGCTGTCGCAGAATCCCCCGGGGCATCTGACGAGCGAGGAGGAGCGGCTGGAGCGCTTTGCCGAGGCGGGCGCGGAGCTGGCGGTGATTGCCGATTTCTCGCGCCTGCGCGACACCGAGCCGCAGGAATTTGTCCGCCGCATTCTAGTTGGGGACTGCCACTGCGTTGCTGCGGCGTGCGGGTTCAACCACCGCTTCGGCAGGCGCGGGGAGGGAACGCTCGACCTGTTGCGCGAAATGCTGGACGGGAGACTGCTGGTGCAGGAGGCGGTGATGGCGGGCGGCGAGCCAATCAGCTCCACGCGCATCCGTCGGCTTCTGACGGAGGGAAAACCCGATGAAGCGGCGGCGCTGATGGGGCACCCCTACCTGCTGACCGCGCCCGTTATATCGGGAGCACAGCTGGGGCGGACGATTGGGTTCCCGACCGTCAACCAGCGCTTTGCGCCGCTCGCGCTGATTCCGCGCGCGGGGGTCTATCAGACCGACTGCGAGGTGGCGGGGCGGCATTATGCGGGCGTGACCGACATCGGGACCCGCCCGACGGTGGACGGCGTGCACGAGGTGCGGTGCGAGACGCACCTGCTGGATTTTGCGGGGGACCTGTACGGAAAAGCCGTGCGGGTTGCGTTTTTGCGCTACCTGCGCGAGGAGCGGAAGTTTGAAACGGTTGAGGCTCTGCGCGAGCAGATTGCGCGCGACAGAGAGACCGTGAGAAGGCTTGCGGAGGAGCGGGGGTAGGCGGTTTTAGGCTGACAACTCGTTGGGGGGCTGTAGATGCTCGCCCTTACACGAGTGCCGAGACCCCGCCTGCCGGCGCCCCTTCGGGGTTCGATTGAACGCCGCAGGCGTTTGCTCTGAAATGACACGGAGGCTGGGCGCATTGTGAGATATAACCTATTCGTT
>DJSQ01000011.1:0-56262 GCA_002438075.1 Clostridiales bacterium UBA6330
CATCTGCTCCAAGGTCTGCGGCGCGGGTGCGATTGATTACAAGGCAAAGGACGAATTCGTGGAGGAGCAGTACGGCGCAATTGTGGTTGCAACGGGCTTCAATCCCATTTCGATGGAGAAATTCGACGAATTCGCTTACAGCGAATCCAAAGACGTGATTACCTCGCTTGAACTGGAGCGTCTGATGAATGCGGCGGGACCGACAGGCGGAACTCTGCTCCGTCCCTCCGACAAGACCCACCCGCACACCATCGTGTTCGTGCAGTGCGTGGGCTCGCGTTGCGCGGCTTGCTCGGAAAAGGGCAAGGAGTATTGCTCCAAGATCTGCTGTATGTACACGGCAAAGCACGCGATGCTGATACGCGACAAATACCCCGACACCGAGGTTTATGTCTTTTACATTGATGTGCGTACCCCGGGCAAGAACTTTGACGAATTCTACCGCCGCGCGGTGGAGGAATACGGCGTGCACTACATCAAGGGCATGGTCGGCAAGGTGGAGCCCGAGGGAAACAAGCTCAAGGTACAGGCATCCGACCTGCTTTACGGAAAGCAGCTGCACATTGATGCGGACCTTGTGGTGCTTGCCGCGGCGATTGAGCCCGACAAGTCGGCAAGACATCTGGCAACGATGCTGACCGCAAGCATGGATACCAACGACTTCTTTACCGAAGCGCATCCGAAGCTCCGTCCCGTGGAAAGCCCGACGGCAGGCGTGTTCCTCTCGGGCACCTGCCAGGGACCGAAGGACATTCCCGAAACGGTATCGCAGGCGGGCGCGGCGGCTTCCAAGGTCATCGGTCTGCTCTGCAAGGATAAGCTGACGGGCAACCCCTGCGTGGCGCATTCGGACGAGATGATGTGCAACGGATGCTCGACCTGTGAAAAGGTCTGCCCCTACGGTGCGATTACCTATATCGAAAAGGAATTCCGTATGCCCGACCGTACCACCAAGGTGCGGCGCGTGGCACAGGTCAACGAGGCGGTCTGCCAGGGATGCGGCGCCTGCACGGTTGCCTGTATGTCGGGCGCGATGGACCTGCGCGGGTTCTCGAATAAACAAATCATGGCGGAGGTGGACGCAATATGCAAGTAACCGAATACAAACCGCTGATTGTGGCGTTCTGCTGCAACTGGTGCTCCTATGCGGGCGCGGACCTTGCGGGCAACAACCGCCTGAATTATCCTGCGGATGTCAAAATCATCCGTGTGCCGTGCTCCTGCCGCGTGAATCCGATGTTCATTCTCCGCGCCTTTCAGCGCGGGGCGGACGGCGTGATTCTGTGCGGCTGTCACCCGGGCGACTGCCATTATACGACAGGAAACTACTATACCCGCCGCCGTATGGCGCTTCTGTTCTCCATGCTCGATTACCTCGGCATTGAGCGGGAACGCACGCGCGTGGAGTGGGTGAGCGCGGCGGAGGGCGCGAAGTTCGCCGCCACGATGAACGATTTCGTCAGCACCGTTGCGGCGCTGGGCGAGAACAAGAGACTGGAGGACCTGCGATGCAAGAAATAAAGCGCGAAAGCCTCGTGGAAAGAGCGGTCGCTCTGCTTGCGGACGGAACGGTTGACCGCGTGCTCGGCTGGGGCGCGGGCGAATTCGCTTACGACGTAACGCCGACGGTGTTCCGGTCCGCTGAGGCTCTGAAAGAAAATTTTGTGTGGAACGGGTTCTGCGGCGCAAACTTCTCCAAGTATCTGGTGAAGGAGACCGCAAAAGGCGAGGGCAAGGTGTTGGTTTTCCTCAAGCCCTGCGATACTTACAGCTTCAATCAGCTTCTGACCGAGCACCGCTTTGACCGCGAAAAGGTGTATGTCATCGGCGTTCCGTGCCACGGCATGATGGACGTCAACACCCTCAAGCGCCATGCGGAAGGCATTGTGTCGGTCAACGAGGATGGGGACAAGGTTCATGTGGAAACGCTGTACGACGGAATCCGCACCTTCGGGCGCGACGAGTTGGTTTCGGAGCGTTGCCTGACCTGCAAGTCGAAGAAGCACGTCGCATACGACGAGTTGCTCGGAGACGAAGGGGACGTGGTGGAATCGGGTCGCTTTGACGAGGTGGAAAAACTGGAGAAGATGACCCCCGACGAACGCTTTGCGTTCTGGCAGAACGAGCTGTCCCGTTGCATCCGTTGCAACGCCTGCCGCGATGTCTGCCCCGCATGCACCTGTGAGAAGTGCGTGTTCGACAACCCGAATTCGGGCGTGGAGAACAAAGCCGCTTCCAATGAATTTGAAGAAAAAATGTTCCATATCATCCGCGCGTTCCATGTGGTCGGGCGTTGCACCGACTGCGGCGAATGCTCGCGCGTTTGCCCGCAGCACATTCCGCTCCATCTGTTGAACCGCAAGTTCATTCTGGATATCGACCGCAACTACGGCGATTATCAGGCGGGCGCAGAGGTTGGAAGCCGCGCGCCGATTGTCAACTTCACGCAGGACGATCTGGAGCCTGCCGAAGCGGTGGAAAGGGGGAGTCACCATGCGTAAACTCTCGCTTGAACGTCTGAACGACCTGTTTGCCGCGATTGCGGAGAGCAGAACGCTCTATCTGCCCGTTGACACTGCCGCGGGCGCGAAATTCGAGCGCTGGGAGGACGGAAAGGTCCTGTCCGACGCGCTGAATACCGTTCGGAGCGCGAAGGATTTCTTCTTCCCGCAAACCGAAAATCTCATGGATTTCAAGACTGCGGGCAAGAAAATCGAGATTGTGGATACCCGCCGCGAATGCGAGGATTTTGTCGTGTTCGGTGTGCGCGCCTGCGATGTCCGTAGCTTTGACGTGCTGGATAAGGTGTTTCTTGCCGAGCCGGTGGATTCCTACTACAAGAACCGCCGCGAGCACGGCGTGATTGTCTCGCTTGCCTGCACAAAGCCGCACGAGACCTGCTTCTGCACAACCTTCGGGATTGATGCGGCGGCTCCTGCGGGAGACGTGACCTGCTGGAAAACCGAGGATGCGCTCTATCTGGAGGCGAACACCGAAAAGGGAACCGCGCTTCTGGATTCGCTCTCGGCGCTGACTGCCGATGCGGACGGAAAAGCCGTTGCAAAGCAGCAGGAAGCCACCCGCGAGCGCATGAAGAAGCTGCCGCTGGCAAACCTCACCGCCGACAAATTCGGCGCGGACAAGACCAAGGAATTCTTCGGTGACCCCGCGTGGGCGGAGCTGTCGCAGTCCTGCCTCGGATGCGGAACCTGCACCTTTGTCTGCCCGACCTGCCAGTGCTACGATATCAAGGACTTCAACACGGGGCACGGTGTCAAGCGCTTCCGTTGCTGGGATTCCTGTATGTATTCCGAGTTCACCAAGATGTCGGCGGGACAGCCGCGTCTGACCCAGCTGGAGCGTTTCCGTCAGCGCTTCATGCACAAGCTGGTCTATTTCCCGACCAACAATGACGGGATGTTCTCCTGCGTCGGTTGCGGCAGATGCCTTGCAAAGTGCCCGATTCAGATGAACATTGTCAAGGTTATGAAGAAGTTAGGGGGGCAGGGCAATGGCTGAGATGAAAGAACCTCTGATCCCGAAGATCGGCGTTGTGACCGACATCCGCATTGATACGCCGGATGTCAAGACCTTCCGCGTGGTCACGCCGGACGGCAAAAAAGCGTTTGACCATATGCCCGGGCAGTGCGCAATGCTCTCGATTCCGGGCGTTGGCGAGGCGATGTTCTCCATTACCTCCTCTCCGACCAACACCGAATTCATGGAATTCTCCATCAAGAAGTGCGGTTGCGTGACCGAATGGCTCCACTCTATGGAGGTGGGACAGGAAATCACCATCCGCGGTCCCTACGGCAGACCCTTCCCCGTGGACACCGCGTTTGCGGGACACGACCTGCTCTTCATCGCGGGCGGTATCGGACTGGCGCCGCTCCGTTCGGTCATCAACTACTGCCGCCACTACCGCGACCGCTACGGCAAAATCGACATTGTGTACGGCTCGCGCAGTATGCAGGATTTGGTTGACTACCGCGAGATTATCGAGGAATGGGAAAAGGACGAGGGGGTCAATGTGCATCTGACCATTGACCGCGAACAGCCCGAATGGACGGGTCACGTCGGCTTTGTCCCGAATTACGTCAAGGAGCTGGGGCTGGACAACAACAAAATCGCAATTTTGTGCGGACCTCCGATTATGATTAAGTTCACGCTGGCGGGACTTCAGGAGCTGGGCTTCGAGAAAACGCAGGTCTACACAACGCTGGAGCTTCGCATGAAGTGCGGCATCGGAAAGTGCGGCAGATGCAATGTCGGCGCAAAGTACGTCTGCAAGGACGGTCCCGTGTTCCGTTGCGACGAGCTGGATGAGCTGCCGAACGAGTATTGAGGTGAGAGTATGGAAAACATGGTAAATATTTTTCTGTTCGGGAAGCAGTACACGGTCCCCGACAACCTGACCATCATGCGCGCGATGGAATATGCGGGCTATCAGCTGGTCCGCGGGTGCGGATGCCGCAACGGTTTTTGCGGCGCCTGCGCGACCATCTACCGCATCAAGGGCGAGCGGGAGCTGAAAACCTGCCTTGCCTGCCAGACGAAGGTCGAAAACAATATGTACATCGCAACCCTGCCGTTCTTCCCGCTGGTCAAGCAGGTCTACGACATCGAAAAGATTAAGCCGACCGAGCAGATTATGATGCAGCTGTATCCCGAAATCTACGCCTGCGTCGGCTGTAACGCCTGCACCAAGAGCTGTACGCAGGGCTTGAACGTCATGCAGTACATCGCGTATGCGCAGAGAGGGGAGTTCGACAAGTGTGCCGAGGCTTCCTTTGACTGCGTGATGTGCGGCGTTTGCTCCTCCCGTTGCCCTGCGGGAATTTCGCATCCGCAGGTTGCAATGCTCGCGCGCCGTCTCAACGGAAAGTACCTCGCGCCCAAGTCGGAGCATCTGGAAAACCGCGTGAAGGAAATCAAGGACGGCGACTTCAACGACCTGATTTCTGCCCTGATGGGCAAGCCGATTGAGGAGCTGAAGGAGCTTTACAACAATCGGGATATCGAGAAATAAGGAGGGCGGAAGAATGTACGCAAAGGAATTTGAAGAATCCCTCGCCAAGGTGGAAGCCGCGCGCGAGGCGAACATTGCATACGAGCCTGCCCGTATGACGGCGGATGAGAAGGACGCGCTTCTGGCGGCTTACCATCCCGACTACAAAAAGAGCGAATTCGCAACGCTGGAAATCGGTCCGAACAAGGGCGAGGCGGTCCCGCACGAGCTGTGCGAGATGCTGGAGGCACACAGCCGCATCAAGGCGAGCGACGTGGATTTGAACGCTGTCCGCTACGATGTGGATGTCCTCATCATCGGCGGCGGCGGCGCGGGTGCGTCTGCGGCAATCGAAGCCGACAACGCGGGCGCTAAGGCAATGATTGTGACCAAGCTCCGCATCGGTGACGCAAACACCATGATGGCGGAGGGCGGCATTCAGGCGGCGGATAAGCCGAACGATTCGCCCGCAATCCACTTTGTGGACGCATTCGGCGGCGGTCACTATGCCGCAAAGCGCGAGCTGCTTGCCAAGCTGGTCTGCGAAGCGCCCGAGGCGATTCAGTGGCTCTCCAACCTCGGCGTGGAGTTCGACAAGGCTCCCGACGGCACGATGATTACCACGCACGGCGGCGGAACCTCGCGTAAGCGGATGCACGCGGCAAAGGACTATTCCGGAGCCGAGATTATGCGGACCCTGCGTGATGAGGTGCTGAACCGCGGCATTCCCGTGGTCGATTTCACCTCGGCAGTGGAGCTGATTCTGGACGAGAACGGTCATGCGGCGGGTGCGGTCCTCATGAATATGGAGACGCACGAGCTGATGGTTGCGCGCGCCAAAACGGTCATCATCGCCACGGGCGGCGCGGGACGGATGCACTATCAGGGCTTCCCGACCTCCAACCACTACGGCGCAACGGCGGACGGTCTGGTGCTCGGCTACCGTGTGGGCGCAAAGCTGTTGTATGCCGATACGCTCCAGTACCACCCGACAGGCGCGGCTTATCCCCAGCAGATTTTCGGCGCACTGGTTACCGAAAAGGTCCGTTCGCTCGGCGCAAAGCTGATTAACCGTGACGGCAAGGTGTTCATGCACCCGCTGGAAACGCGTGACGTTGCGGCGGCATCCATCATCCGCGAGTGCTCGGACCACGCCGAGGGCGTTGACACGGGCAGCGGACAGGCGGTCTGGCTGGATACCCCGATGATTGAAAAAATCGGAGGGGAGGGGACCATCGAGCGCCGCATTCCCGCCATGATGCGGATGTTTGCAAGCTACGGCATCGATATCCGCAAGGAGCCGATTCTGGTCTATCCGACCCTGCACTATCAGAACGGCGGTCTGGATATCAACGTTGACGGCATGACCCCGAACGTGGAGAACCTCTACGTTGCGGGCGAAGCGGTTGGCGGTATCCACGGGCGGAACCGACTGATGGGGAACTCGCTGCTCGATATCATCGTGTTCGGCAGAAGCGCCGGACAGCACGCCGCAGAGCAGGCAAAGAATGTCAAGGTCGGCAAGCTGACGCTTGACCACATTGCGAAATTCGACAAGGAAAGGGAAGAGGCAGGCATCAAGACCGATGCCGTTTCCCCGAAGCTGTTGCCGGATTATCGCAGAAAATTCAATTAAAGAAAGCTGTGAATAACAATGGAAGCTACACAATTACTTGAGGCTTTGATGATTTTCTGTTTTGGTTTGTCATGGCCTATCTCCATTCGCAAATCGATTATTTCTCGTACTGCAAAAGGGAAAAGTTTGTTCTTTGAAGTGTTTCTTTTGATTGGTTATATTTGTGGAATAACCAAAAAAATAATTGAGACCGTTAAAATTACGAATGATCCTGAGAAAACATTTACATTTTTGTTCTTTTTGAGTTTCTTCTTCTACGTCCTGAACTTCATCGAAATTTCGATTGACGTTGCGCTTTACTTCCGCAACAAGAAGCTGGACGCAATGGCGGACGCGAAAGCCGCCGCACAGCAGCTTGGCATGAACGGATTATCCGAGTAAAAAACATAAAAGCATGATGCCCTTCGGTGTCATGCTTTTTTGCGTAAAAAATCCGCGCTCGGGGGTTGCAAAAAGGGCGGAAAAGTGGTATAATAAGGAGTACGAAAATCAAAGGGGACTGTTGATATGGTGATAAAGGAAAAATGGCGCGCGATTGCGATTGACTACCTGTTTATTCTGCTCGGGACCTTGATTCTTGCCGTCGGAATCAACGTTTTTATGTCGCCGAACAAAATCTCGGCGGGCGGCGTTACGTCGCTGGGAACGATTCTGTTGCATCTGTTCGGCGTGAGAATGTCAATCACAAACCTTGTGTGTAACGTGGTGCTTTTCGTGTTCGGCTTCCGAAAGCTCGGAAAATACGCGGTCATCCAAACCGCATCGGGGATAGTCTTTCTCTCGCTGTTTCTCGAGCTGACCTCGCTGATTCCGACCTTTCATGTCGAGAACGACGGGGACCTGCTGATTGCATCGGTGACAGGCGGTGTCCTGATGGGCATCGGTATCGGCTTGGTCGTCAGACAGGGCGCATCCACGGGCGGCAGTGACTTCGCAGGGCTGATTCTCAAGCGCCTGCTGCCGCATATCCCGCTCGCAACCATCATTATGGTCATCGACTGGGCAATCGTGCTGGCATCCGGAATCGTGTTCAAAAGCCTGTCCGTAACCTTTTATTCCTTGCTGGCGCTGTTTGTCTGCTCGCTTCTGACCGATAAGATTATGACCTTTGGAGATAACGCAAAAATGGTGCAGATTTTTTCCTCACACGCGCAGGAAATCACGGACCATGTGCTGATGGACTTTGAGCGCGGCGTGACGGGCATCCATTGCGTTGGAATGTTTGAGAAAAACGAGACGCTGATGCTGGAGTGCATCGTCAAGCCGCGCGAGCTGCCGCTGTATCTCAGCATGGTCAAGAAGATTGACCCAAACGCGTTTGTTATCATAGCCAATGTGCAGGAGGTCCTCGGCGAAGGCTTCAAGAAGATGGAGGACTGAAAAGAGCAAGCAAAAATCCCGTTCCGCAACGCAGTGCGTGGAACGGGATTTTGCTTGCTTTCAACATGGACGCGCTTCTGCAATCGGTGCGGGAGAGCTGATGCTCACCGACCGCACAGAGCGCATGGGACGCGAAACACACACGCCACGCGTGGATGAAGCCACGGGAGAGGTCCTCGAGCCTGTAGAAGGCTCTGCGGGGCTTACAGAGCCTTCCGAGCCGTTTTCCGATGATTCCGACCCGAAGCCAGAGGGACAACACAAGTCAGAACAGCAAGAACTCCTGACGGATGAAGGTCCGCGCGGGTGAGCACCATCGGAAAACAATTATACAAAATCAAAGTTTTGTATAATCTCTCTGCACATTTTCGATTTGTTAGCGTGGAGATCGATCCGAAACACCTACTGGAAAGCATTCGGAAAGCGCTGGACTGTGACACGATCGAAATAACTCCGTTTGCCGGCGGACTGATGATCCTTGATGACTGCGGCAAGCTTACCGGAAAGCCGTATAATCCGGTGGCTTCGCTCGTCTATCAATCGAAACGGGACTGGATCGCCGGAGATGTTCTGCTTGCCGGAAGCGGTTTGCGGGACGGAGAGCAGGATATTGTTCCTCTCGGCAAAAATTTGCAGGAAGTCAATCTGGCAGTGGCAAACAAAATCTGGAATCACATCATGCTCGAGCAAGAGCGGATGAAATAACACAAAGGAGAATAAACCAATGGCAACTATTCTGATGGGACACGAAAACAACAACGGCACTATGACCGACCGCAAGACCGGCGAGGTTATCGCATGGGACAATGAGATCATCCACGTGATGTCAGATGACCGCGCGGAGGTCACCGGGTGGTATTGCGACCACATCAAATGCAAAAGCAAGAATGTAACCGTGATCGGAGCCGGCAGTCTGGATGAGCTTCTCTACAAGCCGGTTTACCTGCAGTACGATATCACCGCAAAAGAACCGACAATCTCGGCGGTGATTGCAGCACCTCTGGATGCAACAATCATCTTCCCTGTTTTTCCGGTTATCGCGGAAATTGCAAAAAGTATCTCCCCTGCTCCGGCAGGCAAAGATAAATAACTTAGAGAGGAGGAAGCTACCATGAGTGAACTCGTTCAGGCGATTTTCGCAACCTTCACCACCGTGATTCAGGGTCTGGCAGGAGGACTGAAGACCGCATTTTCTCAGCTCCTGTACGTTGACCCCGCCGCAGAAAATCCCGTGTTCTCTCCGATGGTCCTGTTCATCTTCACGATGGCGGGTCTCGGTCTGGCTGCGGGCATCCTGTACAAGATGTTCGGACTGATTCAAGCACACCGAAAAGGTTAATCCTTTTCCACTCCCCTGCCCTGCTGAACCCTTCCTCGGAACGGCAGGGCAATCTTTTCAGGAGGTTTTTATGAAAAACAAACAAAAAGCACGCCGACGGTGCGCGTGCATCGGCGCCGTCCTGCTGTGCATAGTGGCTATATTGCCCGTCCTGTTCCTGCCCGCTTCGGCGGAGACCGAGACCGTGAACTGCCGAGACTTCCACTCTGAAGCCTTCGATGCAAGCGGCAGCTTCGATACAAGCATGGTTTTGACCTTCAGCGAGTCCGCATGGTACAGCGGCGGCGCGCACTTTGAAATCCGCGCAAGCAACGCAAGCATCCGTCTCTATCCCTCGCACAACTACCACACGGGAATTACCGGAACCTTCAACGGCAGTCTCACGATTACCTTCTGCGGCTACGCAGGCGGCGCTTATGACAGCGGCGCAGGCATCAGCGGCATTGTGATGGAAATGACCCTCTCAACCGGCAAGAAGGTCACCATCACCAACTTCGACCGCCTCGGAGATGAGAACGGCTTCCTCATCGATGGCGAATATACCACCTTCACCCGCGGTCATGTCTGGCTGGATGCGGGCACCTTATGGCACACGGAGGCGTGCTCCGAAACCCTGTCAAGCCACTTTCCGTCCGCCGTTACGGATGACAACGCGTTCCATAACATCGGATTGGTGTCAGGTCCTTCCTATCGGCTGATTTACAACTACGCGGACTTCCACGGCGCTCTGGATTCCTACGATGAGGCATACAACACGGGCAAGAATGACGGCTACAGCGCAGGGAAAGCCGCAGGAGAAGCCCTTCACGCCGACGATTATAAAAACGGCTTTGCCGCAGGTCAGACCGATGCTCTGAACAGCAATTCAAGCCTGAAGGATTTGATTTTCTCCATCTTCTCCGCCCCCGCATACTTCATCAACGGCATCCTTGACTTCGACTTCTTCGGCATCAATCTCGCCACGCTGGTCAAGACCCTGATCACGCTGGTTGCCGTTGCGCTGGTCGTTATATTCCTGCTGAAGCTTATGAAGAGGTGACGATATGAAGCTCTGGGATTTTCTTGTCGAATACATTTTTCCGCTCTTCGGAACCATCCCCGAGGAGAGCCTCGGATACTTGCAGAACCTCTTTTGGTGTGTCCTCGGCGCAATCTGCATTCACTTTCTCGTCTACCTCCCGTACCGCGGCATCCTCGCTCTGATGCGCGTCAGGAAATGGAGGCGGTAGTATGAAGCGCGTCCTTGTCGGCTTCGTTGTTGCCATCGTGATTCTGACCTTTATCGTTTCCATCTACGCCTACGGAGAAAACAAGCGCTTTTCTCTTGAGAAGTACATCGAAAACCTTTCCGAGCTTCACCCCGCCTTTTACCTCGGCAACCTGATGATTGTCTGGAGCTTGGATGAATTCCCGATGCCTGTCTTTACAGGAGACGAAGGTGTGACGATTAAGTACCTGAGCCCCTATACCGGAGATACCGAAATCCTGAAATTCTTCGATGATATCCGTTGCTTTTTCTGGAGATGTATCGGGACGGGCGCATGGATTGCCCGCGGCGGCTTGGACCTTCTGAAGAACTTTGAATTGATTATCCCTTGGAATGCGACCGTAGACTGGGAAGGTCCTTCATACGGTCCCGAGGAGACTGATGAACCGTGGATTGAACTATGATAATATTTATAATCATTGCCGTGATTGCAATCGTCCTGCTGCTCAAGACCTACCGCCTCGATACGCGGGACACCGTGATTGCCTTCTCGGGCGGACTCGGTTCCGGCAAGACCTTTCTGTCCGTCCGCACTGCCCTCAGAGCCCTGCGTTGGTCCCGCTTCCTGTGGCGGGTGGATAAGCTTCTCCACCCCCTCACCCGACGCAAGGACCCGCGCCCCGAATTGTACAGCTCCATCCCCATCCGCACGGTCACGGGCGTCTTCCGCAAGAAGGAAATCTTCTCCCATAAGCTCACCCCCGAAATTCTCCTCCTTCAGGAACGCATCCCGCTCCGCTCGGTGGTCATGATTGACGAAATCGGCTCCTTCATGAGTCAGTTTGAATACCGTGCCGTAAACGCCGACCGTCTGGACGAGTTCGTCCGCCTGTTCCGTCACTACACTCTCGGCGGGAAATTCATCTGCAACGACCAATGCTCCGAGAATATCGTCCTTCAGGTTCGCCGCCGTCTGAATACGGTCTACAACCTCATGCGCTTCCGCAAAGTGCCTCTGCTTCCTGTCTGGCACTGCCGCGTCCGCAATATCATCATCTCCGAGGAAATCAAGACTGTCCAGACCGAGCGCCACGCTGAAGACGAATTCCAGCTCCTCCTCGGACTGATGCCGAGCAAGCGCCGCAAGAACTACGATACCTACTGCTACAGCCGGAGATATCTGCGGCTGTGGAAAACGAAAACCGATCGTTATACCGAGCTAAAGAAGGATGATCTGCTCAAAAATCCGACTGTGAAAGTGGTCGATCTGATCGAACATCCTATGCCGCCTGAACCAAAGGAGGATGAAACATGAGCGTTGAATTATTCTCACTGATTTGTACCGTGCTCTGCGTTGTCTGCGCCGCGCTGATGTCCGGACTTGCGGACGAAATCGCCACGATATTTAGAGACCGCCGTCAAGCCCGCCGCCTTGCCCGCCGTATGGCAGAGTTTGAAAAGCCGGAATGCCGAAAACAGAACCCGCCGGAGGATGAAACATGAAACAGCCAAGATACCGCAAAGTTTTTATGATTTGTTGCCCGTTCTGCGATTCGTTCGATTCGGTTTTTCACCTGACGGAGGATGACGATCCGGTCTTTTGGGATTGCGGAGAATGCGATGCTGAACTGGAAGCCGAACCCAATGAAAAACTGGATCACTTCCTGCAACGGGTCTACAAATTGCCAATCCAATAATCCAAACAAAAATATGCTTCGCCTTATAGTAAGACGAAGCAAAAAAATATTTGCCGCGGAAATTGTTTCTTTAGTATCGAGTGAAGAGCGCACTGCGTGCGCGGCGTGCCGCCGGCGCCGCCTGCGGCGGGCGCCGTGCCGGCACGCGAAGCGGCAATCGGAACGCCCCGGAAAGCCTGCCGCGCCGGAAGTCCAACTTGAATATCTTCGGCAGACTCCCCGGAGGGGACCCATCACAGGTCTGCCTTAGTACGGACCATGCAGCCGTTTTCAGATTCGGGTGCTGCTCGGTTGCCTCCGGCGGGGATGCGGTCGAATCCGCTATAGAGTACCGGGGAGAGAAGAGGAGGCCTCCCTCTTCTCCTCCCCGGGGACAGTGATTCCGATGCTTTACAGATTCAGTGCCCCTCTCACTCACCCCACGGCGCAAAGGGCGCGCCTGGTTGAAGGCTGACAGAGGAAGCCTGAACCGTGCGACGCCGAACAGAATACCACACAATGAAGAAAGAGGTAATCCAGACATGGCAGATCTGACCGTTGATCCGGAACAGGCTTTGGAGTCTGAGTTCCGGAAAAAGTGGATACCAAAAAAAGAAAATTCCGAGATCCTGGCGGATGTTTATGACAGCATGGGATATGAGAGCAAGGCAAGTCGGGTTCGGGACTGCGGGAGTTGGTTGGAGTTTGCAGGACCGGCGGATCTTACGGAAGCGCCGAAGTTGCACTTTGCAAACTTCTGTCGGGACAGACTTTGCCCGATGTGCTGTTGGCGGAGATCCAGAAAGGTCTTCGGACAGGTATCTGCTGTCATGGATCTGATCGGGCAACAGTATCGGTTCATCTTCTGCACGCTCACCGTGCGAAGCTGCTCAGGTGAAGAATTGCACAAAGTTGTAGATCAGATGCAGAAAGCATGGAAAACATTCGCCAGAGACAAACGAATCACAAAAGCCTACAAGGGATACTTCAGGGCTTTGGAGATCACCAGACATCCGGAGAACAAACCGGAGATTGAATACCATCCGCATTTCCATATTATCTTCGCCGTCAGTCCGTCCTACTTTACGGATTCCAAGATCTACATCAGCCAGAAAAAGATGTGCCGGATATGGGCAGAGGCGCTGAAGGTGGACTACAAAACCATCACGGATCTTCGGATCTGCAAGCCGGATTCGGAAAAGACCTCTCCTGATGCCGATCCGGAGATCGCCATGAAGGAAGCGGTTGCCGAGGTTGCCAAATACTCGGTCAAGTCCGCGGACTACCTCAACGGAGATCTTCCGGAGATCCAACGGGCGGTTGCGGTCTTTCTTCGGTCTCTGGAGGGGCGCAGGCTCTGCTCTTACGGCGGAGTTTTCGCCAAAGCCCGCAAACAGCTGCAACTGGATGACGAAACGGACGGCGATCTGATTCACACCGATCCCGATCAGAAGCTCCGAACCGACGTCGCACAGATCCTTTATCGCTATCAATGGCAGGTCGGGCTTGGTTATGTGCTGACCGCAATCGGCCCGCTGACAGATTCCCCGAAAGTGCAGAGAAATTAACCGCCGCGGGTAAGGGACTCCGTCCCGCGGCTTACAAAACTACCGGTTTTGTGCAACCGCCCGTGGTTGGAAGGCTTCGCGAATCCCTCGTAGGGGCTTGCCGTCGGATTCGCTCTCGCCTTCCTTCCCTTTGCGGTTACACAAAACCTTGACGTTTTGTATAATTGGAGTATAAAAACAGCGTAAAAAGCCTATCTTTGCGCCTGAATTCGGTTCTTTTCGGTTTTATGATTGTTTTTGGGTCTGTGCATCATAGCAATTGCAAAGCCGCATCATAACATCACTTCTTTCTCTTTCTTTGCAAAAAAACAAACGGACGCTTGCCCGCTTGTTTTTTATTTTGTTTTTTTTGAAGTGCGTGTATTTTGTTTTTTTGAAGTGCGTGTACGCTCTCAATATCCGGGCGGTGGCTCGGGCAACGGTGGCTCCTCTCCAACGGGGATTCCGTAGGCTCTGTTTGTTGTCGGTGCCGTTGTGCGCGGCGCGAATTCAAACGCGGCTCCGCGCTCGGGGTCCAGCTTTAGGTATGCGTCAAAGGACCTTCCCGTTTTCGGAGAAACAAAGCCCTCCAGCAGGTCCGTTTTGCCGTCTGTCAACAGCTTTTTCAGCTGGGACAGCGGAATCACGCGTTTACAGATTGAAATGCTGACGCTGAATTTGCAACCGTCCTTATAGCCCGAACAGCCGTAGCTTTTCCGATACCGAATCAGATTTTTTCCGCAATGTGGGCAAATCCCGACGACATCACCGAAGAATCCTGTGTCGCGGTCATCTGATGGCGAAATATCGGTCTTTTTGGCGAATACCTCCGCGATTTCCGCCTCCGCGAGCTTTACGCTGTCATCCACTGTCATCTTTCCGTGATAGACCTTTTTCAGCGCCTGACCCAGCTGTGAGGTCTTATACTTATCCATGCTGATTTGCATCTGCTCCAGCGATTCGATCAGGAATTCTCCGCCGGGCAGAATGGAATAAACGTCCTTTTTGAGGTCGATATACCCGCTTTTGCGCGCATTGTCGATGATTCCCGTCCGAGTTGCCTCGGTGCCAAGCTCCAGACCCTCGAAAATGGCACGGTAATCGGCGGCATCGTCCGCACCGATGCTGTCCTCCCCCGCTTCCGCCGCGTCTTTTGCGGCGCTTTTTTCTTCCTTGAAGGGATTTTTGAGGTAGTTATTGAGCGTCTCAATCGTGTAGTGCCGCGGCGGTGTGGTCTCCTTTTCCACGGGCTTGAAGTCGATGTTTACGACATCTCCCTTTTCCAGCTTCGGCAGAATTTTGTCCTTCTGCGTGAAATCGTCGTACTTGGTCCAGCCCTTTTCCAGCACCGTCATGCCCTTGAGCACGAAGGTCTCCAGCGTGCCGACATCGATTGTGATTTCGGTTCTGGACACCACGCAGTCCTCCTCGCAGAACACCGCGACAAAGCGGCGAAAAACTGTGGAATAGACCTGCATTTCGCGCTCCGAAAGCTGTGCCTTCTGCGGGATTTTGTAGGTCGGTGTCAGTGCGGAGTGCGATTCGATTTTGCTGTCGTCAAAGATGGTTTTGCTGTCCTTGAAGGTCACGGGATAGCCAATTTTTTTGCATCCCGCAAGGATTTGCCGAATCTTATCCTTTTCAGCCGTTGCAAGGTATTCGGAGTTGGTTCTGGGATAGGTCAGGTAGCCCTTTTCGTAAAGTCCCTGCACCAGTGCGAGGCTTTCCTGCATGGACATTTTGTACTTCTTACCGAGGACATTCTGGAGCTTGGAGAGCGAATAGAGCTTCCCCGGGAACAGCTTGTCCTTTTTGTTCTTGACCGCTGTCACGACCGCACCCGTTACATTGTACTTGGCGCAGGTTGCCAGCGCATCGTTCAGCTTGTCTGCATCGAATTTGTTCTTGGAGGTCAGCTCAACGACCTCTCCCCTTGTCTCCTCACGGCTGACCATTGCGTAATATTTCCCCGGGACAAAATTGCGGATGGCAAGGTCGCGGTCATAGATTGCCTTGACAATCGGGATGATGACGCGTCCCACGCGCAACAGGGTTCCGGTTTTCAGCGTTGCGTAGCGTGTCAGATTGACCCCGTAGAGCCAGTCGATATAGGTCCGCGCAAAGCCCTCCGAGGCAAGCAGATCGTATTCGTGCTCGTCCTTCATGTCCTGCAATGCCGCGGCAACGGTTTGCGGGGTTTGGTCGGGGAGCCAGAGGCGGCGGAGTGCCTTTGTGGTCTGGAGGGCATTCTCCATGCAGAGCCGCACGATGATCTCCCCTTCCCGATCCGCGTCTCCCGCGTTGACCACGGTGTCGACATCGGGGCGGTTGCAGAGCGCGCGGATGACCTCAAACTGGCGGACGACTCCGCTGTCGGGCTGTCGGTTCTCCCCCTTCCGCAATTCAAAGCGGAAGGTCTCGGGGAAGCACGGGAGGTTGTCCATCGTCCATTTCGGCTTCCCTTCGGTCGCGCCGCCCGTGTAGGCTTCGATGTCGCACAGCGAAAAGAGATGCCCGAATGCCCATGTGACCAGGTATCCGCATCCCTCGAAATAGCCGTTCCGTTTCTGCATCTGACCGATTCCCGCAACGATGTTGCGCGCAAGGCTCGGCTTTTCCGCGATAATCAGAATCATGTGTTACCCCTTCTATCGAAAAGACCGCGGCTCCGCCATAGCCATGCGGAACCGCGGCAAATAAAGCATCGAATCAGAACATCAAAGCATTAGAGCATGGGGCGGATGCTCTCGGGGATATCCTCCTCGCGCATCGAAACCGTCATGGTCAGGTTCAGACCGAATTTCTCGACGAACTCAGCCAGCTCATGTGTAAGCGTTTCAAACGCGGCGATGTCATGGTTGCAGATTTTCAGCGTGCCGTCGATGAACAGATCGGTCACGTCGTGGTTGCTTGCCATGATGCCCGCGATGAAGCCGTAAAGCGACTGCGCATCGGCGATTTTGTATTCGTCCACATCAATCAGACGCGCGGACGGCTTGATATCGTATCTCAGCTTGGTACCCTTTTCAATGCATACAACGTCCCCTTTGGTGACCTCGAGTGCCCCATTGACAAGGTTGATGAGCGTTTTGGTCTTTCCGGTTCCCTTTACTCCAACGATCAATTTCAGCATAGATTGTTACCTCCCACAAATCGGTTGGAAGAAGCTCTCCCCTCCGTACCTTCATTATACCAAATAACGGAAGAAAAGTCAAGAGCTTTTCGGTCGATTTGCCGTGATTTCATTAAAAATTAAAAATTCAATCTTTCCTCAAGCTGTTTCTTCATGTCCTCATACCCGGGCTTGCCGAGCAGAGCGAACATATTCTTCTTGTAGGACTCCACCCCGGGCTGGTCGAAGGGATTGACCGCCAGCAGATATCCCGAGATTGCGCAGGCAAGCTCGAAGAAGTAGATCAGCTCGCCGAGGACGTATTCGCTTCTCTCGCTGACCTCCAGCAGGATGTTCGGAACGCCGCCGTCGACGTGCGCCAGAACCGTGCCCTGCATTGCGGTCTTTTTGACCTTGTTCAGGTCCATGCCCGAGAGGAAGTTCAAGCCGTCCACATTGTCGGGGTCCTCGGGAATCGAGAAGCTGCTCCCCGTGTCGGCAATGTCAATCACGGTCTCGAACATGGTGCGGCTTCCGTCCTGAATGAACTGACCGAGCGAATGCAGGTCGGTCGAGAAAATGACCGATGCGGGATAGATGCCCTTTTGGTCCTTGCCCTCGCTCTCACCAAAGAGCTGCTTCCACCACTCGTTGAACATCGCGGAGAACGGCTCGTAGCTTGCCAGAATCTCAATGCTCTTGCCCTTGCGGGAAAGCAGATTGCGGATTGCGGCATACTTGTAGCAGTCGTTCTTGTTAAGGTCGGGGTCGCTGTATGCGTGGCTTGCGTGTGCGGCACCTGCCATCAGCTGATCGAGATCGATTCCCGCGCAGGCAATCGGAAGCAGACCGACAGCCGTCAGAACCGAATATCTGCCGCCGACATCATCCGGCACGACGAAGGTTTCGTAGCCTTCCTCGGTGGAGAACTGCTTGAGCGTGCCCTTTGCGCGGTCGGTGGTAACAAAGATCCGCTCCCGCGCGCCTTCCTTGCCGTATTTCTTTTCCAACAGGCTTCTGAAAACACGGAAGGCGATGGCAGGCTCGGTTGTCGTGCCCGACTTCGAGATGACGTTCACGCAAACGTCCTTGCCCTCGCACAGGGACAGCACTTCATTCAGCGCGTCCGCGCTGATGCAGTTACCCGTGAAGTAGATTTCGGGAGTCCCCTTCTTCACCAGATTGTAGTTCGGGGACTTGAGGTATTCGATTACCGCGCGCGCGCCGAGATAAGAGCCGCCGATGCCGATGACAACCAGCACGTCGCAGGTCTTCTGAATTTTTGCCGCCGCCGCTTTGATACGTGTGAATTCCTCTTTGTCGTAGTTCTCGGGCAGGTTGACCCAACCGAGAAAATCGTTTCCCGCGCCTGTTTTGTTGCGCAGCATCGCGTCGGCACACCGAACCTCGGGTGCGATGCGCTCGTATTCATGCGGGCGAATAAAGCTCGAAAGATAGTGATCGTTCAGTTTGATAGCCATGGAAATCTGACCGTCCTTTTCGGAAATTTTTTTACGTCCTCATTATACACCATTTTCGTCGGAAATGCAATGGATTTCCGCAAAAAAATCTTAGAAACGGGCAGATTTTCGTGCTTTTTCGCGTTATATCAGAGCAAAGCGCGCCAACATTCTTCCAAGGATATCAAAGAAGCCGATTTTGGCAACTTCCTCGCTTGCCGTCAGCGAAACCTGACCGACTGCTTTGCCGTCGATATAGTACCCGACAGAGCCGATCGCGTCCCCCTTTTCAATCGGAGCGGCAACCGCCTCGGGCTTCATGATTCGCTGCTCCACACCCGCAATCTGCGCTTTCGGCAGAACCACGGAAAACGCGTCATACTTCAGCGCGCAGCTGTTTTTCACGCCGCCCGTGACCGCCACCGTTTCCGCGTCGCTTCCCTCCGCGCGGTACAGTCCGTAATTTGCAAAGCCCCAATCGAGAAGCGATACCGCCGAGGCATTGCGCACATCCCGCGATTCCGCGCCCATAATCACGCAGATCAGCGAGAAACCGTCGCGCTCTGCGGTCACGCTGATGCAGAAGCCCGCTTTGGAGGTGGAGCCTGTTTTCAGTCCCGTACAGCCCGGGTAAAAGCGCACAAGGCGGTTGGTGTTGGTCAGTCCGAAGGCACCGTCACGGATGGTGTCCATCCAGATGGAGCTGTATTGCAGAATGGTCGGATGCGCAATCAGCGCCCGCGACATGATGGCGATATCCCGTGCACTGGTCAGATGGTGCTCGGCGGTATCGTCCAGACCCGTGACGTTCTCAAACGCAGTCCCCGTCATGCCAAGCTGTTTGGCGCGCTCGTTCATCTTGCCGACAAACGCCTGTACGCTGCCGTACAGATACTCCGCAAGCGCGACCGCCGCATCGTTCGCCGAGGCAATCACAACCGATTTGAGTAGGTCCTCCAGCTTCATCTGCTCGCCTTCCTTCAAAAAGACCTGCGAGCCGCCCATGGAAGCCGCATTTGCGGAGACCGTCACCTTGTCGTCAAGGTGAATAACCCCCGCGTCAATTGCCTCCATCAGGAGCAGGAGCGTCATGACCTTCGTCACCGATGCGGGCGGCATGGATTCCTCGGCGTTCTGCGTGTAGAGGACCGCTCCCGTTGTCGCTTCCATCAGAATTGCGCTCTTGCAGGGCAGCTCGAGGCTCCCCTCCTCCACGCCGAGGTCGGACAGAACCTTTTCCGTGGCGGTTGCGTCGGTCTTCTCGGCGGAGGTTGGCACGGCGGCTTCTTCTGCGAGTACGGTTTGATGCGTCCCCGACAGCAACAGGAAAATTGCCGAAAGGACGGCAAGCGCTTTTTTGCGTATGTGTTTCATAAATTCCACCCCTTTCCGATAATCAGCGTATGAGCGCGGGCGCAAAAATATGCCCGCAGACGCGACATGGGCAAAAATCGGCTCGGAATTTGAAAAAATTCTTGATTTGCTATTCCATTTTGCAAAAAAGTATGGTATAATAATACAGATGGAATCGGAAATATTCACACGGAGGAATCAAAAATGGCTATCAAAATGAGAGTGCTTTGCGGATCGGGAAAGAAAAAGGTCCTGAACCTCGCAAACGAAATCAAGGACCACTATTCGCTGGCGTTCAACGCAGTTGACGTTATCCCGCCCGCGTATCCCTGCGACAAGGAGCGCATCGTCCTGCTGGCAATCTCTGCTAAGAAGGAGATTAACGACACGGTCCGCCTGTTCTGCAAGGAGCTGACCAAGGCGCGCGCACAGAACGTTGCCCTGATGATTGACGGGGACGAGGCGGTTGCAACCAAGCTCAAGGACATCCTGAACGAGGCGGGCACCAACGTTGCGGACGAGGTTCTTTACATCGACGGCGGCTTCCCGATTTTCGGAACCAAGCTCAAGGACGAGGAAAAGACCGCAGCCTTCGCATGGGTTGACCGCGTGATGGAGAATCTGAAATAAACCGATAGATTTCAAATAAAAAGGAGCCCGATTGGGTTCCTTTTTTCTGTCAGAACTTCATGGTCAACTGGTCGGTTTCGTCCACATCGTCAAGCGCGCCTGCCTCCCGCAGGATGTCAATCACGCCCTTGGAGACCTTTGCGCGGGTCTGGAGGTCCTCCACCGAGAAGAACGGCTCTTCGTTCCGCGCCTGAATGATGCTGTCCGCCGCCGCGTCCCCAAGCCCCGGGAGCGCCGAGAACGGCATTCGGATGGCTCCGTTTTCGGGGCGGAACACATAGGCTTCCGATACCGCGAGGCTCACGGGCAGGAAGCGGATTCCGCGCGACATGGCTTCGTTGACCAACTGGAGCACGGGAATGCTGTCCTGCTCTTTCGGAGACGCGTCCTTGCCGCGCTGTTGGATGTCCTTCATGACCGCGCGGACGTTCTGCACGCCCTTGATGATGACGCTTGCGTCAAAGCCCTTCGGTGCGACCGTAAACATGGTGCAATAGAATTCCACGGGCTTGTGGACCTTGTACCACGCCAGACGGATTGCCGACATGACGTATGCCGCCGCGTGCGCCTTCGGGAAGAGGTACCGAATCTTTTTGCAGGAGAGGATATACCACTCGGGAACGTTGTGCTCCCGCATTTCGGCTTCCCATTCGGGGGTCAGCCCCTTCCCCTTTCGGACGGCTTCCATAATCTTGAATGCGTGCGCATTTTCCAAGCCGTAACGGATGAGGTCCAGCATAACGCCGTCACGGGTTCCGATGACGCGGGAAATGTCGCAGGTGCCGTCCTTGATGAGGTCCTGCGCGTTGTTCAGCCACACGTTGGTGCCGTGCGTCAGACCCGAGATCTGAAGCAGGTCGGCGAAGTTGTGCGGCTTTGCGTCAATCAGCACCTGCTGGACAAACGGCGTTCCCAATTCGGGCAGCCCGTAGGTTCCGATCTGGCATCCGATGTCCTCGGGGGTCACGCCGAGCGGCTTGGTGGATTCCAGCAGCTCGTAAACCGAGCTGTCGTTCATTGCCACATCGTTGACCGATGTGTTGGTAAAGGTCTCCAACCACTTGTATTTGGTTGGCATATCGTGCCCGAGCTCGTCCAGCTTCAGGATGGTATCGTGCAGATACGAGAACGCAAAGTGCGTGGTGATGATATCCGAGTTCGGGTCATCGGCGGGGTGCTGAACCGGCGTGAAATCGTAAACCTCGTATTTCTGCGGCACAACGATGATACCGCCCGGGTGCTGTCCCGTCAGCTTCTTGACGCCCGTACAGCCGTTGACCAGACGGTTCATTTCGGCGCGCGGCAGGCTGACGCCCTTCTGCTCGATGTACTTCGCAACGTAGCCGTAAGCGGTCTTGTCGGCAAGCGTGCCGAGCGTTCCCGCGCGGAACACGTGCCCCTCGCCGAACAGCTCCTCGGTGTATTTGTGGACCCGTCCCTGCACATCGCCCGAGAAGTTCAGGTCGATATCGGGGGACTTGTCCCCGTAGAAGCCGAGGAAGGTTTCAAACATGATGTCGTGCCCGTCGGCGTGATACTTGGTGCCGCACATTGGGCACAGCTTGTCGGGCAGGTCAAAGCCCGAACCGACCTCCCCCGTTGTGAAGAATTCGCTGTGCTTGCAGCTCGGATTCGGGCAGTAGTAATGCGGCGGCAGAGGGTTGACCTCGGAAATACCCGCCATGGTTGCAACGAAGGAGGAGCCGACCGACCCACGCGAGCCGACCAGATACCCCTGCTCCTCGCTGAAATGAACCAGTCTCTGCGCAATCAGATACAGCACGGCAAAGCCGTTTTTGATGATGGAGGTCAGCTCCTTATTCAGCCGCGCGGTCACGATTTCGGGGAGCGGGTCGCCGTACATTTTCTTGGCTCGCGCCCAGCACATATCCTGCAATTCCTGCTCGGCACCCTCCATTTCGGGGGTGTAAGAACCCTTCGGAATCGGGCGGACGCGCTCAATCATGTCGGCAATCTTATTGGTGTTGGTGACCACGACCTCATAAGCCTTTTCCGCACCGAGATAGGAGAACTCCTCCAGCATTTCATCGGTGGTGCGGAAATACAGCCCGACATCCTTGTCGTAGTCCTTGAACTTCATGCCAGCCAGCAGGATTTTACGGAACAGCTCATCCTCTTTGTTGAGGAAATGCGCATCACAGGTGGCGCAAACGGGCTTGTTGTACTGCTCGCCCAGCGCCACAACCCGACGGTTCAGGTCGCGCAAGCCCTCGTCGTCCGCCACCTTTCCCTCTGCAATCAGGAAGCGGTTGTTGCAGATGGGTTGAATCTCCAGATAGTCGTAGAAATTGACAATCTCTTCAATCTCGTTGTCGGGGCGGTTTTCCAGAATCGCCCGCATCAATTCTCCCGCCTCGCAAGCCGAGCCGACAATCAAGCCCTCGCGGTGCTTTTCCAGCACGGTTTTCGGAATGCGCGGATAGCGGCGGAAGTAGTTCAGATAGCTGTAGGAAATCAGCTTATAAAGGTTCTTCAGCCCGACCTGATTCTTCACCAGAATAATCTGGTGATAGGTCGGCAGCTTCAGCGGGTCTGCCTTCTCTGTCATGTCGCGGCGCAGGTCGGTCAGGGATTTCAGCTCCATCTTTTGCAGGCGGTCAATCATGCAGAAGTAAATCATCGCCAGCATTTCCGCATCGTCGCAGGCGCGGTGGTGGTTGAAGTCGCCGAGGTCGTAGTACTTTGCAACGACATCCAGCTTGTGCGATTTCAGCTCGGGATTGATGAATTTTGACAGCCCGACCGTATCGAGATACGGGTTTTCAAACGGCAGTCCCGCTTCCTTTGCAAAGTAGCGGATAAAGCCGATGTCGAAGTTGGCATTGTGCGCCACAAGGAGCGGGTAAGGCTCGCCCTCCTTCACGTGGTCGTTGCCGATGAAGGTGAAGAAGGCTTTCAGGGCATCGGCATAAAGCGGCGCATCGGCTACCATTTCGTCTGTGATGCCCGTCAGCTCCACGATTTCGGGCGGAATCGGGCATTCGGGATTGACAAAGGTATTGAAGCGGTCAAGGACCTTTCCGTCCTTGATTTTCACCGCACCGATTTCGGTGATTTTGCAGTTGCGGACCGAAAGGCCCGTGGTTTCGATATCGAACACGATGGTTTCGGCATTGAAATCGGGGTTGCAGTTCCCCATCACCGCGCTTGCGGTGTCGTTGACGAAGTACGCCTCGATGCCGTAGAGGACCTTGAATGGGTTGTCCTCCCCTGCCGCCTTTTCCAGCGCCAGCATAGCATCGGGGAAGCCCTGCACGTTGCCGTGGTCGGTGATTGCAACCGCGGGATGCCCCCATTTCAGCGCGGTTTTCACCGCCACATCGGGCGGAATCAGCGCGTCCATGGTGGACATGGTGGTATGCAGATGCAATTCCACGCGCTTTTTCTCTGCCGTGTCCTTGCGCGTGATTTTGGAAATCTGCATGATGTCGGTATAGAAAAAGCTGTAGTCCAGATCGGTCCGCCCCTTGCGCGTAATCTGCTTGACATATCCGCGCATGGCGTAGGTCCCGCCGTTTTTCACGATGGCGGCAAGCGACTTTGCGTCCTCGATTTCCATGCCGAAGGTGCGGTGCTCGATGGAGGTATCACCGTCGAACAGGTCGAAGGTGACATCCATTTTGTCACCCGTGCGGTTTTCCTCGGCGGTGAAGTTGAACACGTCGCCGAGAAAGACGATGTTTTTCTGCGGATGGTTGACCGTTGCAATCGCGGTCGGCGTAATCTCAAAGGCATTGCCAAGCAGGACCTTCGGCTCGCTGACATCAAATTGCGAATGCCCGATTTCCCACACGGTGTCCGAGATTTTGTGCGGGGTCGGGTCAAGGTCGGTATAAATGCTCGGAATACGCGGCAAAACAGCGGTCTCCTGCACGGCGGGACCGCCCTGATATGCCGCTTGCTGGGCTTGCACCCGTGCATACTCCTTTTGCGCCTGCGCCGCCTCGTGCGACATGGCGTTTTGCATGGTCTGCAATTCCGAGGCGTAAAGGCTCGGGTCGTAGCCCTCCTCGCGGCGGATGTTGATTTTGATTTCCGTACCGAATTCGTTTCGGATAATCTCCTCCATCAGCGCGGGGGTCTTGGCGTTGGTCACAAGGTCCACGCCGCTGTCCGAGAACGGAATTTCAATATCCAGTTTATTCCCGTCAAGGCGGTAATGGCAACGGTTGAAAAAGCCGTTTGCCACAATGCCCATGCGGTTGGTTTCCGCAAGCAGGTCGGGCACATTCGCCTCGGTAAAGGTCGCATTCGGGTAATGCGGAAGGATGCGGACGAAATTCAAATCATACGCCTTCCGAATCCCCGCCTCAATGCGGAACTGGTCCCCGCGGCGGAGCGGAGCGGCGAAGTCGGCGTGAATTTCGATAATCCGTTGGTCCTTGTCGCAACGCAGGCGAATCGAATTCGGGTCTGCGGAGAGCATCAGCCCGAGGTCGGGCTCGTCCGCGCGGTATTTGGAAAAAATCTCGGGTAGCGTTTTACTCATGCCGACTGTTCCCCATCCTTTTGATTTCCGCAAGCAAGCGCGGGATGATTGCATCCTCTGCGATCTTCTCCACCAATTCTCCGTGACGGAACAGGACTGCCTCGTGAATGCCGCCCGCAACGCCGACATCCGCCTCGCGCGCCTCCCCGGGACCGTTGACCACACAGCCCATCAGCGCCACGCGCAGAGGCAGGTCCTCCAGCCCTTCCTCGCGCACCGCCTCCTCAAAGCGGCGGACGAGCGGAATCAGGTCGATTTTGGTCCGCCCGCAGGTGGGACAGCTGATGATATCCAGCCCCCGCTGACCGTCGATGCCGACCGCGCGCAGAATCTGCTTTGCCGCCGCGACCTCGCGCACGGGATCATCGGTCAGCGACACCCGCACGGTGTCTCCGATGCCGTCCGAGAGGAGCGAGCCGATTCCGATGGCACCCTTGAGCAGTCCGCGCTCCCCGCCGCCCGCTTCGGTCACGCCGAGGTGGAGCGGATACGGGCAAAGCGAAGCCAGACGGCGGTTTGCCTCAATCATGTCGTGCACGGTCGAGGTCTTGATGGACAGGACAATGTTATGAAAATCGAATTTTTCCAGAAGCGACGCATGGTAGAGCGCACTTTCGCAAAGCGCCTCGGGGGTCGGGGCACCGTACTTTGCCAGAATATGCTTTTCGAGCGACCCGCCGTTGACCCCGATGCGAATCGGGATGTTTCGCGCGCCGCAGGCTTCAACCACCGCCCGCACACGGTCCTCTCCGCCGATGTTGCCGGGGTTGATGCGGATTTTGTCAAAGCCAAGCTCCGCACAGCGCAGAGCCGCCTTGTAGTCGAAATGGATATCCGCAACAATCGGGACGGTTATGCCGCCCTCGCGCAGGGCGAGGATGATATCCGCCGCCTCGGGAGTCGGGACGGTCACGCGCACGATGTCACAGCCCGCCGCCTCCAGCGCGCGGACCTGCGCCAGCGTTGCGGCGTGGTCGTAGGTGTCGGTGTTGGTCATGGACTGAATCGCAATCGGTGCTTCTCCGCCGATGACGCGGCTTCCGACCCGAACCGACGGGGTCTTTCTTCTGATTTTGTTGTATTCCATGTTGTTTCCTCAGAACAGCGCGATGATATCCTTTGCCATGACAACCGCCATCAGCGCGAGCAGGACGATCAGTCCGACAAAGTTGATGATGCCCTCGACCTGCGGCTTAACCTTTTTGCCGCGAATCAACTCCACAACGTAAAGCAGGATGTGCCCGCCGTCCAGCGCGGGAAGCGGGAGCAGGTTCATGATGCCGAGGTTGATGGAGATGACAATCACCAGATACAATACGTCCAACGCGCTGCTTTTTGCCGCCTGCGCGATCGTTCCCGTAATGCCGACGGGACCCGATACGCTGTCCGCCGGATAGCGCCCGCCGATCAGCCCGAGCAGCGAATCGTACACCATCTTCACCGTCGAACAGGACTGCCAGAAGCTGTGTTTGATCAGTTTTGCGGGGGTCAGTTTTTCCCCGTACACCTGAAAATCCATCTGTCCGAGGGCGATGTTGCTCTGCACGCTTGTCGGAAAGATGACGTCCTTGATAACCACCTTTTCGCCGTTCCGGCGGACGGTGACATTCACCTTTTTGTAGCCCTGCGAGGTGATTTCATAGTTCAGCTGGTAGAGCGTGTGAACCGACACCTTCCCGATTTTGAGGACCTCGTCCCCCACCATCAATCCCGATTCTTGGCTGATGTTTCCTTCGGGGAAGCCCGCAATCACGGTGTTACCGAGGTAGCCGTGCCGCCCCATGGAGCCCACCATGATGAACATGAGGAGAAACCCGAGCAGAACGTTCATCGCGGGTCCTGCAAGCGAAATCAGAATCCGTTTCCAAACGCTCTGGTTGCAGTAGGCGTGCTTTTCATCCTCGGGTGAGAGCGCTTCCGCCTCCGCATCCGTCGGCTTGATGTCGTTGAGCAGCGGGTTGTTCGGGTCCTCGACCACGGTCTCCCCCTTCTCGTTCCCCTGCGCCAGCTCCATGCCGCTTTCGCCGAGCATACTGACAAAGCCTCCGATGGGAAGCACACGGAGCGCATAGACCGTGCCGCTCTTCTTGGAGCGGTGCGAGAGAATGCGCGGTCCCATTCCGATGGCGAATTCCAGAATCTTCACGCCGCACGCCCGCGCGACCAGAAAATGTCCCAGCTCATGAATGAAAATCAGAAAGCCGAAAATGAAAATTGCCAGTAAAATATACAGGACTATCACGGGTATCCTCCTAAAAGCCGCTCTGCGTCAGGTCCGCAGAGCGAGAATTTCGTTTGCAACCGCTCTTGCTTTTGCGTCAAAAGCGAAAATGTCCTCCACCGTTTCCGCACGGATCGCCTCGGTGCGCAGCCGCTCTGTGGTCTCGGTCACGACCTCCGCAATTGCGGGGAATGTGAGCCGCTTCCCGAGAAATGCCGCCACTGCCACCTCGTTTGCGGCGTTCACCACTGCGGGGACTGCCCCGCCCGAGGCGATTGCCGACCGTGCCAGCGCAAGCAGGGGGAAGGTTTCGGTGTCAGGGTGCGCAAAGGTCAGCTTTCCGATGCGGAACAGGTCGAGCTCGGGAATAACCGCCTCGGCTCTTGCGGGATGCGTCAGTGCATACTGCACGCAAAGCCGCATATCGGGCACCGACATCTGCGCAATCACGCTGTTGTCAGTATATTCGACCGCCGAGTGCATTATGCTCTCACGGTGGACCAGCACCTCCACCTGCTCGGGCGTGACCCCGAACAAATGCACCGCCTCGATGACCTCAAAGCCCTTGTTCATCAGCGTGGCGCTGTCGATTGTGATTTTCGCCCCCATTTTCCATGTCGGGTGTGCCAGTGCGCGCTCGGGGGTGATGTCGGCGAGCTGTGCTTTGCTGTAGCCGTAAAACGGACCGCCCGAGGCAGTCAGAAGCAGCTTTTTGATTTTTTTCGGGTTTCCCGCCCGCAGGCATTGGAAGATTGCGCTGTGCTCGCTGTCAACGGGCAGGATGGTCTGTCCCTTTTGCCGTGCCAGCTTCATAACGATTTCTCCCGCACAGACCAGCGATTCCTTGTTGGCAAGCGCCAGCCGTTTGCCCGCGCCGAGCGTTGCCAGCGTCGGGCGCAGTCCCGCCTCGCCGATGACGGAGTTCAGCACCACCTCGTCCCCCGCGTGCGGCTCCGCAATCATTTCGCAGATGCCGTCCATGCCCGAGAGCACCCGCACGGGGGTATCGGCAAGCCGCTCCCGCAGGTCGCGCGCCGCGGCTTCGTCCGCCATGGCGCAAACGGGAACATTGAATTCCCGCACCTGCTCCTCCACCCGCTGTGCGTTCTTCGCCGCACAAAGCGCGTTGATTTTTGCCCCCGTCCGACGGGCAACGTCCACCGCCTGCTCACCAACCGAGCCCGTGGAGCCTAAGATTGTGACGGACGGATAAATCGAATTCGTTTCCGTTGCTTTCATGCCAATTCAAAAAAGTTGAAGAAGAGAGAGAACACCATCAGAAGCGCCGACACCGCGATAACCGAATCGAAGCGGTCCAGCACGCCGCCGTGCCCCGGGAAAATGAAGCCGTAGTCCTTCACACCGTATTTGCGTTTGATGACCGACATGGAAAGGTCCCCGATTTGCGACACAACGGCAACGAGAACGCCCGCAACCGCGAAAATCAGGAGGTTTGCGGTAATTTCCGGCACCAACGCTTCCACCACGATTCCGAAAATCACCATGACGAGGATGCAGAACACGGTTCCGCCAATGCTCCCCTCCACGGTCTTTTTCGGGCTGACATCGGGAATGAGCTTGTGCTTTCCGAATGCGCGCCCGCAGAAGTACGCGAAAATGTCGGTAATCCACGCGCCGAGGAAGCAGATATAGTAGAGGTATTTTCCGCCGGGCTCGCAATCGTGGATAAAGAGAATCGCGTTGAAGCCGACGAAAATGTAAAACAGGCTGAAGGATGCAACGAACACCGCTTCCAGCGGGTATTTGCCGTGCGAGAAGATCAGGACCGTAAAGGCATAGAGCGTCCAGACCACCGCCGCGCAGATTGCAATCGGGGCAAGCAGACCCCTGTCGGGCAGGTAGCGGATGAGAAACGGGAATGCCGCGCCGATGGCATACATCGGCACGGTGAAAATCCATGCGTTTTTCAGCCCGACACAGGCGAACATTTCCCAGACCGACAGGACCGCACAGACGGCAAGCCCGAGCGGGAAAATGAAGGTGTCCGAGAAAATCAGGACGGGCAACAGGACGAAGAAGGCGACAACCGCCGTGATGATTCGTTGCTTCATAGCGAATCCCTTTCAGTTCAGATGTTTTTCACGCCGCCAAAGCGCCGCTTGCGACCGATGAAGGAGCGAATTGCCTCATCCACATCCCGTTCGCGGTAATCGGGCCAGAGCGTGTCGGTAAAGTAGTATTCCGCATATGCGGATTGCCAGAGCAGGAAATTGGAGGACCGCAGGTCACCGCCCGTGCGGACAATCAAATCGGGGTCGGGACATCCCGCCGTATAGAGATGGGCGGAGATGTCATCCTCGGTCACTGTCTGCTTCCCCTCACGAATCAGCGCTTCGCAGGCATGGGCAATCTCCTCCCTGCCGCCGTAGTTGACCGCGATGTTGAGCCGAAACGAACGGTCCGCCGTTTCGCGGTCCAGCCGCTCCATCTTTTCCCGCAGACTGTCGGGAAAGGCGGAAAGGTTGCCCACAAAGCACAGATGAATCTTTTCCTTGTCAAGCTCGCGGAAGAATTCCTCGATATAGTCGTCCAGAAGCCCCAAAAGCGCTTCGACCTCGTGCGCGGGGCGCTTCCAGTTTTCGGTGGAAAAGGCGTAAACGGTCATGTACTGCAACCCGATGGATTCACAGTACCGCCCGATGCGGCGGAAGTTCTCGGCTCCCCGCTTGTGCCCGTATTCACGCGGCATTCCCCGCTTTTTCGCCCATCTGCCGTTGCCGTCCATGATGAAGGCGATGTGCCGCAGCCGCCCGTCCGAGAGGTCGGGAACGCCTGCCGCTTCCTTTTTCTTTTTCTGAAAAAACATGATGCACTCCAAAAAATCCGGCGGGAACCGTTTTGCGGCGCCCGCCGGAGAATCGCAGAAACGCCGCCGTCAGACCTGCATGATCTCCTTGTCCTTCTTTGCGGTAATGTCATCTACCTGCTTGATGTACTTGTCGGTCAGGTCCTGCACGGATTTCTCGCTTGCCTTCTGCTCGTCCTCGGTCATCTCGCCGTCCTTCTTCTGCTTCTTGATTTCGTCATTCGCTTCGCGGCGGACATTCCGAATGGCAACGCGCGCTTCCTCGCCCATTTTCTGAATCTGCTTGGTCAGCTCCTTGCGGTGCTCCTCGGTCAGCTGCGGGAAAATCAGACGAATCACACTGCCGTCGTCGCTCGGCGTAATGCCGATGTCGGATGCCAGAATCGCCTTCACCATCGGCTTGAGGGTGGAGCGGTCGTAGGGAGAAATGGTCAGGGTTTTGGGGTCGGTCACGGTCACCGATGCCATATCCACAATGCGGGTCGGCGCGCCGTAGTATTCAAAGGTCACCTTGGACACAATGGCGGCGTTCGCCTGACTTGCGCGGATGGTGGAAAGATTGCTTTCGTAAGCTGCAATGCTCTTCTGCATTTTTTCTTCGGTCTGTTTGGTGTTGAATTTCATACTTTCATCCAATCCTTTCCTGAGTGTTCGGTTGTTCAGTCTTTGTTATGAATCAGGGTGCCGACAGGCTCGCCCATGACAACGCGGTAAATATTTTCGGGGTCCGCCAGCCCGAAGGCGTAGCCGTTCACATCGTTCTCCATGCAGAAAATCATGGCGGAGAGGTCCAGCGCCTTGAGGTTTTGGTCGATGATCTGACGGTAGGTCAGCTCGCTGTAGCGGGTTGCGGTCGGGTCCTTTCTCGGGTCGGCGCTGTAGATTGCGTCGATGTTCTTCGCCATCAGGACGCAGTCGGCATGAATTTCCGCCGCACGCAGGACCGCTGTGGTGTCGGTTGAGAAGTACGGAACGCCGAGCCCGCCGCCGAAAATGACGACCTTGCCCGCCTCCAGTGCGGCGATTGCATCGCGCGCGGTGTATGTATCCGCAAAGGCATGAATGTCGACCGAGGTCATGACAACCGCCTCCATGCCCGCGTGAATGAACGCATCCTGAAGCGCGATGGAGTTGATAACGGTTGCGAGCATTCCCATGTGGTCCGCACGGACGCGGTCCATATCGGTTCCCTGTCTGCCGCGCCAGATGTTCCCCGCGCCGACCACAACAGCGACCTGCACGCCCGCATCGACACAGCGTTTAATCTGTGCGGCGACCTGTGCGGTAAAATCAAAGTTCAGAATTCCGTCGGCTCCCGCGGCAAGCGCCTCGCCCGACAGCTTGAGCAGTACCCTGCGGTATTTCGGTTGCATCTCCATAATCAAGCTCCTTCTTCCGTTGTCCTATTCCTTTTTATTTTACTACAAATCGAGCCGTTTGTAAACACCTTTTTTGTAAATAAAATACTTTTGCGGCGATTTTCCGCTCCGATTCGGCTTACAGCACCCGTGTTTGCCCGAAAACCGACCGCACATCCTCCGCTCTGGGCGGCAGGGTTCCCTCGGTCATGCAGGCGGCGGTGCCGAACGAGACTGCCGTGCGCAGGACGGCTTCACGGTCCAGTCCCCGCGCGGTCGCGTGCAGAACGCCCGCCAGCGTGCTGTCTCCCGCACCGATGGTGGAAACGGGATGCGCCAGCTTGGGCACGGACAGAATCAGCGAGTCCTGCCCATCCGACCAGACCGCGCCGTCTCCTCCGAGACTAATCATAACCTCCTCCGCCACGCCGCGCTTCACCAGCTCCGCCGCCGCGTGTGCCGCGTCCTGCGCGTTTTCCACAGGTGTTCCGAGGAAGGAGACAATCTCCTGCTCGTTCGGCTTGATGAGCCACGGGTGAATTTTGGTCAGGTCCTCGGGCGTAAAGGAGTTGGAATCCACAATCACGCGCACACCGCTTGCAATGAGACGGCGCAAAAAGGCAATGACCTCCGCCTTCTCCAAGCCCTTCGGATTCCTTCCCGCAAACGCGAGCAGGTCCCCCGCGCGGCAGGTGTCAAGCACCGATTTCTCCAGCTCGTGCAGAATATCGGGCGTCACGCGGAAGGTATCGAGACTGATGCGTGTTTCCTTGCTGTCTGCGGGGTGCAGGGTAATGTTCTCACGGATGCGTCCCGCCGTGTGAATCGGCGCATAGTGCAGACCGTCGCGCTTCAGCTGTGCCTCAAACGCCGCGCCGTTCTCGTCACCGAGAATGACGAATGCGGTGCTTTCGGTTCCGTTGACCTTCAGGGCACGGGAAATGTTAATCCCCTTTCCACCCGCATCGCAGAGGATGCTGTCAACGTAGTTTTCCTTCTGCGCCTCGAAATGCGCCATCCGATAATGCAGATCGAACGCAGGGTTGAGCGTAATCGTGTAAATTGCTTTCATATTCGTTTCCTTTCAGCTGTTGAACTTGTTGAGCTCCGAAATTTCCGATATATCGTCGAATCGGATTGAGGTCTTGACAATCCGCAGACTGCGGGTGGCAAGATCAATGTCCGATACCATACCGACCGTTGTTTTGTAGGCATTACCGTCATAATGCGTCACGCGCACCAGACTGCCGCGCGCGGTGCGGGACAGCCTCCGCGACAGCGCCGCCGCGTCCTCCTCGGAGAGCGTCCGCCGCGGCTCGGGCTTCCGCTCCTGCTCACGGATCAGCTCCTCAAAGCCGCGCAGTGCCGCAAACGGCATGAATTGGCGCGCGCGGTCAAGGTTACTTGCCTTCTTCTCCACTGTTGTGCCCTCCGATCAGCCGATTCCGCTCCCGCGCGGTCGCCTTTTCCTCAAGGCTGATTCCGTGCAGAATCGCATTCTTGCCGTATTTTTTTCGCAGTCCCAGAACCGTTTTCTGGAGCTCCAGCTCGCGCTTCTCCGCGTCGAGGTCGGTAAACAGGTCCAGCGTTGCGCAAGCCTCGTCCTGTAGGTCGTTCAGTCCCACATTGATGCGGCGGATGGGATAGTTCGGGTTGACGGTTTTGCGGAAGCAGTCCACAAACGCGCGGCGGATTTTCTTTGCCGAGTTGGTATAGCCGCCGAGCTTTACGGTCGTTCCCGCCGACCCGCGCACATCGCGCGAATAGCCGACCGAAAGGCTGATGGAATCGGTGACCTTGCGCCGCTCGATCAGCTCCAGAACCAGCGGGTCCACCATTTCCTTGAGCACCGTCAGCGCATCCTCAAAGCGGTAATCCTCAAAGAGAATCTGACCGTTTGAAATGGATTCGCTCTTGGCTACATAGGCGTGAATGTCCGCAATGGTGCACGGCTCGCGCCCGTGGGCATGGTCAATCAGGAATTCCGCATTGACGCCGAATTCGCGGTAGAGCTTTGCCTCCTCGCATTCCGCAACGCCGCGCAAATCGAAGATGCCCATTTTCTCAAGCCGCTTTGCAATGCCGTGACCGACATTCCAGATGTCCGTCAGCGGCTGATGATACCACACCGTTCGTTTGAATTCTTCCTCGTCCAGATATCCGACGCGGTCCGGTGCGTGCTTTGCCGTAATGTCCAGCGCAACCTTTGCCAGAAAGAGGTTAGTCCCGATTCCGACGGTTGCGCAGATGCCGCCCGTTTCGCGGTACACCGCATCGGTCAGCAGCTTTGCCAGCTCCCGCTCGTTCATGCCGTAGAGCCTGCGGTAGGACGTGATGTCCAGAAAGCATTCGTCAATGGAATACACATGGATGTCCTCGGGGCTGATATAGCGCAGGTAAACCGAATAGATGCGCGCCGCATATTCCATATACCGCTTCATGCGCGGGAGCGCCGTGATATAGTCGATTCCCTCGGGAATTTCGTAAATTCTGCATCGGTTCCGCACGCCCAATTCCTTGAGCGCGGGAGAAACCGCCAGACAGATGGCACCTCGCCCGCGGGACGGGTCCGCGACCACAAGCCGCGTTTTCATGGTGTCAAGTCCGCGTTCGGCGCATTCCACGGAAGCGAAAAAGCTTTTGAGGTCGATGCAAAGATACATCCTGTCGTCCATTCGACACCTCCCAAACAAGCAAAACCCTGCCGCCCAAAAACATCAGGCGGCAGGGTTCCCTTTGGTGCCGGTAGTCGGGGTCGAACCGACACGGTATCGCTACCACGGGATTTTGAGTCCCGCGCGTCTGCCAATTCCACCACAGCNNCCAACTGAGCTATGCCTCCGCTCCCGTTGCGCTTTGCCTTTCGGCTTCGGCTGAGGTCTGCCTTCTTTTTCGCAACGGATATATTATACCACATCCCGCCGCAAAAATCAAGAGCTTTTTGCAATTTTCCGCAAAATTTCTCCCCTTATATCCACGCAAGGGAGCGGTCCACCGCCTTGTGCCAACCCGCCAGCCGTTTTTCCCGCTCCTCCCCGCACATCTCGGGGGTAAAGGTGCGGTCCGCCAGCCGGGTCTTGCGCAATTCGGTCAGGTCGCTGTAGTATCCGACCGCCAGCGCCGCAAGGCTTGCCGCGCCCCATGCGGTGGTCTCCACGCAGTGCGGGCGGGAAAGCGGAACACCCAGAATATCGCTCTGGAATTGCAGGAGAAAATCGTTTGCCGATGCGCCGCCGTCCACGCGGATGCTTCCGATGGGCGCCGCCGCATCCCGCCGCATGGCTTCCAGCACGTCCGCCGTCTGGTACGCCATGGATTCCAGCGCCGCGCGCACGATGTGATTGGCTGTCACCGCACGGGTCAGCCCCTGAATCGAGCCGCGTGCGAACGGGTCCCAGTGCGGCGCGCCCAGCCCGACAAATGCGGGAACCAGATAAACACCCGCGCTGTCGGGGACGGCGGTTGCCATTGCCTCGGTCTCGCTCGCCTTTCCGAACAGATGCAGACCGTCCCGCAGCCACTGAATAACCGCGCCGCAGACAAAGACCGAGCCCTCCAGCACATAGGTCATGCGGTCCCCAAGCTGCCAGCCGACCGTTGTCAGCAGTCCCGCGCGCGATGCAACGGGGGTCTCGCCCGTGTTCATCAGCAAAAATCCGCCCGTGCCGTAGGTATTCTTGACATCGCCCGCATCAAAACAGCCCTGTCCGAACAGCGCCGCCTGCTGATCCCCCGCCACGCCCGAAATCGGAATGCGCTCCCCGAAGAGGTGCTCGGAGGTATAACCGAACAGACAGGAGGACGGCTTGACCTCGGGCAGAATCGCCTCGGGAATGCCGAACAGCTCAAGCAGGTCGCGGTCCCATTGCCCCGTGTGAATGTTGAACAGCATGGTGCGCGCCGCATTGGAGGGGTCTGTGGCGTGGACCTTTCCTCCCGTCAGATTCCAGATGAGCCAGCTGTCCACCGTGCCGAAGCAAAGCTCCCCCGCCTCCGCGCGGCGGCGGGCATCGGGGATATTCTCCAGAATCCATTGCAGCTTGGTTGCCGAAAAGTACGGGTCCGCAATCAGTCCCGTTTTCTCGCGGAGCATCGGCTCAAGCCCCTGCCGCTTCAGCTCGGCGCAACGCTCCGCCGTCCGTCTGCACTGCCAGACGATGGCGGGACAAATCGGCTTTCCCGTGGCGCGGTCCCAGACAACAACCGTTTCCCGCTGGTTCGTGATGCCGATTGCCGCAATCTCCTCCGCGCCGATGCCCGCGCGGAGCATGGCTTCCACCGCAACGCCCATCTGCGAGGCGAGTATTTCGGTTGCATCCTGCTCCACCCAGCCGTCCTGCGGATAGGACTGTCGGAATTCCCGATTGACCCGCGACAGCACCGTCCCGTGCCGATCGAACAGAATGCAACGCGAGCTTGTTGTCCCTTGGTCGAGTGCCAGTAAATAGGGCTTCATAGCAAAACCTCCGAATCATATTCTGCTTTTCTGCTTTTATTGTAACACAACCCTTGCGATTTGTCAAGCGGTCAGACCGATTCAAGCGCCCGCCTTGTGCGCACGATGGCATCGTTCAGCTCTCCGACGAGTGCCAACAGCTGACCTGCCTGCGGTGCTTTTCCGCCGTTCCGCGCGTCCGAGAGCGGCAGGGCGCGCTCGCAATATGCGGGGATTGTCTCCCGCAAAAAGGTGCGCAGACACGCCCGCAGCTGCGCGGTGCGCTCTGCCTCCTTTGCCTGTCGGTTCTGCACCTCGCGGAGCCGACCGAGCAGTGCGCGCGCCGCATCGGTAACGGCTGGGTCCTCGTGCAAGCCCTGTGACAGGCGGAGCACCGCCCATTCCGTGTAGCGGTCAACGGCTTGCCCGTTGGGTTCCCGATGGAAAAGCTCCGCCAGCCGTTGGGTTCCCTCCTGCAAAGCGGCTTGCATTTCGCAATAGTCGGCATAAAAGCCGCCCGCATCCCGCAAATGCCCGAACACGTCGGTCTTGCCGCGCTCCGCCGCGAGAAATCGGGCGGTCTCACGTTCTAAAACTGATAGGATTTTCACCGCTTGCCGCCGCTCGTCCTCTGCCGCGGTGTCGGGAGCGGTGGGTAAGGATGCTTCAAGACGGGAAAGTGCCGAGCACAGTGCCTCCGCCGTCATGCCGCGCAAACGCTCCTCCCTTTCCCGCTCCTCGGGAAAGCGCAGGATATCCGATTCCTCCATGTCTCCTCCTGATAACGAAAAAACCGAACGGCAAGCGTCCGGTTTTTCGGCTTCAACGAATTTCCACATTCACTTTTTTGCCGCTGCCGGCAGATGCAGCCTTGATGACCGTGCGAATCGCCTTTGCGATTCTGCCGTGTCTGCCGATGACCATTCCCGTGTCATCCGTTGCAACCGTGAGCGTGAGCGTAATCGAACGCTCGTCCTCCTCGGTTACAACCTTTACCTCATCGGGGTTATCGACAATCGCCTTTGCGATATCAAGCAAGGTTTCCTGTAAATTTGCCATACCGCGTTACTCCCGTGAAAGGGGATCAGTCAACGATCCCGCTCTTCTTCAGAAGCGCCTTGACGGTTTCGGTCGGCTGAGCGCCGTTTCCGAGCCACTTCTTTGCCTTCTCCGCATCGAGCTTAATCTCAACGGGGTTGGTCAGCGGGTTGTAGGTGCCGATCGTGTCGATGAAGCGACCGTCTCTGGGCGAGCGGCTGTCCGCCACGATAACGCGATAGAACGGAGCCTTCTTTGCGCCCATTCTGGTAAGTCTCATTTTTACTGCCATGATTTTTTCCTCCGAAAAATAAATAAAATATGGTTTTATGAATGAACGGTGAAATCAGAAAGGCATCTTCATTCTGCCGAGCATTTTCTTTCCTTTGCGGGTCTTTCCCATTTCGGTAAATTGCCGCATCATTTTGAGCATCTGGTCGAACTGCTTGAGCAGCTTATTGACCTCCTCAACCGAGGTGCCCGAGCCCTGTGCGATGCGCTTTTTGCGTGACGCATTGATAATCTCGGGGTGCTCCCGCTCCTTTTTTGTCATGGAGTGGATGATGGCTTCGGTTCGCACCAGCACCTTTTCGTCCACCTTCGCGTCCTTCAGCGCCTTTGCGTTCATCCCGGGCATCATGCCGACCAGCTGCTCCAGATTGCCCATCTTTTTGAGCTGCATCAGCTGTCCGAGATAATCGTCCAGCGTAAAGGTCTGCTGGCGCATTTTCTTTTCCAGCTCCACCGCCTGCTTCTCATCGTAAGCCGCCTGCGCCTTGTCAATCAGCGTCAGCACGTCTCCCATGCCGAGAATCCGCGATGCCATGCGGTCGGGATAGAACGGCTCGATGGTGTCCAGCTTCTCGCCGGTTCCCACGAATTTGATCGGCTTTCCCGTCACATAGCGGATGGAAAGTGCCGCACCGCCACGGGTATCGCCGTCCAGCTTGGTCAAAATTACGCCCGTGATGTCCAGCTTGTTGTTGAAGGTTTCCGCCACGTTGACCGATTCCTGACCGATCATCGCGTCCACCGTCAGCAGAATCTCGGTCGGCTTGACTGCCTCCTTGATCTGCTCCAGCTCCTCCATCAGGACCTCATCAATCTGCAACCGACCTGCGGTGTCGATGAACACCATGTCGTAGCCCTTTTGGTTGGCGTATTCAACGCCCGCCTTTGCAATCTTGACGGGAGAGACCTGATCACCCATGGTAAACACGGGGATATCCAGCTTTTCTCCCACCACCTGCAACTGCTTGATTGCGGCGGGACGGTACACGTCGCAGGCAACCAACAGCGGCTTTTTGCCCTGCTTTTTGTAAAGCCCCGCGAGCTTGCCCGCGTGTGTGGTCTTACCTGCGCCCTGCAAGCCGACCATCATGATAACCGTTGGCGGCTTGGATGCAATTGTCAGCTTGGATTGCGAGCCGCCCATGAGACGGGTCAGCTCCTCGTTTACGATTTTGACAATCTGCTGTGCGGGCAGGAGCGATTCCAGAACCTCGCTTCCGACCGCCCGTTCGGACACGATTTTGATAAAGTCACGGACCACCTTGAAGTTGACGTCCGCTTCCAGCAACGCGAGCTTGATTTCGCGCATTCCCGCCTTGACATCCGCTTCGGTCAGCTTTCCCTTGCTTCTGAACTTTTTGAATGCGTTTGACAGCTTCTCGCCGAGACTTTCAAACACGGTACGCTTCCCTCCTTCCGTCAGCGGACCGACCTTGCAAGGTCCTCCGCCGCTTCCATGATTTCGCTGTCGGCACCCCGTTCCCGCAACAGCCCGAGAAGCCGCTCCGCTTGCTCGCCTGCCTGTCGGAACCTTGCCGCCAGCCCCAATTTTTCCTCAAAAAACAGCAGCTCATCCTCTGCCTTCTTAATCAGCTCCCGCACGCCTTGACGCGAGATGCCGATTTCGTCCGCGATTTCGGACAGCGAGAGGTCGTCGTTGTAATAGTAATCCAGCACGGTCCGCTTTCGCTCGGAAAGCATATCTCCGTAAAAATCCAGCAGGAACCCGATTTTCAGATTCTTTTCAAACATACGATTCACCGCGCTTCCGACTGTAAACTGTAAAGCAATTTCCTTTACATTATACCACAAATTCCTGATTTGTCAAGAGGTTTTGGAAAAAAAGCGGGCAAATCGGAGAATTTTTTCTCCGATTCGCCCGCTTAGCGATATTTTATCGATTACTTGTTCGCGGTCAGCTTTGCGATTTCCTCTGCAAAGTTGTCCTCGCGCTTCTGGATTCCCTCGCCCTTTTCGTAGCGGTAGAATTCCGCGATTTCAATCTCGCCGCCCAGCTCCTTTGCGGTAGCCTTGACGTACTGACCGACCTTCATGTCCTCGTCCTTGACATAGCCCATATCCAGCAGGCAGTTGTTGTCGTAGAACTTGGAAACACGACCCTCGACCATCTTCGCCTTGATTGCATCGGGCTTCTTCGCATTTGCGGGATCGTTTGCGATCTGCGCCAGAAGAATCTTCTTCTCTTCCTCAATCACATCCGCGGGAACCTGCTCGCGGCAGAGATACGGGGTCGGGTAAGCGCCGATCTGGAGCGCGATGTTCTTTGCGAACGCCGCAAACTCGGGCTTGTCCGCCACATCGGTCTTGAATTTCGCAACAACGCCGATGGAGCCGTTGCCGTGGATATAGGTGCTGGTGATGCCCTCAACCAGAACGAAGCGGCGAACCGTCAGCTTCTCGCCGATCTTGAAGATCATTTCCTTCAGCTTGGCATCAACGGTCATTTCATCGTCATACTTGCAGGTCATCAGGGCTTCCACCGTTGCGGGCTTCTGCGCGATGATAATCTTCAGCAGATCGGTTACGAACGCCTTGAAGGTCTCGTTCTTAGCCACGAAGTCGGTCTCGGAATTGACCTCGATCATTGCGGTCAGGTCACCCTCCTTGAGAATTTCAACCAGTCCGTCGGCGGCAATTCTGGTTGCCATCTTGGACTCAGCCTTCAATTCGCCCTTCTCGCGCAGAATCTTGACAGCGGCATCCATATCGCCGTCCGCCTCAACCAGCGCCTTCTTGCACTCCATCATACCGATACCGGTCTTTGCGCGGAGCGCGGCAACATCTTTTGCGGTAATAGCAGCCATTTTCGTTTCCCCTTTCGATTACTCCGCGTCGGTCGCGGTCTCTTCGGCGGTCGCTTCCGCCGTCTCTTCACCCTGCTTGCCCTCGATTACGGCATCAGCCAGCGAGGAGGAAATCAGCTTGATTGCGCGGATTGCATCATCGTTACCCGGGATGATATAGTCTGCGTCATCGGGGTCGCAGTTGGTATCCACGATTGCGATAACCGGAATGCCCAGCTTCTTTGCCTCAAGCACTGCGATGTGCTCCTTCTTGGGGTCAACCACGAACACCGCATCGGGCAACTGCTCCATGGTCTTGATACCGCCGTAGCTCTTCTCGAGGTCGAAGATTTCCTTCTGCATAGCGGCAACCTCCTTCTTCGGAAGCAGATCGAACGTGCCGTCCTCCTGCATCTTGTAGAGGTTGTTCAGACGGTTGATCGACTTCTTGATGGTCTTGAAGTTGGTCATCATACCGCCGGGCCAACGCACGTTGACATAGTACATTCCGCAACGGGTAGCCTCTTCCTTGATGGCTTCCGCCGCCTGCTTCTTGGTACCCACGAACAGCAGGGTTCCGCCCTTTTCGGAGAGCTCGCGGACGAAGTTATACGCCTCGTCGAACTTTTTCACGGTTTTTTGCAGGTCGATAATATAAATACCGTTCCGCTCCGTGAAAATGTACTCCTGCATTTTCGGGTTCCATCTTCTGGTGTGGTGTCCGAAATGAACACCTGCTTCAAGCAGCTGCTTGATTGAGATAACAGACATGATTCATGTCCTCCTTCGGTTTTTTCCACCATCGCGGCGCATCCGCCGAAACCGTACCGCACGGCACGGCACCGAGGCGATTTTCGTCCGATGTGTGTATTATTTTGCGCCGTCGACGCAAAAAGGCAACGGTCCGGCACAATTACATTGAATTATACCATATTCCGCCGCCTTTTTCAATCGGTTTTTACTTGTTTTTACATTTTGTTAACATTTATGCTTGCCGAACAGATGTCGGGAGCCGCTTTTTCTGCCGCAGAGACAGGCAGAGAACTCCTGCGGTGTGAGTCTGACCAGAATGGTGTCCTCTCCGATGCACTCCACGCGGCACCACGGGATGACCAGATCGTCCTCCCTGCCGATTCCGAGAAAGCCGCAGCTGCCCGAGATAATCAGCGAGAGGATGCGCGAGCAATCTCCCTCCGCCTCGAATTCAAAATCCTCCGCGTAGCCGAGCCGTGCGCCGTCGCACAGATTGACGATCTCCAGCTTCCGCAATTCCGCCGTACTGTACCGTTTCATACCGTTTCTCCTTCCCGATAGGCTCGGTACAGTATATGCGGGCGCGCCCCGCTCTATTTCGGCTTTTTGCGGAAGATCGGCAAGGTTCCCGCAAGAGACGCGAGAAACGCGAACACCGTCATGAAGCCCGAGGCGAGCGACCATGTCCCAAGCCCCGTGACCTTTCCGACTGCGGGAATCAAAACCGACAGCAGAACCGACGGCAACAGCGGCACGAGCAGGAGCACCGCAAGCCTTGCATAGCCCGAGGAATTCCGCATCCGCACGTCATCGGACTCCGCAAAGGTCAGAAGCACGACCTGCAAAATCGCAAGCCCGAGAATCGGGAGCGACTGCGCGGCTTCCGTTGAGAGCAAGCCCGTCACGCGCAGAATCAGTGAAACGAACCAGATTGCAAGCGGCGGAACCGCCGTACACACCGCAATTCTGCGGTCACGGAAGAAGTGCATCAGGCTTGTGTATTCGGGGCGGAACGGCGTGCGCTCGGGATGCTGGAGCTTTCCCGTTTGCGCGACGTACAGCGCCGCCAAGTCCCCGCCGAAGCAGACAAACAGCGTTTCCGCGGCGGTCGGCGGACCCAGCCCCGAGAGTGCGCAGAGCGTAAAGAAGAGCATCCGCGCGAGCTTGAGGAGTGTGAGATTCCACAAAAGTGCCCGCAACCGCCATGTCATGGCTTTGGAGCGGCGCAGAATCGGCTCCAGCGCGGCAATTCCCCCGCCCGATGCTCCCGCGCGGCAGAGAAGCAGGTCGGCGGAATTGCGCACGGTTTGCGTGCACCCGTCCCGCACCGTGAGGTCGGCAATCGGGATTCGCTCGGGCAGGGCTTCCCCGCTGTCGCACAGAAGCCCGAAGCAGTCGTCGCAGACCACGCGGAGCGCCGCCGCGCCGAGCAGCTGTCGGTTGTCGGTGCGGTTGCACAGCAGTGCCGCCGTCCGCCCTTTTTTCTTCAGCCTTTTCAGATATTCGGTCACATAATCCCGATCTACGTCCGCCGCAATGCGGAATGCCGCGCCGCTGTCCTGCTCAAGCGCCGCAGGTTCTTCAATCGGGATATCGGGACAGCAATTGCGGAAATATCGCAGGCAGTCCTCGCGGGAAAGCGGCAGAAGGACCGAGACCCGTACCCCCGCTTGGTTCAGCTTTTCCAGCCGTTCGTTCAGGTCGGGCAGGAACACCTCGCCCAGCGCAAGCAGACCCACGAGCAGAAACCGCCCGTTCTTCTCCTTGACCACGGTCCGCACACTGCCCGCCGTGTCCTCCTCGCGTGCACAGAAGCGCAGAATGCGCTCCAGCCGCTCGGGGGTCATGGGAAGCACACCGCCCTCGGACTGAATCGCGGAGCAGCCCGTGACCGCGCCAACACCGTGTGTGATGTGCAGGCGGAAGGTCTCGGTTGCCGTTGCAACGTGCAACAGCTCCTCGTCCCCTGCCGCAATCAGGTTCACGGCAGAGAGACGGATATCAAGCGCGTGCAGGTCGAATTTGCTTGCCCGCAACAGCTCGGAAAGATAGGTCATGTCCTCGGTTTCGGTAAAGCGGTCGCACTGTGCGGCGGGAAGTGCCTCGCGCGCCTTTGCCAGCAGGACAAAGGCTTCGGCAAGTCCCGCGAGCGGCGCGCCGCCCGTTACCACGCCGTCTCCCGTATAGCCCGCACGCAGATGCAGTCTGCCGTCCGAGAAGGCGGAGCGGTCGGTAATCACAAGGTCGGTCAGATACGGCAGGGTCTCATTTGCAATATCGGTTCGGATGTAAACGCGGTTCCGCTTCTGCTTTGCCGCCCCCGCCGCGCGGCGGTTCCGAAAGAGCAGTGCGGTAAAGTACAGCCCTGTGATGCCGACCGATGCCGATGCGGTGATGACGCAGACGGGTAGAAAAACGCGCAGGGAGGTATAGTCCGAGGGTGCCGCGAACAGCGACACAATGCCGACCAGAAACAGCAGCAGGAGCGAGGCAAAGGACAACAGCTTGCAGTACGGCAGAATGCCGCCGAGCATTTCGCCCCTGACCGCCCGCGCGTTCTTTCCGAAGCGCTCCCCCATCGCGCCGAGAAAGGAGGTCTCCCCCAACTCGACCGCAAGCGCCACGGCACTGCCCGCAACGATTTCCGAGCCGCCGTAGACCATGTTTTCAAAATCGGGTGCCTGTGCGGTATCGCCGAACGCATAGAGACGGTCGGCGGTTTTGCGATAGAGATGCGGGGTCGGCTTGTCTCCCTCGCGCCATGTCATGCGCACGGTCAGGTCATCCCCCGAGAGCAAACGACAGTCGCACGGGACAATATCCCCTTTGTGAAGCACGATGACATCGCCGCGCACCACGCGCGTGGCGGGAATCAGAAAGGCTTCCCCCTCACGCAGGACCGTAACCGACGGGGTGCCGAAAAAGGCGAATTCCGATTGGAACCGCCCGATTGCGTGCAACAGCCGCCCGAGAAACAGCCCGCCCCAAGCACCGAGCAGGAGCAGGAACGGCAGACCGCTCAGCAGCTCGTCAAAGCACAGCGACAGGACCCCGCACAGCAGGGTCAGGAGCAGAACGGGGTCCCGAAGCAGGCGCCGCAGAATGCCGTAAGCCTGTTTCGGCGGCTCCATGAAACGGTTTGGACCGTTTTTTCGGAGCCGCGCGTAGGCTTCCTTGTGGGAAAGCCCGCTCTGCCCGTTGCTTCCGAGCAGCTTTAACGCGTCCCGCGGTGTGGTACGACACCAACGGATCCGCTTTTCTTCTATTCCCATCAGAGGCACCGGACGCAGATGCCGTCCGCGTCTGCGTCAACGGTTGCCTGCGTGTAATTCCGATCGTAGCCCGAGATCAGCTCCGCCGCGAGCTTGTCCTCAACTTCCTTTTGAATATAGCGCCGCATATTCCGCGCACCGTAGGTGCGGGAATAAGACTTTTCCGCAATGCGTTCCTTTGCGACATCGGTCACGGTCAGCGTGATATGCTTCTCCGCCAGCGCCTCGGAAAGCTCTCCGAGCATGATGGAGGCAATGCGCACAAAGTCGTTGCGGTCGAGCTGACGGAACGTGATGATTTCATCCACACGGTTGAGGAACTCGGGGCGCAGGAAGGAGGAGAGCGCCTTTTGCGTTTTGTCCTCGGCGGCGGTCTGCTCGCTTGCGCTGAAGCCCGCCGTTGCCGCGGAGTGATCCGAGCCCGCGTTGGTGGTCATGACGATGACGGTATTTTCAAAGTTGACGGTCTTGCCGCGCGCATCGGTGATTCTGCCGTCGTCGAGAATCTGGAGCAGAATGTTCAGCACATCGGGGTGCGCCTTCTCAATCTCGTCAAACAGCACGACCGAATAGGGTCTGCGGCGAATCTTCTCGGTCAGCTGTCCCGCCTCGTCGTAGCCGACGTATCCGGGGGGGGCGCCGATGATTCGAGATACCGCGTGCTTCTCCATGAATTCCGACATATCCAGACGAATCAAGGTCTCGGGCGAGCAGAACAGGTCATTTGCCAGCGCCTTGACCAACTCGGTTTTTCCGACCCCTGTCGGTCCCGCAAAGATGAAGGACACGGGCTTGCGCTTGTAGGAGATTCCCGCGCGGCTCCGTTTGATGGCTCTTGCCACCGCTTCCACGGCTTGGTCCTGCCCCACGATATGCTCCTTGAGACGTTCTTCAAGACGGTCAACCCGACGGAATTCGTTCTCCGTAATGGTGGTTGCGGGAACGCCCGTCCACAGCTCAATCACATCGGCAATGTCGTTTTCGGTCAGCTCGATGCGGTGCGTTTCGGGCTCCAGCTCATTCAACCGTGCACTCAGACGCAATTCCTCGGACTGAATGTTGGAAATCTCCTCGTAGCGGCTGTTCTCCACCTGCGCGTTCCCCGCAATCTCGCCCTCCAGCGCCTCGCGCTTGCTCCGAAGCGCCAGCAACTTGTCGCGGACCTCGTAGCTTTCCGCCAGCACCGCAGACGAAAGCGAACGGTGCGCCGCCGCCTCGTCAATCAGGTCAATCGCCTTGTCGGGCAGAAAACGGTCGGTGATATAGCGCTCGGAAAGCACCACCGCCCGCCGCAGAACCGCATCGGGAATCGTGACGGCGTGGAATTCCTCGTAGTAGTGCTTGATGCCCTGAAGCATTTCCACCGACTCGTCCACCGACGGCTCGTTGACCGTGACGGGCTGGAAGCGGCGCTCCAGTGCGGAGTCCTTTTCGATATACTTGCGGTATTCGTTCAGCGTGGTTGCGCCGATGACCTGCACCTCGCCGCGTGACAGGGCGGGCTTGAGGATGTTCGCCGCATTGACGCTTCCCTCCGCTTCTCCCGTGCCGACGATGTTGTGCACCTCGTCAATCACAAGAATCGCATTGCCGACCTCGCGCACCTCGCCGAGAAGTCCGAGAATGCGGGATTCAAACTGCCCGCGGAACTGCGTCCCCGCAACAAGGGCGGTCATGTCAACCAGATAAATTTCCTTCCCGCGCAGCTTGTACGGGACATTTCCAGCCGCAATGCGGATGGCAAGCGCCTCGGCAATCGCGGTCTTTCCGACCCCGGGCTCGCCGATGAGACAGGGATTGTTCTTCTGTCTGCGGCAGAGAATCTGAATCACACGTGCCAGCTCGCGGTCGCGCCCGATGATGTTGTCGAGCTTCCCCTTCCGCGCAAATTCGGTCAGATTCCGACAGTAGGTGGTCAGGAACTTCAGCTTTTTCTGCTCCTTTTCCCGTCTGCGGTCGCTCTTGCCCTTGTCCGCGGCGGGGGCACCGTCTGCGGGCTTGGGGGCTTCGGGCGGGACCAAGCCCGCATCGCGGAACAGCTTTGGGAAGTCGATGGCGGGCGCGCCGCCGTCCTCAGGGTCATCGCAATCGGAGGGCTTGAGCGCTTGTCCGAGCATTTCACCGAGGTCGTTTTCGGCATTCTCCAGCTGTTCGGGGGAAATTCCGAGCTGGTCAATCACGTTTCCGACGATGTTGTCAATCGGAACGCCCAGCTCCTTTGCGCATTTCATGCAAAGCCCGCGGGTGGTCTTTTCCCCGTTTTCCACCCGCGTCATAAACACGACTGCCACGCGCTTGTGGCACTGTGAACACATGGTCATGGTAAAAAGCCTTTCGTTTTGGGATTAACTGTTGAGTTTGTCGATCCAATTCCCGATGTTGAGCCAGCCGAAGAAGTCTCCCAGCGTTGCGTTTCCGAAGAACTTCAGAATTTTGGAGGCGTTATAGGCATCCGAATTTCCGAAAAAGACCTTTACGAGCGAGGCAAACAGCATCAGCGCCAGCGATGCAATCATACAGCCGAGCACAGCGCCGAGAATGCCGTCCGCAAGCCCGAGCAGCTTGAACTTCGAGCGGATTGCCTTGAGAATCGCGTACACAATCGTCAGAACGACCATTGCGATGACGAACATCAGAATTGCGCCCACCACCGTGCAGATGACCGCCGACAGCGCGTCCGCAACGGTCTGCGACATGGCATCCGCCAGCTCCGCGCCCGTTTCGGTCAGCCCGTTCAGCTTTTCGGTCAACGCCTCGGTGCGCAGGAATTTCGGAATCGCCTCCGTGATGCTTTCCGCATTGAAGGCTCCCGCAGTGCTTTCATAGATTTTGGTAATCTTCTTGGAAACCGACCCGTAAACCGCCTCGTTGATAAACATCTTTCCGAGCAGGCTGCCGAGTGCGCCGCCGAAGAAGTACGCCGCGAGAACGGCAAGCAGGAACTTGAAGAAGCTGAGCACCGTCAGAAAGAACCCTTTGCGCGCACAGCTGAAAATGATGACCCCCGCAATGGCAAGCGCGCAGATATCAAAAATGTACTGCATGGTAAAACTCTCCTTATTTTAGTTTCCGAATCGGCAGAACACCGCCCGTTTGGACGAGCAGAGCAGGACACAACTGTCATCATAGGCGAGCATAAAGCGCCCGTCGGTGACACAGGTGTACTTTTCCGTGCGCCCGTTGTCGGTGCGGATGCGCTCAACCCCATCGGAGCCTTGCAGAAATATTACGTCTCCGCAGAGCCTTACGGTTACCGCCGTTTCGGTTATGGCTTCATTATACAACATTTTCCCGCTTTTGTCAAATACGATTGCGGATTTTTTTGAAGAAATGTCGTTTTCCGCAAGAATCAGGGCACAGCCGTCCCCGTTTCCGTCTGCGGAACGGATGGTTTTTCCGTCAAACGCATAGCTGTTCAAAAGATTCCCGCGCGGAGAAACGATGTAAACGCCGTCCCCGCAGATAACGGACAGGTTGCCGCTGTCGGTAAAGGAGCAGGAAAGCCCCAGCCCGTTTCCGAGCGGTGTGACCGCAATCGGCTCGCTCCGTCCCGTTTCGTAGATGCGGACAGAGGTTGCAAACGCGCCGTCCCGCACCTCGGAGGCGAGGAAGGCAAACACGGTCCCCTTGCGGTTGATGGCAACATCCGTGACGTAGGACGAAAGCGTGAAATAGCCGATTCGGTCAAAGCGGTCATCGTAAAGCTCCATTTCCGAGGGGAATTCGTCCGATGCGGAAAGCAACAGGTACGCCCCCGATGCCGAAACCGCCGCGCTTCGGATGGGGTAACGGCTTTTGCCGGACCAAACCTGCGCGTAGGAATTGTAGAGCGAATACTGCGTGCTGTCCGCATCGTAGACGAGCAGGTATTTCCCCGACCCTTCGGCGGTCGGCTTGTCGTATTGCAGCTTTTGGCTGATTGCCTGTCTGCCCGATGGCGTAAAGACCGTGACCGAGGTGTTCCCCGCAATGGCAAGCCCCTGTCGGTAGAGGGTGAAGCTCTGCGCGGAGTCGGTGGGATAGCTCAGCGCATCGGTGTGGAGAACGTCCACCGTTTCGGCGGACGCGCCGAGGTCCTTGAAAAAGTAATAGAAATTCTGGTAGGTCAGAAGCCCTGTGTTGCCGATCAGCGACAGCACGACAAACACGAGCAGGGAAAGATACAGCAAAACCTGCGCGATCCCGAAGCGCTCGGAAATGCTCTCATAATAAGCATCGAGCGGTCGCTCGGGACGAACAGATACGCGGGCACTTCTTCGCTTCAACCGTTTCCCTCCCTTCCGAATGGGTCCTCGGGATAGAATACCCGATTCAGATACAGTCCACACGCGGGCAAGGTCCGCCCCGCGCGGGAGCGGTCAAGCGAGCGGAGAATATCGGGGATTTCCTCGGCGGTGCGCTTTCCCTCCCCGACCTCGACAAGCGTTCCCGCCAGTATCCGCACCATGTTGTAAAGAAACCCGTCCGCGCGGACACGGTAGAGGAGCATATCCCCCTCCCGTGTGACCTCGGAGGCATAGACCGTGCGCACGGTGTCGGCAATTTTCGAGCCCTGTGCCATGAACGCGCGGAAGTCGTGCGTTCCGCAAAGGCGCTCCGCCGCAAGCTTCATCCGCTCAAGCGCCGCTTCGGGGAGCGGCTTTGGCAGATGATAGGCGCGGTCGGCTTCAAACGGGTCCCGAACCGCACGGTTCAAAATCCGATAGATATATTCCTTCATCACCACGCCGTAGCGCGGATGGAATTCCGATGGGACAAAGCACGCGTCATACACGCAGATGTCATCGGGCAGGTTCGCGGAAAAGGCAAGCGGAAGCCGTGCGGCGGGAATAGCGGTCTCCAGACAATCGGTCCCCCGTTTTGTGACCGCTGCGCAGAATTCCCGCGCGTGGACCCCGCTGTCGGTCCGACTGCATCCCACAATGTCGCAGGGATACCCGAACAGCCGCGCCGCCGCGAGATTCAGCCGCGCCTGCACCGTGTCCGCATTTGGCTGGACCTGATACCCGCCGTAGCGGGTCCCAACATAAGCGATTCTGAGTAACAGCTTCATGGCGTTACTTCATGGTATACCCGATGCCGAGGCGGTTCAGGAAGAACACGCCGACACCGAAGGCGGTTACCAGCAGGATTGCCACGGCATCCGATACACGGAAGCGCGGCACATTCAGCCGTGTTCTGCCCGCACCGCCGTGGTAGCAGCGGCAATCCATCGCGTTTGCAAGCTCATCCGCCCGCTTGAACGCCGAGGACAGAAGCGGAATGAACACGGGTAGGAGTGCCTTTGCGCGCTTAATCAGCCCGCCGCTTGAAAAGTCCGCACCTCTCGCCTTCTGCGCGTTCATAATCTTCTCAGTTTCCTCACTCAGAGTGGGAATGAACCGCAGGGCAATGGTGGTAATCATGGCAAGGTCGTGGACCGGAATATGCAGCTTGGAAAGCGGCATCAGGAGCGATTCGAGCGCATCGGTCAGCGCAATCGGCGTGGTGGAAAAGGTCAGAAAAACGCCCGTTACCGCCAGCAGGACCGTAATGCGCACAATCATGAACAGCGCGTTCCAAAGCCCTTCGAGATAGATATGGACCTTCCACGTCTCGGGGGTCAGAAGCGTTTCCCCTTTGGTAAAGAAGATATTGATAATAGAGGTCAGCGTGATGATGACAATCAGCGGCTTCAGCGTAGACAGAACCAGACGGAGCGGAATGCGGCTGAATGCCACCAGCAGGACCGCCGAGAATGCCAGCGCCGCAAAGCAAAGCGCATTCTTGCAGAGAAAAACGGCTACAATATACAGGATTGTGGCAATGATTTTCGCCCGCGCGTCCATGCGGTGAATGATGGAATCCGCAGGGTAGTATTGCCCGAATGTGATTTTTTTCATTCCGCCGCCCTCCCTGCCGTTTTGCTGAGCAGGACCTCGCAGGCGCGGTCCACCGTATAAATATTTGCGGGCAAATCAAAGCCCCGATTGCGCAGCATTGCAATCAGACGTGTAATCTGCGGCACGTCCAAGCCGCTTTCCTCCAGCCTGTCTCCGTGCGAAAAGACCTCCTCGCGGTCCCCCTGCAAAATCACCTTTGCGTTGGCAAGAACCACCACGTCATCGCAGTACCGCGCCATATCCTCCATGCTGTGGCTGACGATAACCACCGTGGAGCCTGTCTTTTCCCGATAGGTTCGGATGCCTTCAAAAATCCAATCCCTGCCCTGCGGGTCCAGCCCTGCGGCGGGCTCGTCGAGAATCAGGACCTCGGGGCGCATGGCAATCACTCCTGCAATGGCAATGCGGCGCTTCTGCCCGCCCGAGAGGTCGAACGGGGAGCGGTCCAGCAGGTCGGGCGAAATCCCGCACCACTCGGCGGCTTCCCGCACGCGTGTGTCAATCTCCGCCTGCTCCAGCCCCATGTTTGTGGGACCGTAGGCAATATCCTTGCGGACCGTTTCCTCAAACAGCTGATATTCGGGGTACTGCATCACCAGCCCCACGCGGAAGCAGAGCCGCTTGCGGCGGCGCAGGACCTCCTCGCGGATTGCCTTTTTCGCCGCTCTGCGGGAAAGTCCCGCGTACTCCGGCAAGGCTCTCCATGCGTCATAAACCTCGGCAGGCTCGGTGTTGATGTCGTAGCCGTCCAAGAGAATTTTCCCGCTCGTCGGCTTTGCCAGACCGTTGAGCAGCTGCATCATGGTCGATTTGCCGCTTCCCGTGTGCCCGATGACACCTGTGATGCGGTTCTCGCGGATTGCAATGCTGACATCATCCAACGCAACCTGACGGAACGGCGTTCCCTCGCCGTAAATATAGGTAATATGCTCCAGTACGATTTTTTCCATCTTCGGATCATTCATCCTTTCGGGGACCTGCATACTTCGCCAGCAGCTCGGCAAGCGCCTCGGCACACCCCTCCATGCTTGCGGCATGGGAAACGTCCACGTCCGCCCCTGCCGCGCGGAGCCTGTGCAGCAGCTCGGCGCACTGCGGGACCTCCAGCCCCACACGGACCAATTCGTCCCGTCTTGCAAACACCTCGTCGGGAGTGCCGTCCATATAAACGCTTCCGTCATTGATGACGACAACGCGGTCCGCCTGCGCCGCCTCTTCCATATAGTGCGTGATGTTGAGAACGGTCATGCCGTATTCGCGGTTGAGCTTGCGAATCATCTCCAGCACCTCCCGCCGTCCCGAGGGGTCCAGCATGGCGGTGGATTCGTCAAAAATCACGCATTCGGGCATCATGGCAATCACGCCCGCAATGGCAACGCGTTGCTTTTGCCCGCCCGAGAGTCTGTGCGGTTCATGGTGCGCGTATTCGGTCATGCCGACCGTTGCGAGCGCATTGTCCACACGCTCACGTAATTCGGGATTCGGAACCCCGAGGTTTTCGGGACCGAATGCCACGTCCTCCTCGACAATCGTTGCAACCAGCTGGTTATCGGGATTCTGAAAGACCATCCCAACCCGACGGCGGTGCGCAAACAGCTCCTCCTCGGTCAGGTTCCCTGATTCGGAGAGGTCCTTCCCGCCGATGACCAGCTTGCCGCCCGTTGGCTCCAGCATCAGATTGAGCAGCTTTGCAAAGGTCGATTTGCCGCTTCCGTTGTGCCCGAGGACCGCCACATACTCCCCGCGGCGGATGTCAAGGCTGACATCGCGGAGTGCGGGGGTCGGGTCCGCCTCATCGCTTTGGTAGGCAAAGGACAGATGCTCGGTATGGATATAAATTTCGGATTCGGTCACAGCTTCGTTTCCTTTCATTCGTTTCGGAACCACCGCGACGATGCGCCGCACGGCAACAGTCCGCCGCTCTCGCGCACGCGCAGTCCCAGCTCCCCGCATTCCAGCGTTCCGCCGTATTTTCGTTTCACCCGCAGGTCCAGCAGATATTGCATGGTCAGCGGCGAAAGCCCCGTGGTGTAGGAGTTGACAAGAAAGAACAGCGGGTCCTCGGAGAGCAGCTGTGCCGCAAGCGCGATCAGCCCGTCCACGCTGTCCTCCAGCTTCCAGACCTCGCCCCCGGGACCTCTGCCGTAGGACGGCGGGTCCATGATGATTCCGTCATAGTGATTGCCGCGGCGGATTTCCCGCTCGACAAATTTTTTGCAGTCATCCACAATCCAGCGAATCGGCGCGTCCGCAAGCCCCGAGAGCTGTGCGTTCTCCCGCGCCTGCGCAACAATCCCCTTTGCCGCGTCGACATGAACGACCGATGCCCCCGCCGCTGCCGCGGCAAGCGTTGCGCCGCCCGTGTAGGCAAAGAGGTTCAGGACCCGAACGGGACGGTTTGCCCGCCTGATCAGTCCGCCGAACCAATCCCAGTTCGCCGCCTGCTCGGGGAACAGCCCCGTATGCTTGAAGCCCATCGGACGCAGGAGAAAGCGCAGGTCTCCGTAGCCGATCTGCCAGCTTTCGGGCAGGTCGTTCTTGACCCATGCGCCGCCGCCCGAGGAGGAACGGCGGTAAATGCCGTCCGCCCGCTTCCATGCGGGATGCTTCGCCTCCCCGTGCCAGATGATCTGCGGGTCGGGACGGATGAGAATCAGCCTTCCCCAGCGCTCCAGCCGCTCTCCGTCCGATGTATCGAGAAGCTCGTAATCCTTCCAGTTATCCGCACTCCACATACCGTGTCCTTTCAGATGGTGTTTTTGTTATAGTAAGACGCAATCCGCGATGCGCCGCTGTGGGCGTGGCAGATGGCAAGCGCCAGCGCGTCCGCCGTGTCATCGGGCTTGGGCGGCTCGCGCAGACCGAGAATGCGCGTCACCATGGCGATGACCTGCGTTTTTTCGGCTCTTCCGTACCCGACCACCGCCTGCTTGACCTGTAGCGGCGTATATTCCTGCATGGGGACCCCCGCTTGTTTGGCACTGAGCAGGATGACACCCCGCGCCTCCGCCACGCGGATACCCGTGGTAATGTTGGTGTTGAAGAAGAGCTCCTCCACCGACATGGCATCGGGGTGATAGGTGTCAAACAGCTCCCGCATTCCGTCCCAAATCAGGGAAAGCCTGTCCTCGGTCGGAATGCCCGTAGGCGTTCGCAGAGCGCCGTAGGCTACGGTATGAAATTTCGATGCGTTGTATTCCACCACGCCCCAGCCGATAATGGCAAGCCCGGGGTCGATTCCGAGTATTCTCATGCTTTCACCGTCCTATGGTAATCCAGCATCTATTATACCACATTCTCCCGCCGATGTCAAACAAATTATCATTTGAATTGTAAATTTTAGCGGAAAGTGCGAATTTGCGGTTTACAGCGCTTTCTTTTTATGGTATAATAATCTTATCGTAGATTTTTTTGGAAAGGCAGGCGGTCGGATTGGCGGAGATACCGCTTTTGCGCGCGGGAGATACCCTCGTGCTTAGGAAAAAGCACCCTTGCGGCGGAGACCGCTTTGCGCTTCTGCGCGTTGGCGCGGAGGTCAGACTGCGGTGTATCACCTGCGGTCATGATATGGTCATGGACCGCCTGAAGCTCGAAAAGGCAATCAAACAGCATATTTCCGGCGGCTCTGCCGGACAGAAAGGAACCGAAAAGCCATGAACCGTCCCGTAAACCGAACCGTACAAGCTATCCTGCCCGCAGAAGGACAAGCCCGAAAGCGTCGCTTCGGCGATTGGGGCTATCTGCTGCTCTGTATGCTGGTCCCTGCGGTTGTGATGTATCTGATTTATTTCTCCCGCGAGCTTTACCCGCTCGGGGACGGGAGCGTGCTGGTCCTCGACCTCAACGGGCAGTACGTTTGGTTCTTTGAGGCTCTGCGAAACTTCGTGCACGGCGATGCGGACCTGCTCTACTCCTTCTCCCGCGCGCTCGGCGGCGAATTCCTCGGCATCTATGCTTACTACCTTGCCAGCCCGCTTTCCTATCTGCTGGCGCTCTTCCCGCAGGATCGGATGCTGGAGGGTCTGCTCTTCCTGTTCCTGCTCAAAACCGCACTCTGCGGCGGCTCGTTCGGGCTTTATATGCACAAGACCTCCAAAAAGCCGAACAAAGCCGCAATCGTGGTGTTCGCCACCTGCTATGCGCTTTCGGCTTACGGCATTGTCCAACAGCACAACACCATGTGGATTGACGCGATGATGTGGCTGCCGATGATTACGCTTGGGATGGAAGCGCTGATCAAGAAGGGCAAATTCCGCCTTTATACCGTTTCGCTGGCGATTACCCTGTTCAGCAACTTCTATATCGGCTACATGGTTTGCATCTACTGCTTTTTCTACTTTTTCCTCTGCTATTTCGGGCATTCCGAGAACCGCGAGCACAATCCCGACAACGAGCGTTGCCATTTTCTCCGCTCGGGCTTGCGCGTGGCGTTCTGGTCCCTGCTTGCCGTCGGCATTGCGGCGGTCATCCTGCTCGGCGCTTACTATTCGCTCAGCTTCGGAAAGAGCACCTTCTCCACCACAAAGTGGGTCTGGAGCTTCAATTTCGACATCCTTGACCTGCTCTACAAATTCCTGCCGTCCTCCTATGACACCGTGCGCCCTGCGGGGTATCCGTTCGTTTATTGCGGTGTGCTGACCCTGCTCCTGATTCCCTCCTATTTCCTCTCCCGCAAGTATCCCATGCGGCAGAAGATTGCGGCGGCGCTCTTTATCTTCCTGTTCGTTGCGTCCTTCTCGCTTTCGGTCCCCGACCTGCTCTGGCACGGCTTCCAGCGCCCCAACTGGCTCAATTATCGCTACAGCTTCATGCTCTGCTTCATCCTCACGGTGCTTGCCTGCCGCGCGATGAACGAGTTTGACACCGTATCGCTCAAAACCGTTGCGGGAACGGGCGGAATTCTTGCCCTGCTTTGCGTGATTCTCCAGAAATACGCCGACCCCGACAACGAGTATCTTGCGCCCAACGATTATACCTGCATCTGGTTTACGCTGATTCTGATTGCGGTCTGGCTCGCGGTGCTGGGGCTTTACCGCTCGCGGAAGGACAAGCAGGTCATCAGCGTGGTGATGGTTGCGGTGGTTGCAATCGAATGCTTCCTCAACGGGCTTTGGTGCATGAACGCGCTGGATGACGATGTGGTCTACTCCAGATACAGCTACTACAACAACTATCTGAACCGCACCCGCCCGATTGTGGAGACGGTGCAGGAAAGCGACAAGAGCTTTTACCGCATGGAAAAGACCATCTTCCGCAAGCTCAACGACAACATGGCGCTGAACATCCGCGGGCTTTCGGGCTCGACCTCCACGCTCAATCAGGAAACCATCAAGTTCCTTGACAAAATGGGCTACAGCTCCATGTCGCATTGGTCCAAATATCTCGGCGGAACCCCGATCAACGATTCCCTGCTCGGCTTGAAGTATATCATTTCCGATACGGGGTCTGCCTCGCAAACCTACTGGTATGAGGCGTACCGCTCCGATACCGTCAACGGCTATACCGCCTACCGCAACCCCTACGCCCTCTCGCTCGCCTATGGCGTGAGCGACAGCCTGCTTGATTTTGAGCTGGGCTACAAGCCGGTCGAGCCGAAGGAGGACGAAAAAAAGGACGACACGGACACCGAAAAGAAGCCCGAGGACGCAAGCAAAATCGGGAGCGCGATTGACAAGCTGAAAGCCTTTATCAACGGCAAGCTGGGGATTGACGAAACCATTCGCAATGCCGAGTACACCGACCCCTATTACACGCCCTTTACGCGGCTGAATGCGATGGTTGCGGCAATGCTCGGAGATGAGAGCGCGGACCTGTTCGTCCCCGTGAAGGTCTCACAAAGCGATGTCGGCTTGGGCGCGCCCTACTATGCCGAAAGGCACACCTGCTACAGCAGTGTTTCCGATTCCTCGGTCATCACCTACAGCTTTGAGGTGCCGCAGGACGGCGAGGTGTTCTTCTACCTGCCCACGAAGTACCCGCGCGAGGTTACGCTGTCGCTGACGAACGACACGACAAACGATTACACCGAATGCGGCAAGTGGGGCACGGGAGAAAATCTGCGGATTGTGTCGCTCGGCGTGCATTCCAAAGGAGACAAGCTGACCCTGCGCATGACCCCGACGGGACATGACCTCTACTATGTCAAGTCCGAGCCCGTGATTGCCATGATTGACAAAGCGGCGTTCGAGGATGCCTTCGCGCGCCTCGCGTCCGACCAATTCCTCATCGAGGATTACACCGAGCATTCCTTTGACGGAACCGTGACCACAAGCCGCGACAACGAGCTGATTCTGACCACGCTTGCCTACGATTCGGGCTGGAAGGTCACCGTGGACGGCAAGGAGGTTGAAACCGTGAAGGCGCTCGGCGCGCTGGTTGCCTTCCGTGTGGACGGTGACGCGGGCACACATGACATTCAGCTGGTCTACCGCCCGCGCACACTGGTGCTGGGACTGACGATTTCGGGCATCTCGGTGCTTCTGTTCCTTGCCCTGCTCATCTTCTCCCCCGTTCTGCGGCGGGA
>DJSQ01000011.1:56329-56502 GCA_002438075.1 Clostridiales bacterium UBA6330
GTCTGCGGCGGGTTCCGATTCTGCGCGGCGTGGTCTCCACGGTTCCGCGCAACAAGACCGAAAAAGATCATCAAGACGCGGAGCGGACCTCGGACCGTTCCCGAAAGGAGTAACCTTTTATGTTTTACTATATCAGCGGCAAGCTCGTTCGTCTGGAGCCGACCTTTGCGGTG
>DJSQ01000122.1:0-4989 GCA_002438075.1 Clostridiales bacterium UBA6330
GCCCCAAGGTCTTCCCCCTTAATACCCCTTCACCGAGCGAATGTGGCGAAACGCCTCGCGCTCGCCGCGGGCGGAGAGGAGACGGAGCCAGCTTTCCAGAAGGTCGGCGGTCTCGGGGTGCATCTTTTGGCGCGCGTTGCCACGTAGAAAATATTCCAACGGGTGCGCGTCGGTGTAATTTTTGCCCTGATATATCTTGCTCGCCGCAACACGGTCGCAAAACATCTCTTTCACATAACGAATGGGCATTTTTACGGGCTCGTAGCGCTTCGTTTGCATATTCAGGTCGGTCCAGTACTCAAAATGATGCCGATTCCGCCCCTTGTGGTGCATCCACGCCGCAGAATAGCCCTTTTCCTCGCGCTCCCGCTCGTTCGGACTGCGGGTCCCCTGATAGTACCTCGCCCCCGCCAAAAATTCGGTTGGCGAATACTTGGAAAGGTCGTGGAACAGCCCCTGCCAGCCGATGCCCGCACGGAAGCAGTGCGCAATCACCTTGTGGCGGTGCCTTGTGATGGTTCGGAAATGTCGAAACGGATGTGCCATAAAAAATCATCTCCCGCTGTGTTCTCTCCCATATTATACACCCAATGACGGATTTTGTCAAGGTGTGGGGAAAACACAGCGGGAGATGCGGTCAGAGCAGAATGCAGATCAAGCCGTTGCTACCCTCGTTGATGATGCGCTCCAGCGTCTCGGAGAGCTTTTTGCGCGATTCCTCGGGCATATGCTCCAGCTTGGTGTGCAAGCCCTCGTTGACCAGTTCGTAAAGCGACTTTCCGAACATATTCGACCCCCAGATGCTGCGCGGGTCCTCCTCGAATTCCTTCAGCAGGTACTTCACCATGTCCTCGGATTGCTGTTCGGTTCCAACCATCGGGCTGATTTCGGTCTCGATGTTCGCGCGGATCATGTGAATCGACTGCGCCGCCGCGCGCAGCTTCACACCGTAGCCGCCCGCCTGCTTGACAATCTTCGGCTCCTCCAGCCGCAGGTCCTCCACCTCGGGCATCACGATTCCGTACCCGCCCTCGTTGACCTGACGGAGCGCCTCGGCAACGCGGTCGTATTGCTTCTTCGTCTGCGCCAGCTCGCGCAGCTGCTCAATCAGCGCACACTCGCCGTCAATCGTCAGACCCGTCATTTCGCTGATGACCTCGTAGTACAGTCCGTCCCGCAGTCCGAGGGAAATCTCTGCCTTGCCCGTGCCCATATCCAAGCGGTCGACCGCAACGCTCCCCACATACTCGTTCTCCGACAGCGCCTCATATGCCGCGCGGACATCCCCCATGCGGGTCACATTCCCCGCGCAGGTGCAGAGCGAGCCTGTCAGCGAAGTACGGATGCGGTGCGTGGCATTCAACGCGGTGGTCCATGCGGGCAGCTTTACCGTCACCTCGCAGACCGGAAATTCCTCCAGCACCAGACCGAGAATCTGGCGGATGTCCTCCGCGTCCAGCTCCAGACAGTTGACCAGCGCCACGGGGACGGCGTATTTTTCCTCCAGCTCATGCGCCAGCGTGTGCGCCGCCTCGCCCGCAGGGTCGGCGGAGTTGAGGACCACGGCAAACGGCTTGCCGATCTCCTTCAGCTCGCGCACGATGCGCTCCTCCGCCTCCACATAGGAGGCGCGCGGAATTTCGCCGATGGTGCCGTCGGTCGTAACCAGCATTCCGATGGTCGAATGCTCGGTGATGACCTTCTTCGTCCCCATTTCGGCGGCTTCGGCAAAGGGCATCGGCTCCTCCTGCCACGGCGTGCGGACCATGCGGGGCTGACCGTTCTCCAAAGCGCCCATCGCCTCGGGAACCAGATATCCCACGCAATCAATCATCCGCACGCGCAGAGCGGCGTTTCCGTCCAGTGTGACGGGAACCGCCTCCTCGGGAATGAATTTCGGCTCGGTGGTCATGACCGTTTTTCCCGCCGCCGACTGCGGGAGTTCGTCTCTTGCGCGGTCACGGGAGTAGCCTGTGCCGATATTCGGCAGGACCACCGCCTCCATGAACCGCTTGATGAATGTGGATTTCCCACTGCGGACCGGACCGACCACGCCGACATAAATGTCGCCGCCTGTCCGCTCGGCAATGTCCTTATAGATGGAATAATCAGGCATACAAAAACCTCCCATAACTGATCCGTTGTTGGTACAGTATATGGGAGGCTTTTGCTTTTTAGAACACGAGAAACGAGACAAGATACGCAGTCAGCGCAGAGGCGATTGCCACCACGATAAGCGACTGCCCGAAAAGCGACAGTGCAAGCCCCACCGCGATGCCCGCAACGGCGGTGAGAAGCGTCCCCGTGGACGAAAACACGGCGGGAATCAGCATTGCCGCAAGGACGGCATAGGGAATATAATGAAAGAACCGTTTCGCAAAGCGCGATTGGATGTCCCTGCGGAACAGGGTCATGGGAAGCATTCGGATCAGGTATGTGGTCAGCGCCATCACAGCGCCGAGCAGGAGATGTTCAGTTGGAATCATGGGCTTACTCCTCCGCCGTCGGACAAAACGCCGAGACAATCAGCGCCGCAGGCACCGCGCAAAGAATGATGGCAAAGCCCTCCGAGACGCGGGACAGCGGCGGGACGTAGGTCATCAGGCAACGGAAGCCCGCCGCCAGCGCGACCACAAGGCAAATGCCGCGCTCCTTCCGCATGGGCGGCACGATGATTGCGAGGAACATGGCATAAATCATGATTCCCAGCGCCGCCTCCAGCCGTTCGGGAAGGACCGACCCCACCACAGCACCGAGCAGAGTACCGCAGGTCCAGCCGATGTACGGAACGGTAAAAATACCGCGGATATAGGACGGACCGACGGAATCGGGCTTTGTCATGGCAACCGCATAAATTTCGTCGGTTACCGCACAGCAAAGCAGCATCCGCCGCCAAATCGGTTTTGCGCGGTCATCCAGCCGTTGCGTCAGGGAGATGCCCATCAGCGCATAGCGCAGGTTGATGACCAACTGGGTCAGCATCATTTCAATCACGGTCCCGCACGCGGCAAGGACCGCAACGCCCGCAACCTGCCCCGCCGAGGTCAGGTTCGTCATGGAGATGAGGACCGCCTCCAGAGCCCGCAAGCCCTGCCCGACGGCAGAGATGCCGAAGCCGAACGCAACCGAAAAATAGCCCAGTCCGATCGGCAGACCGTCACGCAAGCCGTCCCGATACCGATACGGCGATACAGAAGATTTCATAAAACACCCGCTTTCTTTCCGAGCTATCATTATAGCACAACCGTCGGCAAATGTCAAGCGGTCCCGACCGTATCCGTCGGAATCACCGTTTCTTTTCTCTTTTTCGACCCGCAAATTGTAGAAAAAGGATAAATTGACAGAAATGTGATTTTTTTTTGAAAAAGGGCTTTACAAAACGCAGAAAATATGGTATACTTACGAGCGGAACACAAACGGCAGATGCGTATGTGACAGAACTGAATACCCTTTGTTGCTGTACCTGTAGCCTGCCGGCGAACCCTTGCTTTTTTTGCATCCGTGTTCCCCGACAGCTTTTTCTTTTGGTCTTTGCGGTCAACGACCGTGCGGATAAATAAAATGATTCGGGAGGATCAAACAATGCAGCTCATCTACAAGGTAAATGAACGACCGAAGTTCAGACAGAATCTCGTCTACGCGTTCCAGCAGGTGCTGGCGATTATGGCGGCAACCATCGCGGTGCCGGCAATCGTCGGAAACGGACTGACCGCGGCGGCGGCAATGTTCGGCGCGGGTGTGGGAACGCTCGTGTACCTGCTCTTCACCAAGTTCAGAAGCCCTGTCTTCCTCGGCTCCTCGTTCGCGTTCATCGGCTCGATGTCGGCGGCGTTCGCGGGCGGTGTTTCCATGGCGCTCGGCTACCTCGGTCTGATCATCGGCGCGGTCTTTGCGGGACTTGTGTATGTGGTTATCGCGCTGATCGTCAAAAAGGTCGGTGTCAAGTGGATTACCAAGCTGATGCCTGCGGTCGTTATCGGTCCTACCGTTGCGATTATCGGTCTGTCGCTTGCGGGTAACGCAATTACCCAGCTGACCACCAATACATCGAGCGCGGCGAACCCCGTCAGCTACCTCGCGGTCCTCTGCGGGCTTGTGACCCTGTTCGTGACCATGCTGGTGTCCACCTACGGCTCCAAGCAGCTCAAGCTCATCCCCTTCATCATCGGTATCCTCTGCGGCTACGCGCTGGCGCTGGTCCTGACCCTGATCGGAACCGCAGCGGACGTGGAAGCCATGAAGATTATCAGCTTCGCCCCCTTCAAGGCACTGGTTGACGGCGGCGTGAGCGTCAAGACCTTCATTGCACTCCCCGATTTCACCTTCCTGACTGCGTTTGACGGCGGCTTCAAGGCGCTGGCGGACAACCCGAGCTATGTCGGAACCGTTGCGGTTGCTTACGTCCCCGTTGCGTTCGTGGTCTTTGCGGAGCACCTTGCCGACCACAAGAACCTCTCCTCGGTCATCGGCAGTGACCTGCTGGAGGAGCCCGGTCTGCACCGCACTCTGCTCGGCGATGGCGTTGGCTCCATGGCGGGCGCGTTCTTCGGCGGTTGCCCGAACACCACCTACGGTGAGTCGGTCGGTTGCGTGGCAATCACGGGTAACGCTTCTACCAGCACCATCGGGCTGGCGGCAATCCTGTGCATCATCATCTCCTTCTTCTCCCCCTTCGTTGCCTTCCTCGCATCTATTCCCGCTTGCGTGATGGGCGGTGTGTGCGTTGCGCTCTACGGCTTCATCGCGGTTTCGGGTCTGAAGATGATTCAGAAGGTCGACCTCGACAAAAACCGCAACCTGTTCGTAACCTCCATCATCCTGATTGCGGGTATCGGCGGCATGACGCTGACCTTCGGCAAGGTGACGCTGACCTCGGTTGCCTGCGCGCTGATTCTCGGCATCGTTGCAAACATCGTTCTTGCAAAAGAGAAGAAAGACTGATTTCACACAGCCCTTTACAAGATATAAAAACAAACCAAAAGGTCGCGG
>DJSQ01000122.1:5056-30088 GCA_002438075.1 Clostridiales bacterium UBA6330
CCGCGACCTTTTGGTTTGTTTGGGAGAGAAGCTCAAACCTCCACCGGCTCTTCGGGGGTGATGTACTTCGGGTCAACAATCGGCTTTGCACCCCACGGGACGGCAAAGCGGATTGCGCGGTGCGCAACCTCAATGGTGAATTTGTTCTGCGTCACCAGCTCACCGTCAAAGGAATAGACAAAGCCCTCGGGCGCCTCCACATCGACCCGTTTCCCGCGGCAGTACTCCAGAATGCCGTCGAATTTCGGGTTCTCCAGATGCGTCCCGTTGGTGTAGTCCTTGATTAACTGCATGAATTTGATACGCGACACGGGACGAACAAGGCAGACCTCCAGAAGTCCGTCGCAGTCCACCGAACGCGGCGCACAGCGGAAGGAACCGCCCACATACTGCCCGTTTGCAACCGTGCAAAGCAGGATTTTGTCCGATGGATTGAGCAGCTTTCCGTCCACCGTCACGCGGCATTTGTTCTTCATGCCCTTGAAGAGCGCGGCAATCACGCTGGAGGTATAAGCATTCTTTCCGCCAATCAGCTTCTTTCGGCGGATGTTCATCATGGTTTTCGCCACGTAGGAATCAAACCCAAAATGCGCGGCATTGATTGCATAGCGGTTTCCGACCCGAATCAGGTCAATGGTCTGCTCGGTTGCGTCAATCTGCGCCTGCAAATTCAAAAAGTGCTTTTGCCCGCCGTAGTATTTGACAAAATCATTCCCCGAGCCGCAGGGATAGCACCCCACCGATGCCTGCGGGAAGCCGACCGCGCCGTTGACAACCTCGTTCAGCGTCCCGTCCCCGCCGCAGGCATAGAAGCGGACAGGCTCCGAATGCTCACGGCAATAGTCGCGGATGTATGCGGTCGCGTCCCCCGGCGCTTTGGTCTCGTAAATCATGTAATCCAATCCGCCCGCCGCGTAGACCTGCTTCAGCTCCGCCTCGATGTTCTCAAAGGAGTTGATGCGCCCCGCCGCAGGATTCAGAATAAAAATGTGCTTCATCTGCAAGCCTCCGTTCTCATAACTACATCTATTATAACACAAAGCGTGCCGAATTGCAACCCCTCAAAGGTATTTCGTGTACGCTGAAAATGCGGACGGAATGGCATAGCGCTCGTGCAGTTCCCGATTCCCGACCAAAACCAGCCCCGAGCGCTCGTGATATCCCGCTTCCTCGGCGGCAATCCGCACGTCATACGCAATCATGTGCCATTCGATGTGCGTGAAAATATGCTTCGCGTCCTCGGCACGCGTCACGCGCAGCGGCTCAAAGCCGTAATCGCGTACCAACTCGGTCACGTGCTCCGCATCAAGCTGCCCCGCAACATTCGGCAGCTCGTACAGCCCCGCCAACAGCCCTTTATCGGGCCGCTTGTGCAGGGCGGTCCGCTCGCCGTCACGAATCAGCAGGACCGTCTTTTCCTCAATCCTGCGCGGGCGCTTTTCCCCCTTGACGGGCAATGCGTCGGTCAGGTCCTCCGCCTTCGCGCGGCACCACGGCGCAAACGGGCACTCCCTGCACCGCGCCGCACCGTTCGGGACACAGACCGTTGCCCCAAGCTCAATCATCGCCTGCGTAAAGGTAGCGGCGCGAGAAGGCTCGGTTGGAATGGAGGACCGCAACCGCTCTCCCCATGCTTTTTTGACGGCGGGAAGCGTGATATCGTCCGTGCAACCGTCAAAGCGGGAGAGGACCCGCAACAGATTTCCGTCCACGGCAGGCTCGGGAAGCCCGAACGCAATGGAGGCAATCGCCCCCGCCGTGTAGTCCCCGATTCCGGGCAGAGAACGCAGTGCCTTTACGTCTGCGGGCATTTTGCCGCCGCAGTCCGAGACAATAACCCTTGCCGCCTTTTGCAGGTTTCGGGCACGGCTGTAGTAGCCCAGCCCCTCCCAGAGCTTGAGAAGCTGTTCCTCGGACGCATTCGCCAGCGCAGTGACATCCCCGAACGCCTCCAGAAACCGCGCATAATAGCGCTTGACCGCCTCCACGCGGGTCTGCTGAAGCATGATTTCCGATATCCAAATGCGGTATGGGTCGCTCGTCCTGCGCCACGGCAGGTCCCGCCTGTTTGCGACATACCATGCAAGCAGAGCTTCCACCGCCTCGCGCGGCAGAAGTACGGTCTCATTCCCCGCCATGCTTCTTTCCTTCCGCCGACTCGCCGAGCAGACGCGACAGCTCCTCCTGCCGCGCCAGAATACGGTTCACCTTGTCGTACAGGTCCTCAATCATGATTTCGGTTTTGAGATTGACCTTGTAATCGTTTTCTGCGCGGCGGCGGTCCTTTTCCTCCTGTCGGTTCTGGCTCATCATGATGAGCGGTGCCTGAATTGCGGCAACGCAGGAAAGAACCAGATTCAGCAGAATAAACGGGTACGGGTCAAACGCCCCCGCCGCAAGCAGAATATTCAGAACCATCCAACCGACCAGCACACCGACAAACGAAAAGATAAATGCCCAGCTTCCCGCAAATTTTGCAATCGCATCCGCCGCACGTTGCCCGACGGAATATGCCCGCTTCGCTTCCTTTTCGGTATTGACTGCCACGCGGCTGCCCGCAAGCAGTGCCAGAACCTCCTCGTCGGTCATGTCATGTCGGATATCCTTGACAATCTCTCCGATCAGCTTCTTGTTTTCTTTCATATGTGCGCTTCTCCCCAAAAATCAGATGCGGAACACCCGCCCCTCGCGTCTCGGCTTCGCTTCCGGCTCCGCGCCGTCGGTGTAGCCCACAATCAGGTGTCCGATGCCCTCATAGTCTCCCTCAATGCCGAGCTCACGCAGAATCGCCTTGCCCTCGTCCGAATCGAACTCCTCGCGGGCACGGTGAATCCAACAGCTTCCCAAGCCCTCCGCGTGCGCGGCGAGCATCATGTTTCCGAGCACCAGACTGCCGTCATAGATGTGCGTGGGGACACTGCGGTCCGCCAGCACGACCAGCACGCAGGGCGCACCGTAGAACGGGTCCTTGTCGGGAACGCCCATAATGGTTGCGTTCATCTCCATCAGGCGGTCGCGCAACGCCTTGTCGGTCACGCAAAGAATGATTGCGCTCTGCCGACCCATTCCGCTTGCCGCGTAAAGCCCCGCACGGAGAATGCGGTCCAGCTTCTCCTCGGGCACCGCATCGGGCAGATACGCGCGGACCGAACGCCTTGTCTCCATGCACTCTAAAATCGCCTTTTCGTCCATCTTCAAACACTCCCTTCGGATTGAAAAATTCGCTACTCCTATTATAGCACAAAGCGAGAGGATTTACAAGTCCCAAGACAAAAATCCCGTCCCCGATGATGGTCGGGAACGGGTGATTGGTGCTTATTGTTCGGTCTTTCGCTTGTGCAGATGTCCGAGAAGGACGGTCCCCCACGCGAGCAGCGTAACGCCGACCGAGGCGAACAGCAGGATGTACATCACCGTGTTCCAGTCGGTTCGGTCGGCAATCACGCCAAGCCCGTAGGCGCTGGCGGTACTGCCAACGTAGCCCGCGCTGTTCATCAGTCCCGCAAGAAAGCCCGGATTGACCTTATCCCGCAGGGCAAACGGCATGATGCTGGTCATGATGGAGTTGATTCCGTGCGCAAAGCAGGAGACCACGCCGAGGAAGGCAACCGTCAGCGCCATGCTGTCGAGCTTCATGCTGAGGAGAATGCCGCAGATGCAGACGGAGAGCATCAGGAGCAGACTGCCGCTGAGCGCGCGGAAATCCTTGATTTTCCGATTCATCCGAAGCGCCAGCATCGCGCCGAAAACGCCGCAGAACGGCAGGGCAACCGTCAGAACGATGGAAAGGCTGTCCCCCACCCCAAAGCGCTCCTTGAGGATAACAGGGGTCCACGTGTTCAAGCCGTCCTTGACGAAGTTGTCCACCGCAATGAACAGCCCGCACGCCGCAATCAGACCAATCAACGCCCCGCTTGCGGTGCGCTTCCGTGTTCCGTCCTCGCCTGCCGCTTCGGAGCCTGCCGCCTGCGCCTCCGCCAAGCCTGCCTTTTCCGCTGTCAGCGTATCGTAGCCGACCAGCCACGCGGTGCCGATTACAAGCATCAGGAACGCACCGAGCAGGAACGCGCCGCGGAAGAAGTCAAACAGATTGAAAATCGCGCTCCCGCCGTAGGAAATTACGGTTCCGATGACAACCGTCAGGCTCATGGCAAACACCGCCCGCTTCATCATCACGGAATCCATGGTGTCGCTCAGGACCAGCACCAGCGTTGGCCAGAGGACCGACTGGCAGATACCGTTGAGGAGCCACAGATACTTGATTGCCCCGAACGGCACGCCGCAGAACACCACGATATTGAGGACTGCGGACACGCAGAGAACGCCCGGAATGATATATTTTCTCGGATAGAACTTGCAGAAAATCGCGTGAATCAGCTGTCCCGCGCCGTAGGCAAAGAAGAAGAAGGTTCCCGTCAGCCCCGCCTCCGCGCGCGTGACGTTGTAAAACGCCATAATCGGCGCAATGTTCGCGTTGTAGCTGTAGCGCCCCGTATAGGCAAAGCTATAGACGAGGCAGGCGATTACAATCAGAATCTGCTGCTTTTGCTTCAGGGTCAACCGTTTTGTTCCCATAGGTCTCCTCCGCGTTTATCCGAAAATCATCATGCAAGACTTTTATTATAGCACGCGGGTACCGTTTTGTCAAGTGATATGCGCAACTTTTGGCGAAAATCGGAAAATTTTCTCATTCGTCCTCGGGCTTCCGCTTGGCGGAGAGCTTCAGCACGAAGCCGTCCAGCAGATACAGGACCGACGGCAGGACAACCGTAATCATCACAACCGAGCAAATGGTTCCGATTCCAATCAGAAGTCCGACGGTGGAAATGGAATTCTGACCGGAAACGAAGTGAATCACGAAGCCGCAAACGGTCAGAATCAGACCCGAGGTGAACACGGTTGGCATCGCGCCCTCAACCGACACCCGCAGTGCCTCGCGCTTGTCGTACCGCTGTCTGTTGGCAACATAGCCGCTTGACATCAGAATGCCGTAGTCAATCGTGGCACCCATGAGAATGCAGGTGGAAACGATATAGCTCATGAAGAAGATACCGCCGCTTGCAAGCTGCGTTGCCATAGCAATGAAGATCGCGCCCTGAATGACCGTAACCAGAATCACGGGCAGGGACAGCGAGCGGAACACCAAAAGCACAATGGCAAAGATGGAAATCAGCGTAAACACCGTGATGAAGCGGTTGTCATGGTCGAAGGACTGCTCCAAATCGTAGGTGGAGACAATTTCGCCCGTAACGGCGGCACCGTCCCCGAAAATGTCCTTTACCTCATCCGAAAGCCAACGGACAAATGCGGTGGTCTCCTCCCCCTCGTTCGGCAGGTTGACCGACAACAGCATTCTCGAATGCGCCGGTCCGCGGAACAGCTCCTCCGCTTTGGCAATATCGCTTTGCGCATCGGCAACCTTTTCGCGGTTCTCCGCCGACATTTTCTGCTTGAGCAGCGTGTTGCTGTCCATGCTCCCGCTGACGAACTCCAACAGCTCATATGCCATCATCGGCTCGGTCAGCCCGCCCGACTGCATGGCGTACTTGATGCAAACACCCGACACCTGCGCCTCGTCAAGCGCGGTTGCCGCCATATCGCTCTTCATCTCATCGCGCAGAGTCTTGAGCCTATCAAAGCATTCCCGATAGGTCAGCGCCTCGGGCGCGGAAAGATAGCCGTCCAAGGTCAGCATATCGGTCAGGCGGTTGCGGTTTTCGTCACTTAAGCGGGCATGAATCACCGCATTTTCGCGGTCCTGCTCCAAAGCATAGGTCACAAACGCCCTGCCGCCGATTTTTTCGCCGCCCAGCGCACCCGTGCGGTAAAACCATACGATATACAGCTGTTGCACCTCCCCGCTTTCCACCGCAACCGTGGGGGTCTCCCCCGTCAGCCCCGAGGCAATGCTTACAAGCGCGGGCAGAAAGGCATCATAGGGGTACGCCGCATGAATCGCGTCATCCAGCGCGGCATAGGAGGCAACCGTTGCGGCGGCATTCGCATCGGTGAGCAGTCCGTTTTGCAGGGCAAACCGCAGCAACGGCAGAAGCGGCGCGGTCTCCTGCGGCTCCAAGCCCTGCGAGAGGAAATACGCGGCGTAAAGCTGTGCCGCCTCTGTTTCGGTCAACACCGCGCCTGTGTTTTGATAAACGAAGCCGCGGAGCATTTCCTGCGTCATCGGAGTCTGCATCTGCTCTTCAAACTGCCCGATGCCCTGCGAGAGCGCGGTCAGCTGTAGGACAGTCTCCGCCGTCATCATGCCCGATAGCTCGGGGTCCTCCGAGGCGGCAATCAGGAACGCCAGCATGGTTCGGAAATCGACCGACTGCTCCTCCACCGTATCATAGAAATACAGCCCGTACAGCTGTTTGATGGAGAAGAGATCGAGGTCGGTCCCCTCCAGTGCGCCGGTTGTCAGCTTTTCGTGCAGCTCCTCCGCCGTCCATTCGCCCGCCAACGCCTCGTCAACCGTTGCAACGGTCTGCAAGGTTTTCAGGGTGTCGGCGGAGACGAATTCCGCCGCATCCGAATCGCTCTCGGCAAGCGTCTTGGCAAAGCGCATGAAGTCCGCAAACGGCAATCTGACCGCCTCAGGGTCCCGATAGAGATTGTACATCGTAAACAGCAGCTTCGCGTCCTCCTCGGAAATTTCGAGCTTCCGCACCGCCTGCTCCACGTCGTAGACCTCGCGCACCGTATTCGTGTAGGCGGTATAGCTTGAAAGCACGCCCGCGCCGTCCGCCGTCCGATATGCGGCAAGCGCGTCCGCCAGCCTTTGCTCGTTCGCAAAGTCGTCATCGCCGTTCGGGTAGACCGCAACCACGGTGTTATGGTTGCCGAATACATCGGTAATCGCCGTGTTGCCCGCGTTCGTGTCGCTGAAGCGATAGGTATTTCCGATTTGCGTCAGCCCGCACACCATAATCACAATCAGCGCAATCGGAACGATATCCCCCGAGAGCTTATAGGCGAGCTTGCAGAACATCCGCCCTTTGGGGGCAAACGCTTTTTTGGCGGTGTGTGTGAGCAGACCGTCAAAAAGCAGGACCAGCGCGGGCAGAAGGGTCAGCGAGGTGATTGCCGAGATTACAATGCCCTTCATCAGCACGATACCGATGTCAAAACCGATGCGGAAGGACATGAACAGCAGGGCGAGCAGACCCGCAATGGTAGTCAGCGCGCTTGCGGAAACCGGCTTGACAACCGACAGGATTGCCCGCTTCATGGCATAGCCGCGATTCCCGCACTTCTGCTTTTCCCTACGGTAGGCATGAAGCAGGACGATGCTGTAGTCAATCGAAAGCGCAAGCTGTAGGATGGCGGAAATCGAATTGGTGATATAGGAAATTTCCCCGAAGAAAAAGTTGGTCCCGCGGTTGATGAGAACCGCAACGCCCGAGGCGGCAAGCAGAACGAGCGGCTCCGCCCACGATTCGGAGGTGATCAGCAGAATCGCAACAACCAGACAGAGTGAAATGACGAGAATATAGGTCATTTCGCTTGTAATGGAATCGCGCAAAGACTTTTTCTCCACCGCCGTGCCGCCGTACTCCAAGCCCTCATAGGGAGACAGCACCTCCTCAAGGTCCTGCATCACCTGAACAGCTTCGTCCGAATAATCGTCTCCGTCCACAACCACCAGAAACAGCGCGTTGCCGTTGCGGTAGGAGGCTTCATCGTAGCGGTCGAAATCCACGTTGGTCACGTTCGGAATCGCCTCCATGCGGTCCTGCATTTCCTCCGCCGTTTCTGCGGAAACATTCTTTGCCATAACCTGAATGCTTCCCGTCATGCCGAATTCATCCTCGATGATATCCAGCGCGATTTTGGTTTGGGTATCCTCCCCGAGGTAATCGGCAAGGTTGTAGTTGATGGCAATCTTCCCCATCGTGAACGCCGACAGGACTGCCGCCGCCGCGAACAACAGAATCACCAACACGCTTTTTGCCCGACTTGCTGGACTGCTCTCTTTTTTCATTTCACAATCTCCTTCTCAAATAAGATTTCTTACAGGGGTTGAAATTCTCTGCGCTTTATAGTATAATAAAAAAGAGCGGAAAACGGAAGAACCGTTGCCCGCAGCAAGTCAGAAATCTTACGAAAATCATCAAATTGTAAGGAGTTGTACAAATGAAGCCCTACAGAAACGCCGAACGAACCAAGCGCTGGATTCGCCGCGCCTTTACGGAGCTGCTTGCGGAAAAGAAGGACATTACCAAAATTTCGGTCACGGAGCTTGCCGAGCGCGCCGACATTTCCAAAACCACCTTTTACTATCACTACGAGGACCTTTACGCCGTTGCGGAGGAATTTGAGAACGAGCTGATTGAAACGCTCTCGGGCGAGCTGAACGAAATTGCCCGCAGTGCCGCCTCCTCTGCGGGACCGATGGACTTTGAACGCTACACACGCGGCATCATTGATTTTCTGAAGGTCAACGAGAGAAGCTACCGCATGGCAATGTCGGCAAGCTCCCCGCGGCTGTTTATGGAAAAGCTCAAGCGCATTTTAGCCAACAAGATGGAGGAAAACGCCTACGCGCTCCCCTTTGACCGAGACGTCGAGCGGCGGCAGGTCCAGATTCGCTTCCTGACGGGGGCTTGCGTGGACGTGATGGCGGAATACTTCCGCGGCGGGCTGACCGCATCGCTTGACACCGTGACCGAGGTGCTTCTGGAGGCAATCCGAAAGCTGACCGCATAAAAAAGCACCGCACATTCCGAAAATCGGGATGTGCGGTGCCCCATGTTTTATACGGGGATGCGCTCGGTTCGCGCGAGCCACAGCTCCGCCGAGGCATCGCTCGGCATTCTCCAGTCGCCGCGCGGCGAGAGGCAGATGCTTCCCAGCTTCACGCCGTCGGGCAGACAGCTCCGCTTGAACTGTTGCGTAAAGAAGCGGCGGTAAAAGACCAGAAGCCACTTTTTGACGGTCGCGCGGTCGAAGTCGTTTCGGAATGCCTTAACTGCCAGCGCAAACACCTTTTCGGGCAGGAAGCCGAAGCGGACCGTGTAATAGAGGAAGAAATCATGCAGGGCGTAGGGACCGACAATCTCCTCGGTTTGCTGTGCAATCTTCCCCTCCGCGTCGGGCGGGAGCAATTCAGGGCTGATGGGGGTATCCAGAATATCCCGCAGGACGGCGGCGGATGCCGCGAAGCGGTCGCTTTGCAGGATGCTGTCAATCATCCAGCGGACCAAGGTTTTCGGCACGCCGCAGTTGACCCCATACATACTCATGTGGTCGGCGTTGTAGGTGCACCAGCCAAGCGCCAGCTCGCTCAAATCCCCCGTTCCCGCAACAAAGCCGCCGATTCTGCCCGCGTAATCCATCAGGACCTGCGTCCGCTCTCTCGCCTGCGCATTCTCAAAGGTCAGGTCAAGGGTGTTGCGGTCCTGCCCGATATCGCGGAAATGCTGCTCGACCGCCGCGGCAATCGGAATTTCCAGTGCGGTGATGCCCAGCGTGCGCATCAGCTCAAGGGAATTGCGGTAGGTGCGGTCGGTCGTGCCGAAGCAGGGCATGGTGATGCCCACCACATCGGTTGTCGGCTTCCCCATGCGCCGCGCCGCCTCGGTTGCAACCAAAAGCGCCAGCGTGGAATCCAAGCCGCCCGAAACACCGATGACGGGTCGCCCGTGCGTGACCTCCATGCGCTTCTTCAGCCCCATGACCTGCATCTCGAAGATGTCCATGCACCGCTCGGTGCGGTCGCTTTTGGCATCGGGCACGAAGGGCAGGCGGCTGACGGGATAATAGGAAAGGTCGTTTTCGGGAATTTCAAGCGGGACCGCCACGCGGCGGAAGCTGTGGGCGTTCTGCGCCGCGCCGTCCGCAAAGGTTTTGATTTTGAGACGGTCCACGCGCATTTTGCCGAGGTCGATGTCACCGTAGAGGATATAGTCCCCGTCAATCGTTTCGCGGTTCTCGGCAATCATTCTGCCCGCCTCGCAAATCATGCTGTGACCCGAGAAAATGAGGTCGGTTGTGGACTCGGTACAGCCCGCCGAGACATAAACATAAGCGTCCAGCTGTGCCGCCGACTGCGACGCGACAAGCGAGCGGCGGTAACGGCGCTTGGAAATCGTCTCGTTGCTTGCCGAGAGGTTGAGCATGACCTCCGCGCCGCCCAGAGCGAGATAGGCGCTCGGCGGGACGGTTGCCCAGAGGTCCTCGCAGATTTCCGCGCCGAAGCGGAACGCGCCCGCATCGAAAATCAAATCGGTCCCAATCGGAACCGCCTCCACTTGCAGGTCACCAAGCCCCAGCGCCTCGGCGCTGACCTCACAGAGCGACAGCTCCGCGCCCGAGGTGAACCACCGCTTCTCGTAAAACTCGTTATAGTTCGGAATATAGGTCTTGGGCACCAGACCGAGAAGCCGACCGCCCGCAACAATCGCCGCGCAGTTGTACAGCCGCCCGCCCAGCTCCAGCGGCAAGCCGACCGCCAAAGCGGAGGAAAGCGCCCCCGATGCGCGGACAATCTCGCGCAAGCCCTCCCGCGCGCCCTCCAAAAGTGCGGACTGGAAGAACAGATCGGCGCAGGTGTAGCCCGTCAGCGAAAGCTCGGGGAACACGGTCAGCTGCGGCTTTTTCTCCGCCGCCTCCCGCGCCATTCCGAGAATCGCCTCGGTATTCCGCAGGGTATTTCCCACCGTTACCTTCGGCACGCACGCCGCAACCCGTATGAAATCCAACATAGAAACCTCCCACAGCCGCACAGCGCGGTCTGTTTTGTATACGGTATTATTATACCATGAAATGCGCCGCACTTCAACCGTTTTTCCGAAAAAAGGCAAAAAAACGCCGACACACGGAGAAGTTGTGTGTCGGCAGGCGTAATCAGGATATGGTGGTTCGGATGTAGAAGAAGCCGTTGCTTGTGCGGTTCTCCTCATTCATGGTGGCGATTTTGACCAGCACGCGGTTTTCCTCGCCCGCAGTCAGACCGCTCAACTTGACAGTCTCCACATAGGTCCCCGGGCGGAGGAAGCCCGTCTCCCCCAGCTTTTTATCGGGGGCGAAATCGGCTTTTCCGTCGCTCGTTTGGACAACCTTGACCGAATACAGCTCGGCTTTGAGCAAAACGCCGTTTTCCTCGGGGTTGGTCAGATTGATGCTTGCGTATTTCCCGTCAAACGCGGGGGTGCAGGCAAGCAGGACCTTGCAAACGCCGTCGGTCTCGTAGGCAACATAGCCGTAGCTTTCGGGCAGACCCTGCGGCGCACCGTCCACGGCTTGCTTTTCGTAAATTTCGGGCTTGAACAGGGCGGCAAACACCAGCCCCGCAACCACGGCGGCAACCAAAAGCAGACAGGCGGCGCCGATGAGGACGAGCTTTTTCATTTGGGTCATACTGTATCTGTGCATTTCAGTTTCCTCCTTCTGTTGCGCTGAAGCTCCCAAGCGCAATGGTCAGCATTCCGATGGGAATCAATGTTTGGGAGCGAAACGGGCTCCCAACAGAATTCATCGGCGCGCCTGTCAGAGACAGCCAGACCGATGTCGAGTCGTTCTTTGCAACCGACAACGAAGTGCCGCTTCCGCCGAGATACTTCGTCAGCTCCGTATCCCCGTAAAATTCGGGGGTAACGCCCACAATGCCTGCCATAACGGAGGTGCCGCCGTCATTCGCAGTCAGCGCACGGTAAGACAGCACGACCTGCAACAACTCGTTTGTTCCCTCGGTGGCTTCGGTTGCATTGTATCTCACACTGATTTTATTTGCGGTCCCGTCAAAGCCGTACCACCCGGGGAATCCCGCAACGGTTCCTGCGGCGGGCGCTTCGGTCTCCTCGGCTTCGTAGCGCAGATTCGAGGGGTTCCATGTCCCGTAGTCATAGCAGAAGGTCATGGCACCGAATTCGATTTCAACGGAATATTGATAGGACTTTGTTTCGGCAGTGCTTCCCGTTTCCTCCGCGCGAGCGGCGGGAAAGGCGGAAAGGACCGAAACGCTGAGCGAAACCGACAAAACGGCGGCGAAAAGAGCCCTTATGGATTTGAAAATTCTGTTCTTCATGCTTCTGTGGCTCCTCCTTTTCGGCGCGATTTTATCGGCTTCACGGGTGCTTCAGCCGCACGGTTGCGGTAATCCGCTTGACCCCCTTGTAGGAATCCAGACGCGGAAACCGACCAAACACGGCTTCGGTCACACTTTCGTAAGCAATGGTTTTGCCGTCCGCCTTTTCGACCTCGGGAATGGTAGCTTCCCCGTCTCCGTACAGGGTCACCCCTGCGCCGCAGTTGTCAAAATCGGCGGTATTCGGCTCGGTTTCAACGGTCAGGGCATGGTTGGCGCGGTTTTGAACCGAGACGGTAAAGGAATCCGCCTCCACGCCGCTTGCCTCCCGCCAAAAGCCGCTGTTGATGTAGCGCTCGCCCGTTTCCACGTTTTCGGCGACGCTGACAAGGTTGTAAGAATAGGTGGTGTTGCGGAAAATCACATCCGCCTCATAGCGCATACGCTTTCGGTTGTCGATGACGGAAATCACAACATCCGCTCCCCCGCCAACCGATTGGCTCGGCTCCGCAAGGACAAGGACCGGAAGAAGCAGAACCGCAACGACTATGAACAATTGTACCAAAATTCTTCTCAGCTTCACAGCCCTGCTCCTCCTTTCCTTGCGAATCCTGTTTGGCAAGAGCAACCGCTCCGCCAAATGGGATTCTTAGTTCGACTTCGAGATGGTGACGACAATCGAACCGAGCCTTTGCGTGGTGATTTCCGTAGCTGTGGGGGTTCCGGCAACCGTGTAGGTTGCGGTTGCGTTGTGCATACCCTTAGTATCGCCGACGTTGCACTTCTCAATCGTGCCTTTAACCGATGCTACTTGAGTAGCATTCTCAACAAAGACAATCGACAAATCTCCGTAGGTATCCACAACATCCTCGGACCCTACTGTGTAGTTAACAGGTAGGTCGGAGTGGTTGGTAATGGTAACGGTTCCTTCACCTTCCCATGAATGTTCGCTACTCGGCTCGTAAACATAGGTATCGGGATTCCATTTCATACCCACAGAATAGACAAATACCGTATTGTTGAAGGTAACATCTACAGAGTACACATTAATGGTTCCACCATCAATCGTAATGTTTACATCTTCCGAACCGCTTCCGTCAGGTTTCAGCCCTGTTTCGTTCTCCGCGAACGAAGAAATCGTTGCGCAAAGGCAAAGCGCGAGAATCATCACACAAATAAGAATCTTTTTCATTCTCTTTTTCCTCCTTTCTTCAATATTTTGTCGGACTTTATTACAACGTCACCCGAGGGTGGCGGAGTAATCGTTTGAAGGTTCGCTTTTATTGTTCCGTTGCGTTTGCGCTGATTGTAACAGTAACAGTTGCCAGCTTATAAGAATCCTTCTCGGGAGTAGCTTCACGTTTCTGTGCATAGTAAACAGCAACTGCATTCCAATCCGTGCTGCTCAAATTGATGTCCAACGTTTCGGAAGTTGCTGTTCCCTTTCCGACATCGCCGGTTGAGCCTGTTGTTCCCGCATTTGCTTTACCAATTTCAAGTCTGTTTTTGGAATTTCGACCGTCCGCATTTTCAGCCATGCCAACAATTACTCCGTCTGCACTGTCTCCATCTACAATGGTTACATATGCATAAACAGACTGGTCGGAACGATTGGAAACCTGAATGCTTTGTGTTGAATCTTTTAATTCGGTCTCAACATCATATCTCATATCATTAACATTCCAAGTGATATTGCCAAGCGTCAAGTCTTTAAAATCAAACGTAAGGTCAACTGCATACTTGTGCGTCACATCATTCACCTTGACATTGATGTCGCTTCCATTCGAGGTGTCATCAAATGATTCAACACCATCGCCCGCACCGACAACGGTTTCCGCCGCCGCGCCAACGGCGAACAGAGATGCGGACATCACGCCCGCGAGCATAAGAGAAAGAAATTTTTTCATGGTTCTGCTCCTTTCAAAAGCAAAAAATTTTATTGATCGACCGACCTTCAGTCGGTAGATTTCTTCTTAACGGTGACAATCATGTCACCAACGGCAATATAGTTTTCCGTATTGCCGGACTGCGGGTTCCCCGAGAGGAACAGGTAGAAGGATTGCCGCGTGGCTTCCCCTTTTCCCATCACTGTTTCGGGCGGGGTCGCTTTGGAAACGGTTATCTCGGTTGATTCCTCCACAAGACTATCCGCGCTCGCCTCGTTCTTGGTGTAAACCTTTGCCACAATGCCGCTCTCCCCGCCGTCATGCGAGGCGTAGATGAAGGAAATCTCGGGCTTGACGTTACAGACAATATCCGCATTGGAACGGTTGACAACCGTCACGCAGTTGTTTATGCCGTTAAAGCCAACCCAGTAGGATTGATTGTTCTCCGCCTTCTCATATTTCATGGAGTCGGTGTTCCAGACCTCTTTGGTATAGTTGAAATACATGGCACCGAACTCAATCTCCATCGCATAGACCGCCTGCGCCTCGCCGCCGCCCTGCGTTCTCGCCCAGACGTACTCTGCGTGCAAGGTGTATTTCCCGTTCTCATCTGTGGGCGAATGGTAATCCGCGCTCGCGCTCCCAACAGGCTCGGGGCTGTCAATCGGATAGAACTTGTCCCATTTCTCGCCGTCCTCCGAGCGGAAGATTGTGCCAACCAGCGAATAGTTAATCTGCCCGAACACGGTTTGCGTTGGCTCGATGGTGTAGTTCTTTGCGGCATCGCCCGAAATCTGCACATCGTCAAGCGTAATCTTCGTTGCGCTGTAGCCGATGGAAAGGTTGTTATAATACACATCGCCGTGCGTCAGCGTCACGCTCTCGTTCTTCACAAGCCCCGAAAGGAAGATTGCGCCCGGGTCGGAGATTTTGTAAGTGCCTTGCCCCTTCCATTTCTCATATTCGCTCGATTTGACATACAGCAGGTACTTTTCAATCCGCGAGACCGTCAGCTGTTTCTTGAAAATGGTGAAGCTTGCCGTTCCCGTTGCCGTGTATGTTTCCGTGTTGATTGTAGCGGTTACCGTGTAGCTACCCGCATCCTTCGGCGCTTCGGTCAGACCCGAGGTCGTACCCTTTCCGTAGGTAAAGGTCGCACTTTTCAGGTCCTCCGCAGGAACCGTGACCTGTTCGCTCCCGTTCAGCACCGCCTCCACCGAGGGAACCACCGAGTTGCCGTCGTAGGTTTTGCTGAGGTCCTTGAGGCTAAGGCTGTAGGTCGCCTTGCGGTTGATGGTAATCTTGTAAATGATGGAGTGCGCGGTGACCGTATCGGAGGAATCCTGCTTTTCCAATTCCAGAACCTTTTGCGTCGTGTTCACCATGGAGATATTGATCAGTACATACCCAAGCGTGACCGTTTCGCCTTCCACGGTCGCGGTTGTGGTCAGCACCTCCTGCTCAACATTGCCGAGCTTGATTGTATATTTCTCGCCCTTCTCTATCAGAAACGCCGCATACAGATAGGCTTCCGTTGCATCGTGCTCGATGTAAACAGTGTAGGCAAACAGACTTTCGGAATATTTGGCTCCAATCAGTCCATTCCCGCCCGCGCTGTCTGCATTTGGGTAAACATCCAGCTTTTCAAACGAGGCGGAGACCGCATCCAGCTTCATGTTGTAATGGAAGGGATAGTCAATCTCGCCCCAAATGTTTCCCATTGTCAATGCGGTAATGGTAATGTAAATTTCGTTAGGAAGCGTAACCCCCTCGGGCGGATTGAGAATCTGGGATGTCGGGATTTCCAATGCGTAAACGCCGCCATGCTCAAGCGGGTCCGGCAATGTAATGGCAATCGACTTGAAATGTTTTCGCGCAATCACCGTGGATATCTCAATGGAGGTGTCATCTGCATAAAGCGTCATATTGTTTTCCTCAAACAGCGCAAGCAATTCTGCCCGCCGTTCGGAAATATCATCCGATAACGGATGAAGTGTTTTGTCCGCATTCAGAAGGACCAGACGGTCGGAATCGTAATAATAAACCGTGCCCCCTGTGCCGCCCTCGGGCTGTGTGATAAACTTGATATATTCGCCTACCACACCGTCCACGTCAATTTCCTCGCGCTGTGCTTCCAGCAAACGGAAGGTGCGCTCATCGGTGGACACCAGATTCGGAAAACGCCCGTTATACATTCTGCACTGCGCAAGAGAAATGTTTGGGACTTGATTCTGATTCAGTCCGTTTTCCGTAATGGAATAGTGACCGAACGAGGCGGCAATAATCTCTGTTCCCTCTTTAATGATAATGGATTGAGCAGCCATTTTGGATTTGTTTCCTGCTCCGATGCCCGCCGGAGTCGGATCGCTTTCCGTCAGCGATTGTCCGCTTCTGTAAGTGCCGTCGCTCGGATTGAAGCCGTCAGGATAACCCGAATGCGCCGTGATGCTACCGCCGGTCAGATTGATGGTCATACCCGAATTATCCTCGTTATCGGTACACCCAATGCCCGCACAGCCAACCCCGCCGACGGTGGTTACTTTTCCGCCCGTGATATTGACGGAATAGGATGTTGAGAACTGATTGGATGGATTATCGGGAAGCGAATCCCCGTCACCTATTCCGGCCGCCCAACGTCCGCCATAGGCTTCAATTGTTCCGCCGTTAACGGTGATGGAGGTTGAGGTTGCCGCGCCGTTTACGCCGCCACCGATTCCCGCCGCTTCATGTCCTCCATAAGCATGGATTTCGCCTCCGTTGATGATGATGGTTCCGGGGGTGCCTTGTACATACCCACGACCATCGCTGGTTGTGGTAGTACCGGATACACCGCCGCCGATTCCCGCACCACCCGCAAGCTTATTGTTTGTGGTCCCCGCAGGAGACCCATAGCCTCTGTCTTCACCGCCTTGCGGGAAATGGGTAGAGTCGCTCGGATTGTTGGATGAGTTATTTGCCGCCACATAGTGACCGCCATAGGCGAACACAGACCCGTTGCTCTGTTCAATCGTCAAGGTCGAGCCGCTGTCAACCTGAATTCCCGCAAATCCGCCGCCGCTTTGCGACTTTGTATAGACGTCGCCTGAAGTGACGGTACAGCCGTTGACACCCGCGTAAAAATAATTGGTTCCGCGGAATGCCACCTTGACTTCCGAAGCATTGGTAATCAGAAGCGGGCAGACCTGCGCCTTCGTGCCCCATCCGAGAGCCGAGGAAACGTCCCAAAGTCCATCAATCTGATTTCCGCCTTCCGTATCCTGCGAATACCTGCGGTCCATCGTCACACCGTCAAACAGAAGCGTCACACCCGTTGCCCCGCTGACCGTAACCGAGAAAACACCGTTCTGAATCAGGATGTTCTTTCCGTTATGCTCGGGAGTAATCAGCACCGCACCCGAGGAAAAGGTAATATAGTCCGCGTCCGCGGCGAAGGTGGAAAAAATGAAGCCGAACGGAATTGCCAGCACGGTTACCAGCACCATGCAGAACGCAACTGCGCCCGCAAGCGGTTTTCCGAATCTCGTTTTCATTCTCCCCACCTCCTCTCAATTTTCGTCCGCGCAGGGATTACCGATTGAGGATGCGAAGGGTGATCTCTGCCTGTGCGTTTACAATGGATTTTTCGTTGGTTTTCGGGTCATACGGCTCAATCACCATCACGGCTTTGTATTCTCCAACGGGCAATTTGTCGCCGTTCGGAAGCGCGGTGATCTTGCAGTTCTCCAACTGATAGCCAATCTGGACTCTGCCCGACTGATAAAAGGTCGTCAATGCCTTGTCGGGGTCGTAGCCCTCGGCGTCCATCTCCGACTGCTTGCGGACTCCCGCCGCGATCAGATCAATACCTGCCTTTTTCAGCTCCGTGTCGGAGATGCAGAGCCGAATCACCATGTCGTGTGTACTGGAGGTCGGGTTGATATAGTTGATTGCGCCAACGCCCGTTGCGTAGCTGACATCCACGTCCTGATTCAGCCGCAGACTCAGGCGGCTGGTCCCCGTGGGCAGCGGGTCGGGCTGGTCCTTTTCGGGCGGCGCGGGCTTCTGGTTCGGGTCAATCACCTCGGGGTTGAACACCGTGTCCGAGGTCAGCTTTTTGACCACAATCACCGAGGTCGTAACGGTTGCCGCCAGCAGGACCGCCGCAACCGAGGTCACAATCGGCAGAACGGGAACAGGTCCCGACACACTGCCGCAGACATAGCAGTTCTGAATATAGCCCGTGTTCTTCCCCACAAAGCCGCCCGCACAGCTTCCAACGGTCATGCCCACGCGGACATGGCAGTTTGCAAACCCGCCGCCAACCGCGTTGCCGACCATTCCGCCCGTCACGATTCCGCGCTTGCCCTTCAATACATAGTCCAGCGTCAGGTTCGCAATCTTGGCGTTCTTGGTGTAGCCGAAGAAGCCGCCGTACTCCATTCCCGTGCAGTCAACCTTGAAATTGTAAATCGTCTTGCCGTTTCCGTCAAAGCAACCGCTGAACGGGAGCGCCTCGGAAAGTCCGATCGGCTCAAGCTTTGCGCCGCGCATATTGAGGCTCGCCTCCAGCATATAGTTCGCCGAAGCCGCAGAACGGTCACCCGAGTTGATGGCGGTAATGATTCGCGTAAGGTCCGCCGCCGTCCTGATCGGAATCACATGGTCCCGCGCGCCGAACAGCACCGCGCGGTTGCGGAAGCGGTCGGGCTCAAGCACAAAGCCGCGCTTGGTCCGCTCGTTCTTCCAAAGATTTTGAAGCCCGAGCTTGTGATAAATCTGATCCGACGGCGTTCCCTTCGGCAGAAAGCACTCGGGGTTTCCCGTTGTAACCGTCACGTTGCCGCTGCGGTCAATCCGCCGCATTTTGGGGTCTGCGAGGTAGCCGCAGGAATTCACGGTGCCCGTGTTCCGCTTGTAAAAGCCCGTGACACCCTTTCCGCGCCCCGCACGCATTGCAACGGAATTTTTCACCACACCGCTGTTTCCGAAGACGAAGCCCGCACCGTTCGGGCATCCGCTCAGCTTCACATTTGCCGAACAGCCCTCGATCACGCCTCCGTTGATCGCGGCAAATGAGCCGACCCTGTTGTTTTGATGATTGTTTGCCATTCCGAATCCTCCTTTACCGCATTTGAATCTTGTTAAAAACAAACAAAGCCCGATTGCAACCGAGAAGGATACAGCTGTATCCTTCATCAGAATTGCAACCGGGCTGACTTTCCCATTCGGAAAAGTCCCAAGGCTTTGCGTCGCCGCCTCACGACGGTTTTGCTAAATATTCGCTTTTGTTCGACCTATTATAGCACAGAAATTCGGCAAAGTCAAGCACTTTTTCCCGTTTTTCCAAAAATTTCACGAAGTATTCAGCTTTCCGCCGACTTCTCGGGCTTCTTTTGGTGGTTTTTGTCACATTTTCCGCCCCCTTTGTGCAAAAGCGACCCGAACTCCGCCGCAAAGCGCACGGAATTCGGGGCGTTTTTGGTTACTTTCCCATACCGTGCCAAAAAGACACGGTATGGAGTAGGTCAAGAATGATCAACCGGGGAAGCTTTCGCAGGTCATGGAACCGTTATTATCAAACGAGTAAACCTGATTTGTGATTGTTGTTGCCGTTACGGTCAATGTTTTGCCGGAGAGGGTCAACGTCACTGTTTTGCCAACCGCAGCGCTATCAATCGCATTTGTGATCTTCACGACCAACACGTTGTCCTCAAAGCTGACAAGCTCAAACTTAAAGTAATTCGTCGTACCATAGCCCGAATAAATCGTTCCTTTAATTTCCGGAGAATCTTCAAACTCCATTCTGAGTCCTGTGGAATCTCCCCAAAGTTTGTCTATAAACGAACCGCTGAACGTATACCCGGCAAACTTGCTCTTGCCAAGCAGTTTTTTCTCGACCTTGTCAATGCCGTAAGCCGTATCTCCACCTTCTGTCAGATGAACCGTCAGGGTCGAGCCGTCAATGGCATAAGTTCCAATCACGTTGCCATCCTGCTTCACATTACCGAGACCGTCAAGCGTGTAAACCGTTGTGTCATCCGGCAGTGTGTAATCGCCCGCATAGCCATCCTGAACCAGCGTGTAGCCGTTCTCGGTCAGCTGTGCGCAATAGTGGCGATTTCCATAATTGAACGAAATCGTCCCGTTCGCGTTCAGGACATACGCGCATTCCGCCGCATCTTCACCAACGGTAACCGTTCCCGCACCATTCGATACGAGATTGCCCAAAATACCACTCCGCGTTCCCTGCGTTCCGTCAAGCGGGACAAACGCTCCGTTGATTTTAGCAAGCTGCGCGACAACGGTTTCGTCAGCGGCGGTGATCTTCAACGTATCGTTGGAATAGATCGACTTTGCCGCTACAGCTGTTCCGTCAGCCGTTGTGAACGTAACATTATACCAAACCTTATTGTTCATTACGAGCACATTGGTTGTAATGCTTTCGCCATTAACCGTTCCGGTCAGTTCGAGTACTTTGGTTTTTCCGCTGTCGATGTTGGAACCGGTAGCCTTAATGTTGCTTCCATCCTTCATAAGCACATAGAAATCCGCACTAAGGGTCGGCGTGGCATTCGCATCAATTGAGCTGTAACTCACCACCATCAAACCGTTTTCGGCATCATAATACCCATAGTAGTATTTGGTTTTGGCTGTATCGGACCATGCCTTGAAGAAGCCCGTGGTTGAGTCATATTCCACCTCGACAGCGCTCTTAGTTCCGATCATCTTACCGTTTGCATCAATGGTGAAAGCCTTTCCGGAACTACTGCTGATTGTCGAGTTTCCGGTCCCCCAAACCTCGGCTCCGTTATAGCTTCCCGTCATCGGGTGCGCATCCTTCCAGATGCACTTGATCTCGGTGTTCTCATGAATCTCACCCGGCGTGTAGAGCGTACCGTCAGTCAATTCCCAATGGTCAAATACTTTTCCATTCGTCAGGGTCGGTTCAACGGGAGCCGTGATGTCGCCATCACCGTAGGTCAGGGTCCTATCCTCCATGCCGTTGCCGTAAATGACCTTGAGTGTATACTCAACATCCCACTTTGCAATCAACGTAACCGCATCGGTGGTTTCCGGCTTATAGGTTCCGTTGTAAAGCGTACCCTCATCGCCTGCGATATACCAACCGCGGAACTTGTAGCCTGCCTTACTCGGAGTAGGCAACGTATACGCGATATTGGTATTTGTGCTAACCGTGTCGATTGTGTTTCCACCATCGGTATCAAACGAGATGCTTGTCATCGGCTTGGTCATGGTTGCTGTCTTGGTTTCACCATCGGTAAACGTCAGGACCCAATATTCCTTGCCACCGTTGAGATAGACCGCATAGTCTTCGCTGCCCTTTATCTCCGTGTAGGTTCCGCTCTTGCCGTCATACTTGATATTGCCGGCACCGTCAAGCTCCACAGTCTTAGCATCTGCCGTGTTGTAGGTTCCCTGCAAGCCGTCAAGTGCAACCGTCGAAGAGCCGCCACTGAACTTGGTACCCGTTGCAGCAACCGAGAAGATAACCGTACCGTCGCTGTCTTTTACCGTCAGCGTTTTGGATTCCTTGATGCCCGCAACTGCCAAAGTCGCTCCAAACGCATCCGTAATCGTAACATTCGGATAAACAATGTTTCCTTGCACAAAGATGAAATATGTTACCTCGTCACGCTTGAAGCTGAGCAGTCTGGCATAGGTGCTCGTTCCAACAAGCTTGACGCCGTATGCAGTGATATCGGAAACAGTTCCCTCAAAATAGAACCATCCGTCGTTACCCATATTGGGACGGTAGTCATTGTCAGCTCTGACAAACAAGCCGAGACTTTCCACATAATAGTAAACTCTGGAGGAGGTTCCCTTGGTCAGCGTTATCGTTCCGCAAACCACATCTCCAATAACGCCCGTATATCCATCGGATGTTGTGATATTTCCGTCCTCATCGACCGTTACAGTCCCCGTCTTTGAATAGCAATCTGTCTCTCTATAGGCTTCCTTAGAAGTATTGTAGCTTCCCCAAGCGTTAACAGGATCACCCCACTTTGCGTAAATTACCGTGTCAGCGGCAATCGCCTTGCCATTTCCGGTCCACTCGGTACCTTCAGCAAGGGTTGCGGTGGTGTACCAGCCGAGGAAGCGGTGTCCTGCATACTTCGGGTTTTCAATCGTTACAATGTCTCCGACAGAATATGTGATTTCTTCCTGCTCGCATCCATTGTTTCGATTGATCTTCAGGATTGCCGGCTGAGAATACTTCGCGTAAAGCGTCTCACGGTCCCCCGTCGGCTTGTAATCCTCGGGAACCTTCTGCGTGAAAGCTGCATCGAAATAGTAGCCGTTAAAGACATATCCTTCCGCCTTTCCGTCAGGCAGGGTAGCCGTTACATTGCTGTTGTAATTCTTCGGCGCAATCTCGGGCAGACCTGCGGGAACCACAAAGGAGATTTCAGTCATCGGTTTGGTTGCCGTGTAGGTCTTTTCCGCCGTTGCCGTAACCAGATAGCAGGTCAGTACATCGTCCACCTTAACAAAGACGTTGAACTGAAGCTCCGAAACCCACTCATAGGTTCCAATCGTGCCATCCGTCCATTTCACTTTTCCTGTACCGTCAAAGTAAATGGTATCCGCGCCGTTCGTATAAGCACCATAATACTCATCAAGCGCCGAGGTGTCACTGGAAGCAAAATTCGCATTGACGGATTTTACCGCAAAGAGCACATTTCCCTCTGCATCCTTAACAACCAATGTGTTCTGATTCTTGATGTCCGTAACTGCAACCGCCTCACCGTAGCCGTTTGTAACCGTGACATTGTGATAAATGCGATTGTTGTAAACAAACACAATCGTACTGTCACCAAGCATTGTTTTCATCACAACAACACGTGCGTAACAGTCCTGCTTTCCGGTTCCCGTGACAGGGTTAACACATTTTACACCATAATGTGCTGTCATTATATAATCAGTATTATTCAGCACGCGCGACATAATATGGATGTCAGTTCCGAGATCGTCATTCCCGCTGTAATGCCGTGCCAAGATTCCGGCTTCAGCATTGAAGTAGAATTTCTGATTCTTATCGCCGATTTTTACTGTCAAAAGCTGTGTTGCAGCATCATAGGAAACAACGGTTCCGGTCAGCGAGCCACTGATAGCTCCGTCCAAATCAATCGTGATATAAAATTTGGAAGAGTTTCCACTGGTTGCACTCCAGATTTCAGTGCCATAGAAAGTCCCGTAATATGGAGGAATTTCTTTCCAAACCGCAAGAATACGGATTGTATTCTCCGCCATATCCTCTTCAAGCTCCATAGTCAAATCCAACAGCACATCTTCCCCTTCGTCATACATTCCGTTGCCGTTTGCATCATAGTACCAGTCAACGAATTTAAGGAAGTTTGCCCAGTCAATCGTATCCTTCGTGTAATTCGGGAGAATCTCACCGAGCTGACTGCCCGCCGCAGGGTAGATTGTGCCGTATTGCGCCTCATCGCTCTCCAACAATCCGGAAATTACCACCTTCAGGGTCTGCTTCCAGACTGCCGTCAACGTCACGTTCTCACTCGGAATATACGGATCCGCAACAAGCTTGCCATCTGCATCTGCCCAGCCGACAAACTTCATGCCAAGAGGCGCGGTTGCGGGTTTCGGCAGCTTGACCGGAACCGAAACATTTGCGTCAATCGGCTCAAAGCTGACATCGTCACCTTCAAACGTGATGCGAACGCTTGGCTTTGTAAAGTTGAAGCTGTCCCCCGAAAGCGTCAGATGACCATAAGCCACCTTCACGCCGTTTTCATCCGTCAGGGTCACATCAAAGCCATAGGCTGCACCCTCTGCCGCCTTTGTGTAGGTACCGTTCAGCGTCTTGGTACCGTCATTGTAGGTCAGGGTTCCGAAGCCCGAAAGGATAAAGGTTTTACCGTCCGCAATATAGGTTCCCTGCGTGCCGTCAAGTACCCGCATACGGGTCCCGTCATATCCAAACGCGGCAAGCTGTTCGCCGTCCGCATTCTTCACAATCAGCGATGTGCTGTGATAGCACTCCGCCGCAGAAATCGCATTGCCCGCAAGATCGGTAAAGGTTACGCCAAATGTCACCTTGCCGTCTGCAATGAATGCGCTGTAGACGGTTTCGCCAAAGGTATATTGGATTGCCATTGCATTGAGCCCATCGTTGTAGGTCCATGCGGATGCCGCAACGGTTCCCGCCGTGCCGTCCGCTTCAAACGGGGTCATGAGGACAATGTTCTCAAACGGGTCCGCATCGGGCTTGGAAACCAGCTTTGCACGGATGATGATTCCCGTTACAAAATCAACATATCCCGCATAGGTGTCATCCGCAATACAGTTACCATCCTCATCGTTTCTAACGATTCGGATTGTGACCCGTCCGGTTGCCGCATCCTCCACCGTGATGGTGACATCACCGAAGAAAGGATATCCGGTTCCTTTTCCGCAACCGTTGGCTCCGATTGCAAGCAGGACATTCTCCCGCCTGTCCGGATTTCCAAGCAGACCTTCCGTATCTTCGTCACGGTTCAGAACAATTCCGACATAGGTTTTCTCCGCATAGGGCGGAACAAGTCTGTCATCTGCCTCAACCGTCACAGTACCGTACTCGCTCGAGTAAATCGTGCGTGTACCGTGGTTGTAATCCGCAGGCTCCGTTGCTCCGACAGTCCACACAGTCGTGTCGGTCAGTGCGGGAAGGGTTACCGTATCCTCGGCGCCGCATTCACAGGTGCGCTTTGCCGTTCCGCCGTTCGTTGCGGTCGGCTTAGGGTCCTGAATGGTCCAATCCGACCATGTATGCTCCAATGCGGGAACAGGAACCTCAAAGGACAGGAACGCGGAGCTATAGCGAATCGTGCCCGCCACTCCGTGCGCCGCCTCCTTCACAACCGTCTTGGTCCAGAAGCTCGTATCGGTCAGGACGGGAAGCACCTTGGTATCCTCCTCGTCACACCCCGCACACTTTGCCTTTGCAAGACCCGTCTCGGTTTCGGTCGGGGTCTTTCCGTCAACAATCTTCCAGTTTACAAAGGTATGTGCGATCTTCGGGATCGTAATCTCTACCTTTCCGTAAATCGAGGTGTAAACCTTTTTACCGTCCGCCGCGTGGGTTGCTTCAACAGTCTCCACGCTCCAGACCGTGGTATC
>DJSQ01000122.1:30222-48534 GCA_002438075.1 Clostridiales bacterium UBA6330
CGCTTCGGTTTCGGTCGGCTTAGTCATCAGCGTCCATGTATAGGTATGCTCCGTTGTCTTCGGCAGAACAACCTCTACATCCCCGTACTTCTCGGACTTGTAAATCTTCTTCCCGTCCGCCGTGTGCGTCGGGTCAACCGTTTCCTTCACGCTCCAGACCGTGGTATCGGTCAGCTTCGCTACGGCCTCGGTCTTTTCGTCACCGCAAGCGCAAACGCCCTTTGCCGTGCCCGCTTCGGTTTCGGTCGGCTTGGTCGTCAGCGTCCATGTATAGGTATGCTCCGTTGTCTTCGGCAGAACAACCTCTACATCCCCGTACTTCTCAGACTTGTAAATCTTCTTCCCGTCCGCTGTGTGCGTCGGGTCAACCGTTTCCTTCACGCTCCAGACCGTGGTATCGGTCAGCTTCGCTACAGTCTCGGTCTTTACGTCACCGCAGGCGCAAACGCCCTTTGCCGTGCCCGCTTCGGTTTCGGTCGGCTTGGTCGTCAGCGTCCATGTGTAGCTGTGCGTATGCGTTGGAGTCGTGTCCGTTGACGTTGGAATATCGGATGATGTCGGAACATCCGTTGACGTTGTACCGTTGTCGCCGATTTCTTTACATGAAACGGCAAACAGGCACAGAACCAAACAGAGCGCAAACGCAAGCCATATTCTTGCTTTTTTCATGGCTGTCTCTCCTTATCTTTTTTGATTTTATTGCAATCCGTCATGCAGCAAACAGAACACCGGTGCCGAAATATCCGTGTGTATCTGTTGGCAACGTTGTGGATGTACAAACAAGTTGGGTCGCATAGCGGACATCCCGAATACGGAATTCGAATGTCACACCATTGATCACAATCGTGATCTCATCTCCCCGAACGGTGTAGGTACCGATCCCGCAGAACGCATCGGGTGTATAGGTATCGTCCAAGCACCGCTCATCTCCGCTGTCATGCGACTCGGAGGAGGATAAAATTTTAACCTGTCCCGCATCAAAATACAGGGTTGTGGTCGCCTCGTACATTGCATCTCCGCAAATAAACGAGTAGGTTCCCGCGTAGGTCTTACCGGATATCAGCGATTGATTGTCTCCACGCCACAGCACCGTTGCCGTTCCGCTTGCGCGGTCGGTTTTGCAGACAAACAACGTCTCCTTGCCGTTCGGCAGTAATGTAACGCTTCCGTCGCTGTTGACACGATAGGTGAGCGGTAAAACCGTTCCGTCCGTGTTGCGCGTCAGCGAGCCGACACCGAAACCATCCAAAATCAGTTTGGCATTCAGAGCTTCAACCGCAAAGGTGCCGCGGCAGGCATCCGACAGCACAATGCCGCCGTTGGTTTTGCCCCATTCCACCACGCGCAGACAAGCAACCTCTTCCTCACCGCTTTTCAGCAGTAGCGTTACGCCGTTCGCCAACATATCGGTTCCGTCAAGCAATTCCGCCGTCACCAGTCGACCGATGCCGCCCGCCGACTCCGAGAAGAAGAACAGCAGAGTTTCGTCATCCGGTCTGACGTAACGCAAATACCCGTCACTGCTTGCCGCAGCATTGCTCAGCGATGCAGTAAACACCTCACTGCCGCTTACCGCACCGGAGGTTTGCACCGCAACCGTTCCGCTTGCGAGCAGCTTTGCCGACATGGTAACAACTCCACCCTCATTGCTGAGCAGACGGACATAGAAGCCGCCTTCCCGAAATTCGGCGAATCCCGTGTACACTACACCGTTTACGGTATAGGTCACTCTGCCGAATTCATCCAGCTTCAAGGTGTTTTTCGGGTCAACCAGCCCCGCACCATAGTTGCGGACCAATGCGGTAGCCTCCCCCGTCAGCTTGCAGGGAATCAGCACCGCATAGTACGCTGTTACATTCTCCCCGCCCACCTTCACGGTCACCGTGAACTGACAGAATGCCGCATTACGCGAACCGAAATACAAAGAGGTCACATTCATGCATGCCTTTTTCGCCTCAACAGACAGCTCTCCATCCCGCGTCACAATGCGCACAAGCTCATAAAGCTGTGCCTGTCCGCTCATCTGGGAGGAATCACATATCGTATAGGTGGGAATCTCCACCAGCGCGCCATCCGTAATCACGGTATTGACAAAGGCTTTTCCGTCAAGGTCCATCCCTGTAAAGCGTCGGACCGTCAGCAGATTCAGGAATGGCGCAACCGTAAAGGTTGCTTCGGTTCCGTAGGCAAAGCTACTGTCGGTTTTGCGATAGGTCAGCTTCAATTCGCTGTTCCGCACCGTATACGCAAACGAGGTCGGCTTGTAATCCTTAGCGGAAAAAGCCATCAGCCCCGTTCCGTAGCCATCAAGGAACAGCGTCATATCCCCGCAGACATACAATCCGTAATACAGATCCCGCTCAACAACCTCGAACGTATTCGCCTCGGTGTTCAGACGAAACAGGTAGGAAAACATGGGCATTTCTGCGGTTTCGGTCATATTGTACAGGAACAGTGTTCCCGTCGCATAATCCGCAACACCGTTGGTCAGCCCCTTTGCACGAAGTCCCGAGAAAATCCGAACGCCGTCAATATAGAGTGTAAACTGTTCCTCAGAGCCTGCACGGAGCGTTGCCGATTTTCCGTCCACCGTGCCCGTAAAGCTGCAATTTGCCCACAGCGGAGTTTCATCTGCATCATAGGGACGGGCAATCGTTTTGTTTGTCATACGGAATCCGACGGTCTCGCCGTCCATTCGGAATACACCGACGGCATCCGTCTGCGCCACAAACGAGGCATCCAGATCGGTTTCCCCCCACCTGACATCATACACCGTATCCGCAGAATTCTTGGACACCAGACGGATATAGAGTGCATACCACAATTCCCGCGTTGCATCCTGTTTGGAGCGAATTCGGATCAAATCATAGCTATACCCCGAATTTGTGTTTTGCAAAACGTGTGAGCTCAGACTGTTTACGGTCAGATTTCCCGTAATTTCCCACTGATCCTCATGGAAATAAACCATCGGACGCTTGGAATTGGTAAAGGTCATTTTCAGGGAATTGTCGGGGTTCAAGATCACGATGCCGTCCGCAAAGTAAATGTCGTAGAGCTGTGAACCGACCTTTGCTGTCATACGTTCGGTGCCAAAGCCACCGAGAATAACGCCCTCGGTCCGATCCACACGAAGGGTTCCGTCCTCGCGGATGATCAGGTCATCCAGCTGTCTGGACGGTGTACCCGCGATCACATAGCCCTCCTCATCCTCGTCGTCCGCCTCGGTAATGTTGCGGAGCGCCGTATGATAGGTTCCGAGCATCGAACGGTCCAAAACCGCGACCGTTGCGCTGGCCTCGACATCGCGGTAGCACAGGGTGATTCGATAAATCCCCGGGGTACTCAGGTCAATTGTTCCCGACAGCATCCCATATGTTACCGTCACATTCTTTCCGCCTTCTGTTACCGTAAACAGCGTACTCGGACTGAGGGTGCCGCCCGCAAACACGGCTGTATCATGCGCCGTTACCGTAATATCCGATTCCACCCGCAGGAGATAGGAAACAATAACAGGCTCTGCATCGCGTCCGTTGACGTAAACCGCAATTTCCACGCGCTGTTGCGCGGAACCGGCGAAATCAATCGCCCCCGAAAGCAACCTTGCATAGCAGGAGATCGCATCCAATTCCACACTCGGGTCATCGGTCAAGGTCTGTCTCAGACCGTTGATCAGAACAATCAGATTGGAGAACGGGTCATAGGAGGCAGTCCTCTTCGGAAGCACAACCACATCCGCCCTCACATTTACCGAATAAGTGTTCTCCACGACACGGTAGTAAATCGTTGCGGTATAGGTCTGATAGTTCGGTCCGCTGAACGACACCTTGCCGTCATTGTAACGGACCGTCAGGGTCGCCTTATAAAGTCCTGCTGTTTCAAAATCCACCTCGGAGAGGTCAAGCATAGAATGCGGGAAGTCGCGGAAACGGATTCCGTTGACAAGCAGAATGAAATCGTCCGCAAACTGATAGGTGTCGGGGTTCGTACCACGCCGCACCGTTACAGTGTCGGCTTTTGCAAAGCGGATGACCACACCGCGCTTTACCGTTACAATTGCCGTGGCAGTCTTCTCGATACCCGCCGCACGATAAGTCAGGGTGATGATGTTCTCCCCCTCCATCGTGTAGTCCACACTGCCCGAAATCATGTCCTGTGTGACAGAAATATTCTGTCCGTCTCGCTGAATGGTAAAGAGCGTGGTCAGGTCAATCGGCTCTGCATTCGGATAGGTCTCAACATCGGTTGCACGAATGAGAATATCATCCGCGGCACTCACCGTGATCGGAATTTCCGCAGTGTAGGTCTGCTTTTCGGTACTGTATCGAATTCCGATCGTATAAATCCGACCGACCTGCGGCTCAGACGGAACCTCACCCGTCAGCATATCGGCGGTTACGGGAATTTGTGCACCGTCAATGAATACCGTAAACAGCCCCGTAGGGTCTAACGTCCGCAGCTCCTCCGCCGTCAGGGACAAGCTACGGTAGGCGGGGATGATTTCCACAATCCGATTATCCACCACATGGATTTTCAGTGTTTCGGAACGATTGCCGTTTGTTACCGTATAGGTATATTCCCCGATCTCCGCGCGAAAATCGGTTTGCACCATGTCGGAGGTGATTGCGATAATCTCTCCATCGCGCTTGGCTTCAAACAGCGTGTTGAAGTCATAGGTCTTTGCCGTTTCCTCGGTCAGAGAAATTTCCTTTTGCAGGAGCGTCAGAAGATAATTGGTCTTGGTAACACTGATTTTCGCAGTCGCCTGATGGGTCAGATAGGTACAAATCACCTCATAGGACCCCGGCTCGGCTTTGACCAGTGAATGATCCAACCATTCCTCGCGGATTGGCACTTCCTCTCCGTTTACGGTGAGCGTAAAGCAGGAGGCGAAATCAAAGTCCGCAACCTCACGGTCCTTAAGGAAAAAGACCGATTGCTTCACGCTGAGGGAGACAACGGTTGTCGGCTTCGGCTCCGGAGACGGTTTATCCGTCTCCGTTTCCGTCCCTGCCGTTTCGGTTTTCGGATCGCGCACAGTCGCTGTTCCATCATCGCTCCCTGCGGGGATGCTTTTACACCCCGCAAGGACTGACGCCAGAAGCAATGCCGTCAGCGCAATCAGATAAAGATATTTCTTCATAGCAATGTCCGTATATGCGGAATCACTTCTTCAGCGACCAATCGCCGACTTTGTAGAAGTAAATCCAGAAATAGCTTGTGAAATTGTTCTCCACAACAATCTGTACGCCGCTGTCGTTGGTATAGGTCACATAGCGATTCGATCTTCCGGTCTCACCGCCCGTGGTATCGGTATTCGCCGCAGAGACCTTGAAGCCGATCGCCTTCAGCGCCTCGGTAAGCTGTGCGATAATCTCATCGTAGTTCGTAATCTTCCGATTCTCATCATACTGATCGCTCGTTGTGGTGATTGACAGGTAATCCTTGTAGATCACGTCGCCGCTTTCCGCAGTCTCTTCCTTCCAGTTGAAGAACGGACCGTTCAGATTATCCCCGAAGATTCCCATCAACAGCTCGGGGGTCGGCAGGGTTGCGGCAATCTCCGCACCGTAAATCGCTTCAAAAACAGTCGATGCCTTTGCCGCTACATCACCATCCAGCGTGGAGTGATTCGGGTGATAGTATTTCACATCGTACTGATTCCAGAGATTCTTGATCTCTCTTTGGACATACCCTTCAAACGCATCCTCATACAGCTTGGTCGTTCCAAAATTTTCATAGGTTGTCGTGCAGTAGCCGATATAGTTATCGCTGATATTATACGGGAATACCGTGGAAACAATGTTGCCGTCCGCATCCACCACGATCCGCAGATCACGCTCAATGGAGGCATACGCCGAGCTTGCATAGCTGTATGCCGACATTTCCAGCGTCACATCGCGGGTAATGGCAGTCTCGCGCAGCTTGAAGGTATAACGCTTTACACCGTTCTTGGTGGTCTCATCGGACAACTCAAAAATGTTCTCGGAGAAGTCGAACTTCGGCATTTTGTCAAAGATGTTTCCCTTGACGACCTTGGTACCGTAAAGATTTCCGTCCTTATTGCTTGCAAAAATATCGTAAGTGCCGTTTCCGTTATCCTTATAGCCCGAATAGGTGGTATTGTAGTCCTTGCCGTCCAGTGACGAGGTATACTTCATGGTATTTGCAATTACGATTTTATCCGCAGTCACAAAGCCGATGCTTCCGACCGTTCCGCTTGTCGACGTATAGTTCTTATATTTGCCCGTCGCCATCGCCGACAGCTTTCCGCTTCTTGCATTCAGCGACTCCAGCGTGTAGTCGTCATCACTTGCGGATACCGAACGGGTTGTTACATCCACCACGCGATAGGTATAGTTCCGTGCCGTCTGCATTTTTTCAATGGCAGCCTTGAGAAGGTCCGCGTGCTCGGGAGCCTCAAACGGCGTGGGATCGGAAACGGTCGTGCTGCCGACTTCCGAGAAGGTAAAGGTCATCATCGTGTAGGAAGCCTGCTCGACATTGCCATCGTTGTCGGTTACGGTCTCCTTGATGGTTTCCGCAACCATTCTGGTGATCTTGCCGTTCTGTACATCAAAATAGAAGTTTGCGATGGTATCGCCGCTGTCCAGCATCGGAGTCAGACAGAATGCGAAGTAGGTCATCAGATAAGCATCCTCTTCGTTTTCCAGATCGACATTGTAGACATAGCGCTCATGCTCCACATCGTAGCTGAACTTTTCGATGTTCAGGTTTGCAAAATGGTTCCACAGGTGCTGGGTTTCCCACAGGGAAGGAATGCTCATATAATCCTTGACCTGCTTTGCAACTGCGGTATTGTTCTTGCCGATGTACATCTCCTCAATTGCAGTGCCGACATTGCCGTAGTAGTCCTTCAGTCCCGTGGTGGTTCCGCGGCGGTAGAGCGTGGTAACTGCGGTATCCGCGTGTCCCTCTGCATACCATGTACCCTTCCATCTGCCGTCCTCCATCTCCACAAGCGTTTCATAGTGATGCTCGCTGTTATTGGCAGGCTGGTTGTAATCATTATAGTAGTCGGTCACATAGCCCTTTACGGTAATGCTTGCATTGCCAAGCGCCTCAAGCATCTCGGAGGTCAGGTCGCCGACTCTGCCTTCCACCGTTTCCGCACGGACAATCAGTGTTTTCTTGCCGCTCTTGGTCGGGTCCGCCTTAGAGGTGGCTGTGACCGTGACCAGCTTATCAACCGTGAACGAAACGGTCTTGTCGATGGAAACAACACCATCCTCCGTCACCTTCAGGCAGGGGTCGGAGGTCGACCATGTAACCGCCGTATTGTCGGTGTTGGAGACCGCCGCCGTCATCTGAACGGTTTCGTCTCCCTTGATTTCCGATTTGGTTCCGGATACCACCACCGTGATAACCCCGGGCGCATCCGGTTCATCCGTATCGGTTGTGGGCGCTTCCGTTGTTGTGTCGTTCTTTCCACCCGTCGTATCCTTACTGCTGTCACCCGTGTTGATTGCGGCGCAGGATGCCAATGTCGCAAGAAGCATTACGACAACCAGCACCCATGTTACCGCTTTGGTCAAAGCTGTTTTCTTCATGTATTTTACCTCTCTGTTTTGAAAATTGGTTGGATCAGAAGGATCCGCGCAGGACATAAACCACGAGGTCAAGCGACGAATCCGTAGGAATGACGATCATATTTCCATCCGTATACTCGCCGTTTTTGTTTTTCTCAAAGCCAAGCCCAAGGAGATACGCATCGATTGCATTCAGCGAGGATGTCAGCGTGTAGTCGGTATCCAAAGGAACATCGTAGTAGAGGCAAACCGCAGGAGACGTGCTTCCGCTCCCCGTTCGCTTATAGAAGGTCGACAAGCCGAAGCCGTATGTATCGCCGAGAACCGCATTGAAGAACGGGACCTCAGACGCGATCTCCGCATTTCCGAAGAATTCCGTGAAATAGTCAAGCGCGTTAACCTCCACATCGTTCTCCAGCGTATCACCCGTACCGCGGCTGATCACGGTCAGGTCGCTCCAATCCGAAGGATTCACCCGCTTCTCAAAGGTCACATTGGTCCCCTCGGGTAGCGCCGCCTCATTGAAATCGCCATAGGTCAATTGTGCGATTCCGTACATGATTCCGAGGTTGAAGTAGAAGCCCGCCTCCGTGATGTAACCGTCCTTGACCGTCACATACGGAGTGAAGGACCCCTCCGAGCCAACGGTCAGATAGCGCGATGCGAAAATACCGTACAGCTGGATATCATTTCCCATGCCGTAGTAGAAGGTACTCGCAACGGGACACATCACATCGTTGACGTAATAGGTTGTCTCCCCTGTTTCCTCGTTTGCATAGTAGTAGGTAAAGATTTCCGGCGCAAATGCAAAGGTCGGCTTGGCGGCAGAGAAATCCTTTTCAAAGGCACGGGACGCAACATATCCCGAATCGGTCTTCAGATACGAATTATAGTCCTTTTCCCCAAATTTGAGGAAGCCGTAGTCATCGCCCGTATAGCTGCGAAGCTCCTCCCCTCCCGCATCGGAGATGCTGTAAGGACGGAAGTAGCAGATATTGGGCAGAACCGTTTCGGTATATCCGCTTGCCGAATAGCCTGTACTGCTTGCCGTGATGAGGCGAAGGTCGGTCGTATAGCTTTGCAGACCTTGCATCCGCTCCAGTGCCTCACTCAGCGCATCGTGAATCGGGTCATGCACGAATTTCGTGATGGTGGGAACCTCAACCGTATCGCCGTAGTTGACTGCCACCGTCAATTCAAGCACCGATCGGTACCCCGCCGCCACCGTGTAGTCATCCTCGCTGACCGAAAAGATTCCCATGATTCGGTCCTCATGTAGGATTAGCGCAAGACTTTTCGGCGTAAAATCGTAGGGATTTGCCGAAGCAAGCATTCTCTGCATCAGCGTGCGGTCAGACCCGACGTATTCATATCGCCATGTTTCATCATTGAAGCGAAAATCCGCAACCGTCAAGCCTGCAAAGTTGTTATATAGGCCTGCATTTTTCCACGAAATACCGTTTCCGTCATCGTCCAGCATCGGGGAAAATTCCTCGTCATTCATGAAACTGACTCCGACTTGGCAGGCAAGCCCATCGTGCTGTTTATAATAGAGATTGGCATCCAGACCCGTGTTGCCATCCTGATAGGAGGCATACCAATTGGTGCCGTCCATGGCGGTTCCGACCCGAACGGTCGAGGTTTTCAGCAGGGTATCGTACAAGCCAAAGTTGTAAACCTTGATATCCAGCATCCCCTCAAACGCCAGTTTGGACTGTCCCGCAAGGCGGTCCAGCATTTCCTGCGTGAGGATCGGGCGGGATACAACCGTAATGGTGCGGGTTCCGAACGCCGTTTCATCCGCCAGACACCGTGCCTCAACCTCAATGATCTGATCACCGTTGATGTCGGACTTGGCGGTCAACGCTCCACTGATGGGATCAATTGTTGCGAACTCACCGCCGCGCAGGATGCTCCAGACGACCGCTGTATCCTCAGTCCCGCTCACAGTCGCGCTCAGCGTCACGGTGTGACCCGCGTACACCTCGCTTTTGCCCTTGACCGCCACCGAAATCGGATTTTCGGGAACGGGGGGCGTTACCGCCGTGTGATAGGTTCCGGTTGCGGCATCGGAGTCGGTATACCCCGCCGCCTTTGCCACAACGGAGAAATTGAAATCCGTGTCCGTTGCGGTTGCCTGATAAGAGGTTCCGCTGACCTCCGCGGTCACGGTTCCAACCGTGACCGTATAGCCCGTTGCATTCGGGACCGCAGTCCATGAAATCAGCCCCGATTCGGAAACCGTCAGATTTTCAGGTCTTGCCAACTTCGGCTCGCCTGTTTCCGTCGGGTCCTTGACGGCATTTGCGCAGGATGCCAGTGACACCAGCAGCATTGCAAGTAACAGAATGACTGCAACTGTTTTTTTCATGCGTTTCTACCGCCTTTCTCGGATTTTCCTTTTTTTCGGTTTACAATAGCAAATACAATCAGCACCACCGCCACACAAGCTACCGCAAACAAAATCAGCAATGCCCACGCAGGAAGTGCGATAAGCGGCTTTTCCTGCTCCGGCTCCTCCGGCTTCGGTTCGGGATCCGTCGGCTCCGGATCATTCGGCTTCGCAGCGGTATCCGCCAGATAAGCGTCATACAGATTATTATAACGGGTCATGGTGAGAACCGTCCGTTCCGAGGGGGTCAGCTTTCCGAGCAGATTTGAAATTTCTTCCATTGCCGCCCGCGTCTGCGGTGTATAGGTATCGGGCAAAGCATCAATCTTTGCTTGCAGGTCCTTTGCCGCTTGACTTGCATTTGCCAGCTTCAGCTTAACCAATTCAGCCTTTGCCTCGGTCACAACCCGAACCATTTCATCCCATTCCGCCTGTGTATAACCAAAATCGGTCGCCTTTTGCTTCATGGCATTCAGTGCCGCAACAGCGTTGTTGATCAATGTCTCGTCCGTCAGCGCCACCGTTTCCAGCTTTTTGATCTGTTCCGCATAAGCGATGAAATCGGACAGTGTTTTGTCCATTGCGATATAATCGCTCCGCTCCGCCTCCGCAACCGTACCGAATGTGACCAGATAGCAAATACCGTCATAGCCCTGCGCGTCCTCGTTGGCAGGCAGAATCATATGAATCGGTGCCGTCTTGCCGAGCAAATCAATAAAGTTGTAATAGCAAAGCTCATAGCCAAACAGATCGAACTGATTATGAAGAATATCATACCCCGGGTCACCCTCGGTCAACTTCGCGTTGCTGTCGTAGGAATTCTCCCACACAGGTGCAGTAAACGAACGGAACTCGACGGTATTCAGCTTCTTATAGCCATAGAAGGCATAGCCGCCGATCAAACGGAGCGTATCGGGCAGAATGAGCTTTTCGATATACGGGTTTGCATTTCCCGCATAGGCATCCACACGAACCGTCCCCGCCATGACCTCCAGCACCCCGACATTCTTTCCTGCGGGGACCGATGCCAATTGCAATCCGCCCGAAGGCAGATATGTATACAGGACCCCCTCCAGCAATCTGCCAAAGGTACCGAGCTCTGCGGTAGACAATCCTTCGCCACTCTCACTTGTTACCGTAAAGCCGATCAGCGAGCTGCATCCGTAAAATGCTCTTTCCCCAACGGAGGAAATCTTCGGGCTGAAGGCAAAGGTCAGCAATGTGCGGTTGCCTTCAAATGCGCCTCTTCCGATCACCGTCAGGGACGGGGCTTCGATTGAATAGAGGCTTGTTCCGTAAAACGCTGCTTCACCAATCTGTTCGAGATGCGGCGTATTCAATCTTCCGCTCAGTGCGGAGGCGGCAAACGCGTAATCTTCAACCGTCTGCACCGCCGCCAGGCTTGCTCCCGTAAGGGACGCACACTCGTAGAAAGCATACTTACCAATTGTTTTGATATTTTCAAGGTTCACGTCTTCAAGCAGAACACACCCCATGAACATCCCTTCGCCAATCTCGGTCATTCCCGCAGGCAGGGTCACGCTTTCCAGCAGAACACACTGTGTAAAGAGATAGTCTCCGCATTCGGTGAGGGATTCCGGAAGCACCACGCGCTTCAATTGGGACAGTCCCACAAACGCACCTTCTCCCACCTTTCGCAGGGTTGCGGGAAGCTCCAGCTCTACAATGATCGGAGCCATCGGCTCGTCATAGGTCCCTTCCTTATATCGTGCAAAGGCTCCCTGACCGATCTCCTCAACAACCGGCATCCGCAGAGTCGACAGCGATGCACAGTTTGCAAACGCAAAGTTACCGATTTTCGTGACATTGGTCAGGTTTGCAACCGTGAGCGCCGTGCAGGAATAGAAGGCTTCGTCCGCAATCACACCGTCGGTTTTGGAGAGGTCAATCCAACGCAGATTTTTATCTCTTGAGAAGCAGGAGACACCGAATCGGACACCGCCCGCCTCCGGCATGGTGACACGCTCCAGCAGTGCGCAGGCTTGGAACGCACCAAAACCGAATTTTGCGCCCGCACCTATCGTCACCTGCTCCAGCTTGGAGCTGTAGAATGCACCCTCGCCGCAGTCGGCCCCCGCCGCAATCGTTGCACTTGCCAGTCCCGCATTCGCAAACGCATAGTCACCAATCCGACCGACATATGCAAGACCGCTTACACCGGTCAGTTTTTCGGCATAACGAAACGCCTGTGCGCCAATGGTTACATTTCCGTTTTCGGGCAAAATCACCTGCTCAAGCGCCGTACATCTTGCAAATGCGTAGCTCCCGATCTCGGTATTCGGATTTGTGACCGTCAGCGAAATAATCTTGGTTCCCGCAAATGCACCGTCACCGATTTTGCGGTAAGCGGCATCCAATGTGTAGTCACCGAACGGATATGCCGTTGCCGCGAGAATCACGGTGTCACCCGCGTTGTTCAAAAGCAGATGTCCGTCCGCCGAAACACGATAAGCTTCGTTTTCGTTCGCCACCGTGAAGCGGCTAATCGCAGTCCCCTCAAAGATCGCACCGCTCAGCTCTGTAATCCGTGTGCTCGCGCCGAAGCTCAGCTCCTCGAGCTTATCGCATTTGTAGAAGCAGAAGCTTCCGATTTTCACTGCGCTGTTCGGCAGAGAAAAGCTACGGAGTGCCCCGCAATTATAGAACGCCTGCTCGCCAAGCTCACCGACCGCTCCCTCAAAAACAACCTCCGAAAGGCTCGGGTTCTCACAGAACGCTCCCTTCGCAATGCGAAGCAAATCGTTGCGGAACACCACCCGCGTCAGATTCTCACACTGCGCAAAGCAGTTCTGCGGGATTTCCGAGCGGGAATAGAACTCAACCGTCCGTAAGCCCGTTTTTGCAAACATCGCGTAGGAAAGCTTGGTATTCTCGGACAGCGTAACCGAAGTCAGGCCCCGACATCCGAGAAAGATTTCCGCGCCGCTGTTCCGTAGCTTGGAAAGGTCCAGCGAATCAATCGACTCACAATTGCGAAACGCACGGACCCCCAGCGCTATGGCATTCGGAAGGGAAATGTTTTTCAGCTTAACGCAACCGTCAAACGCATGCGCACCGATGGTTTCCACCCGTTCAAGGTTGACCGTCTCCAGCTTCTTGTTCTCATAGAATGCGTACTCACGAATCACCTTGACCGTATCGGGAATCGTCACGGTCCGCAAGCCGGAGCAGTTATAGAATGCGTATTTCTGAATTTCCGTAACGCCTGCCGGAATCGTGACCGAGGTCACCGAGGTGTTGGCATTCGGAATCTTGTTTGCATCGTAGTCCTCGTCTGTCATCTCAATTGTGTTGTCCGTATCATAAAGACAGAACGCAAATGAGCCGATATAAAGGATGCCTTCATCGTCGGGGATTACCACGTCACCGCCCAAGCCCTTGTAAGCAATCAATGTACGGTTTTCAATAACGAACTCGCTGTTAACCGTCAGCTTGACATTTGCCTTGAGGTTGGACCCCTTGAGATGCAGCTGAATGATGGTACTCCCTTTTTTCAGAGCGGTAACAACACCGTTCTCATCCACCGTAGCAATACGCTCGTTGGTAGAGGTGAAGCTCAGCTCATATCGGTCCGCAACATACCACGGGTCGATCGTGTAGTGCAGCTTAATCTTTTCTCCCGGGTAAAGGTTGATATCTCCGCCCTCAATCGCGCTGATATACTTACGGTCCCCCGTTTTACCGATCTCACTGGTCTGTGCCGCGCGGGAGTAGGCAAACTGGGTGTCGAAATAATCAAAGCGGACCGATTCCACCTTTTCATCTCCTGCGCTTGTGTGGTTGTTTGCCGACATAAGTCGTACACGATCCGCGCTCTGCGCCGCCTGTGTTGCGGGAGTTGCCGCATCCGAGCCGTCACGCTTTCTGACATTGATAATCAGAAAGGTTTGCTTGAGATCCATTGCCTCCTGTACCAGCACCGTTGTGATGCCTTCCTTGATGCCCCAAACCTGCCCGTCCTTGACCTTGGCAACGTTCTCATTCATGCTGGTCCACGACAGATACTTCAGATAGTCCTTGTCCTCATCCACTGTCAGATCAGCCGTCGCCAGATACTGCGTCAGATCAACAATCTCGTCCTCATATACCGACAGCACCATCAGATCGGTGCCATCCATGCTTCCGTCCTTCGTAAAGCGGAAATCGCCGCGTGTCCCGGGAAGCTGGCAAACGTATATATTGGAATTGAGCGCGTAGTCGTCAATCGAAAACGCCAGCGCACTGGTAATCAGGGAGTTGCTCTCCAATTCATCCAGATAATCGGTGATCTCAAAGCGCACCACACTGTCGGTTCCCTCTTCGCCGTAGATCGGAATCGGGTTCTCGGTTAAGAAGGTATAGCTCAGCTTGCCGTCTGTTGTGGTGGTAAATGCGACGGGAGAAATCGACTGCGCATAGTGATTGTCGTAGATCGTCATCGTCAGATAGTAACGGTCCTTCTTCAGCGTCTTGTCATAAACCTTCTCATAGGAGCAGGACTTCAGCACCGGCGCCTCGTTGTCCACCTTGAAATCAAAGCTGAACGAATTGCGGACATTGGTCGTTTTTCCGCCGTCGCCGTAATCGAGTAAGCCCTCCATGCGGAATTCGTACTCGCGGTTGTTGACCAGCCCCAGCTCCGACGATTTCCATTTCAGAAATTCATAGTTCGGAACGGGGCTTCCGCCGTTGGAAAACGCTTTTCTTCCGTTGTCAACGGTCAGGGTCTTAACGACCTCACCCGTTACCTTGTCGGTAATGGTATAGGTCATTTTCTTCGCGCCGCGCAACAACCCTGCGTATACCGCCGAAATACCGTCGATTGACCCCAGTGTATCCGAGATTGCGATATGGTCCGTGCTCGCGGGAATCGCATCATAAACCGAGGTGTCGATGTCGTAAAGATAGGTTCCGAGCGGGATGATGTAGTTGTAGAAGTAAGAGCCGTAGGGGGTGGTTGCAAAATAATCGGCTTTGATCTTATCCTCATCATCGATCGCGGCGTTGTGTGCCTCGGACTCCACCTCATAGTAGGTCTTATCAAACATCGGCGCTTCGGTCCAGTCCCCGTAAAAGGCAAGGAACGGAACATTCAGGTCCACGCTGTCCGCATCCTCTGCGTTAAGCGTTACAAAGCCCTCCACATACATTCCGTAGGGGAACAGTGAATCAATCAGCTTGCGGTCATTCTCGGAGAGCGTGTAGGTCAGCGTCACCGCCGCCGTTTCACCTGCTCCGACGGTAATGCTGTCGCCGTTCTGCATACCGCCCGTAACGCTGACGGTATGCGAGCCGCCCAGCAGCTGCGGCGTTTCCGCAACGAAATCCTTATCCGAAGCCGAAACGGTCTCGGTCATGCCGACAAGCGAAATGCTGTAGGTCAGCGACTTATCGGAAATGTTCTTGATGTTGAATTTCATTGTGTAAACACCGGTCCGTTGCGGGTCGTCCTTCAGCTCCAGTTTGGTTCGGTCGATACCGTCCACCGTCAGGTACGCTCCCGTCGTCACTACGTTTTTCAGGCTTGCCAGCCCCGCGCCCTGCTTTCTCGGCGAATACGGGTTGCCCTCCTCGTTGATGATAATCGTAGCCGTGGACATCAGCATTTGATTGCACATCACCGAAATCTGCTGATAGGTATAATCGGGATACTTTTCCTTGAGATATTGACGGATCAGGATTACAATACCGCACAGGTTCGGTGTCGCCATCGAGGTTCCGCTCAGCTCATCGTAGCCGCCGTTCGGAACCGCCGAGAGAATGTTTCCGCCGTGCGCCGTAATTTCGGGCTTCAGGGTCAGGTCAGGAGACGGTCCCCAGCTGGAGAAATCCGACATGAACGGTCCCGCCTGTTGGGAATAGCACAGGGTCAGCTTTCCGCTCGCCTTTTCCGCCAATGCGGTTCCCAATTCTTTGGAGATTGAGATTGTGGGGATATGGTCCGTCTTTCCCATCGACATCAGAATGTCGCCCTCTATATTGTTGTAAATGATACAACCGATTGCGCCCGCGTTCTTTGCCTGCAATGCCTTATCCTCAAAGGTCGTGTCGCCACGACGGACCAACGCAATCTTGCCCTTTACATCCAGCGCGGCATAGTTTGCCTTCATTCCAACCCCCGGGACCGTAACGTATTCAAGCGTCAGTGTTTGCTCCTTTGTTGCTCCGAGGTCCTCAAAAAGCTCCGCAAAGAAATCGTTCGGCTCACCCGCAACAGAGTTCGACTCCGTGAAAAACAGAATGCGCTCCCCGTTTGCAATCAGGTATTTGCTCTTGGTACCGCTGATGGAAGCAACCGACAGCGCCGCGCCGTAGGTGGAGGGCGAACCGACCGTTCCCGAATCGGGATTTGTAACCTTATTGGTATTACCCTGCTCGCCGCCGAATGCCGAGCTGTAGCTGTTGCTTGCCGCAGTGATCAGACTGATGCCGCTCTCGCCAATCTTATCGTAAACACGATTGATCGCATCGCCGTCCGCCTCGCGCGAAAAGCCACAGGAGGAGCCGAGCGACATATTGATTGCATCCACGCCGAGTAGAACCGCATCCTCCAGCGCCGCCAGAATATCCTCGGTTTTTCCGCCGTCATCCAAATCGGGGAAAACCTTCATCAGGACCAGTTGGGTGTCCACCGCAACGCCTGTGATGCGGTCGTCCTTCCCGCCGATAATTCCCGCCACGTGCGTGCCGTGCTCGGAATCATACGGATAAACGTCAACATCCTTATCCGCATAGTCAAATACAAACGGAATTTTCCGATTGTAGTAAACATCGCTCAGCTCAACGTTTCCGCCGAGCTTATACGCATTTGACTGCGCAAGAATCAGCGACACGTCCTGCTCGGTAATCAGCAGGTTTCCTGCCGGCATCTGCGCAAAAACCGAGTGGCTCAGCTCAAAGCCGGAGTCCAGAACCGCAACCGCGGTGCCTTTCCCCGTAAAGCTGACGCTTCCGGAATCAAAAATACCCGTGTCGTAGATGTCCACCGCATTGATGATTCCCGAAGCATCGGTCCCCGTGATTGCCTGCGGACGGTTGAAGGTATCGGAAAGAATGGTATTGCTGACCGATGCCAATTCGCCGATTTTTTTGAAGCTTCCGTAGGTTGTCTCAACCGCAATGGCATTCATCACCGTGTTATAGGTACATTTGACCGAAGAAATGAGCCCCTTCTCGGTCAGCTCCTCAATCAGCGCCTGTTGTCCTGCGGATATTTCAGCAAGTCTCGCTTTGCCGGCTTCGCTTTCCGCATAGTCGGCAACCGTTACGCCTGCGGCGGAACCCGTCAGACAATCGTCGATCAACGCAGCCTCGGGAAGCGACACGATAGCAACGATCACGTCGTCATCCTTGTAGCCGCCGTTCTTTTTCAGCGCCTCCGCCTTGATTCTGGAAAGCGCCTGCTCCTGTGTCAGATTCAGACCGGTGTTGAATATCTGTAACTGATTCGGATCGGTTTTACCGACCGAGGCTCCGGTCGTTCCGCCCTCCGTACCTGTCACAGGCTTTGCGCACGCCGTCAAAAGCGCGAGCATCAGCATGACAAGTCCCATCAGGCAGGCGACAGCCGACAGAATTCTTTTTTGCATGAAAGAATCTCCTTCAATTTTTTACTGGTTGGAAATCGGTCTGCACTCAAACGTGAAGCCAGAGCCGCATCAGAAGCATAGTCATAAAAAAGCAAATCAACACGATCAGCAGGACCGGCAGATACTTGGCAAAAGCGGCTTTGATCGCCGCCCGCCGTTCACCACGCGTCAGTCCAACCCGATCGGCAGGGTCACTTTCTCCCCTTTGCTTCGACAGCGCCGACATATCGTAAACCGTATGTCCGTCGTCCGTATAAGGTAACCGTTTCTTTTTTTTCTTTTTGGGAGCCTTGCTCCCGCCCGTGTCTCTCATTTCTTTTCCGTCTGTTTCGGAGAGGGCTCTGCGCTCTGCTTTCGTTCCTTTGCCATTGCCGCCCGATCATAGAGATGGCAGGCAACAAAATGTCCCGGTGCAACCTCGTTATAGCGCGGCACCTCACGAGAACAAATTCCCATGCAGGACGCGCAGCGGGTGTGGAACTTACACCCCTTGGGCGGATTTGCGGGCGAAGGAATGTCTCCCTCCAGAATAACGCGCTTCATTTTGACATCAGGGTCCGGCACAGGGACTGCCGAAAACAGCGCCTTTGTGTAAGGATGGAGCGGATTGCGAAAGATTTCCGCCGTATCGCCCAGCTCCATCATGTTCCCGAGATACATGACAAGGATGCGGTCGGTAATATACTTGACCACTGACAGGTCGTGCGAAATAAACACATAAGTCAGCCCCTCGGTGCGTTGCAGCTCCTTAAGCAGATTGATAATCTGCGCCTGAATGGAAACG
>DJSQ01000072.1:0-412 GCA_002438075.1 Clostridiales bacterium UBA6330
TCCGGTCTTGGCGGAGGTGTAAATGCCTTCGAGAATGCGCGTCACGCAGAATGCCTGCTCGGGGAGCGTGATCGGGTCGGTGTCGTTCCGAACCGCCTCAATCCAGAGACGCTCCTCGCGGTCCGCGGGTCCCTCACCCTTGGTCCCCTCGTTGAACGCAACGCCGCCTGCCTTGAAGTTCGGAGCCAGCACATACTGCCGCCCGTTGCGCACGCCGTTGATGCGAACGCCGTCCACCATGTCGCCGCCCGCCTTCGTGCCGCACAGCGTTGTGACCGCCTCGCGCACATCCAGCGAGTTCAGCGCCCAAGAGGACTCCAGCACGATGGTCGCGCCGTTCTCCATGACCACAAACCCGAACGCCGAATCCTCAACCGTGAACTTCGCGGGGTCCCAGTTGCCCCACATATTC
>DJSQ01000072.1:565-8582 GCA_002438075.1 Clostridiales bacterium UBA6330
GTTCATCATCCACAGCGTCAGGTCCAGCGCGTGCGTCCCGATGTCAATCAGCGGACCGCCGCCCTGTTCGTATTCGTTCAGGAACACGCCCCATGTCGGAACCGCGCGGCGGCGGATTGCGGTTGCCTTTGCGTAGTAGACCTCACCAAAGGTCCCGTCCTCGGCTTCCTTCTTCATATAGAGCGAATCGTCGCGGAAACGGTTCTGATATCCGATGGACAGCTTCTTGCCCGTCCGCTTCGCCGCGTCAATCATCTTCTGCGCCTCGGCGGAGTTGATTGCCATCGGCTTCTCGCACATCACGTGCTTGCCTGCCTCCAGCGCGTCCACCGTGATGAAGCTGTGCGAGCGGTTCGGCGTGCAGACGTGCACCACGTCAATCGTCGGGTCCTTCAGAAGCTCCTTGTAGTCGGTGTAGGTTTTCGCATCGGGCGTGCCGAATTCCTTCGCCGCCTTTTCCGCACGCTCGGGAATGATGTCGCAGAACGCCACCATCTCCGCGTCCGCAACCTTTGCCAGTGCGGGCATATGCTTGCCGTTTGCAATGCCACCGCATCCGATAATACCAATCTTAATCAGCTTTGCCATGTTTTTCTCTCCCTTCGGGTTCGGTCCTTAACCGATGACATAAGGCTCCGCGTCGGTGATGAACCGAACGTGCGGGCAGGTGATGTACTCACGGTAGGTCGGCGCAACAAAGCGCACCGCGTTGCGGATAATCGTCTGAATCTCGGGCACATAGAAGGTCGGGAAGGACTCATGCCCCGGCTGGAGATAGAAAATCTTGCCGTTGCCGCGCTCCCAGAGACAGCCCGAGCGGAACACCTCGCCGCCCGTGTAGGTGCCGATAAGCAGCAGCTTGTCAGGCGTGGGGATGACGAACGGCTCGCCGTAGGTCTCCTCATGCTCCAGCGTGAAGGAACGGTCAATGCCGCGCGTAATGGGGTGCGACGGCTCGATGACCCACAGCCGCTCGCTGTCCCCCGATTCCCGCCACGTCAGGTTGCAGGACGTGCCCAGCAGAGCGCGGAAGGGCTTGGAGTGATGCGCGGAGTGCAGGAAAATCATGCCCATGCCCGCCAGAACCGCGTCACGGACCATGCTTGCCACCTCGTCCGGCACCTTGTTGTGCGCCATGTGACCCCACCAAATCAGAACGTCGGTGTTCTCCAGACGCTCCTTTGTAATGCCGCAGTTCTCATCGTCCAGCGTTGCGGTCTCCACGGTGATGTCATCGCACCGCAGGAAATCGGCAATCGCGTTGTGAATGCCGTTCGGATAAATCTTTTTGACCGTTTCACTGCTCTTTTCGTGCTGAAATTCGTTCCAGACCAGTACCCGTATCATTTTTTTGCTCTCCTTGTTATGATTTTTTCCGCTTTGCGGAATAATTTCAAGAAAAGTATAGCACAATTCATAAAAATATGCTATAATATTTTTATCTCAAAATATCAATTTTTTTCAGAGAGGATTCTATGGCATACGACGAGGGACGGGTCAGGCGGGACGGCGAGGTCCTGCCGATTGAATGCCTGCGCCTGCGGCAGAACGGCAAGCCGCGGGGCGGCGGGAACCTGCATTACCACGATTACACCGAGCTGCTGTTCGGTCTTTGCGGCTCGGCGCAGGTCCTGATTGGGAACAGCACCTCGGTGCTGGAGGCGGGCGGACTGACGGTTATTCAGGCGGGGGACGCGCACGATGTGTGCGGGAACGGAACGCCGTGCGAATACATTGTGGTCAAATTTTTGCCCGAGCTGCTGATTTCGGCGGAGCAGACGGGCGCGGAGTTCGGCTACGCGCTGACGCTGATGGAGCACTCGGCGGAGCGGCAGTCGGTCTTTTCCCCCGCCGAGTTGCGCGGGACCGAAATTCCCGCCATCCTGCGGCAGATGATGGCGGAATGGGAGGAGAAAGCCTTTGGCTACGAGCTGAGCCTGCGGGCGGACGTGACAAGAGTCATCCTGTTCCTGCTGCGGCGGTGGCGGGAGGCGAACCCCCAGCTGTGCGCGGGCGTGGCACCGAGCGACAGCCGCCTGATGCAAACCGCGCTCGCCTACATCGGGACACACTACGCCTACATTTCGGAGCGGGACGTGGCGCAGGCGTGCGGCATCAGCACCGTGGCGGTGTCGCGGCTGTTCGCACGGACCGTGAAGCGGAGCTTCCCCGAGTACGTCCGAAGCGTGCGCCTGCGGGAGGCGGAGCGCCTGCTCCTGACCACCGACCTGTCGGTCACCGACATCGCCTTGCAGGTCGGGTTCTCGACCTCGGCATACTTCATCGCAAGGTTTCGGGAGGAGCGCGGCGTGACCCCCTACCGCTTTCGACGGACGAAAAACGGGCAAACGCCGTAAAAAAGCGGAAAAAGGAATGTTTTTTTGCAATCGGCGGCAAGAAATTTTCAAAAAGGGCTTGCAATCCGAAGAAAAGTGTGCTATAATATCCTATGTTGTGAAACGGCAACACAAACAGGGGTATAGCTCAGCTGGTAGAGTACCGGTCTCCAAAACCGTGGGTCGCGGGTTCGAATCCTCCTGCCCCTGCCAAAACCTCCCGCGCGTAAGCGTGGGAGGTTTACTTTTTCACTCTTCACTTTTCACTCTTCACTCCCCGGCGGGAGGTTTGGCGAGGTTATAGGTTATAGTGAAAAGTGAAGAGGTGAGGTAGCTTTTCGCCAAAGGCGAAAAGCGATTTTAGGTAAAAGAAAATAGGGGTGAGGCAAGGTGGCTGAAAGTGCTTTGATGGTTAAGTCGAAGGCGTTTGCGCTGGAGGTAATTCGCGCGTGCAGGGCGCTACGTGAGGCGAGGTGTGAAGGTGCGCTGATAAGCCAATTTTTACGCGCTGGCACGAGCATTGGGGCGAATATTCGTGAGGCCTTTTACGCGCAGGGCAAGGCAGATTTCGTTGCAAAGCTACATATTGCTCTCAAGGAATGCTCCGAAACAGAGTATTGGCTTGAGCTTTTGATTGAAAGCGGATATTATTACGACAAAACGATTTTGGATAGATGTGTTGAGGTGAAAAAGATTTTAATCGCCTCAATCAATACGGCGAAGGCGGATCACAATGGACAATAAGGCTCAATTTTCCGGAAAAGCTCAATTTTATAATAGTAGACCAATATATCCCCAAAAATGTATTGATTATTTATGCGACAAATTATGCTTGAAAATCAATAGCGTTATTGCCGACATCGGTGCCGGAACAGGGATATTGACAAAGCCCTTTCTTGATCTGGGGTGTTCTGTATATGCAGTTGAACCGAATGAGGATATGTTTCAGGCATTAACCCAAAACTTATCTCATTATCAAAACGCTAAATTGCTTAACTTTTCTGCCGAAGAAACCAATATCCCTGCCACTTCCTGCGATGCGGTTGTTGTAGGTACCGCATTTCATTGGTTTGACAAAGATGAATTCTATAAAGAATGCAGACGCATATTAAAAAACAACAAATATGTAGCCATTTTGAGAATATCCAATAACACACAAGCAGATAAACAAATCGACAAAATCAAGCATTATTCAGATCAAGATCTGAATGAAGCAAAAGAGTTCTTTGGGGACGGATTTTTAGAGCATATATCTTTTGAATATTTTCAATCTTTCAATGAAGAAAGATATATCAACAATTTACTTTCTTCTGCGACCGCACCATTACCGGGCGACGCAAATTATGACGAATGTGTAAATAAGTACAAGAGCGTTTTCAATAAACATTTTGAAAACGGATATGCCGAGTTGCCTTATATTGTAAATTGTTATATAGGCAGATTAAATACATAGATCCGTTTACGAGCAGGGAGCAGCACTCCAGAGGACATCGGTCAAGTGCAACTCCCATCATCGCCAATGGAGCAGTCTATCTGCCGCCTGAAAACCATGGCTCGATTTTGAAAAAAGTGCGGTGTGCATCGGTTTTGTAGTGATACCCCAAAGCTCCCGCACAAATGTGCGGGAGCTTTACTTATTCCTTCTTCACTCTTCACTCTTCACTTATTACATCACCCCGCCAACTTTCCTTTCGGAGGCACACCATGAATCGTGATTTAACCAAGGGCCCCGCAGTCAGGTCCATGCTGCTGTTTGCCATTCCCATGATTTTGGGAGATTTGCTTCAGCAGTGCTATAACATTGCCGACACCCTGATTGTCGGGCAATTTCTCGGGCGGGATGCGCTTGCGGCGGTGGGCTCCTCCTTTACACTGATGACCTTTCTGACCTCCGTAATCCTCGGTCTGTGTATGGGAAGCGGCGCGCTCTTTTCCATGCGATTCGGGGAGCAGAATGAAAAGGCTCTGCGTGAGAATCTCTGCGCATCCTTTTTCTTTATTGCATTCGTTACGGTGATTTTGAATATTCTGGCATTCGTCTGTCTGGACGGGCTCCGCACCTTCCTTCGGGTTCCCGCCGAGGTCTGGAGTGATATGCGGGCGTATCTCTTTGTGATTTTCATTGGGATTCCCGCCGTTTTCCTGTATAATTATTTTGCCTCCTTTCTGCGGGCAATCGGGAATTCGGTCACACCGTTGGTATTTCTGGCTGTTTCCGCCGTGCTGAATATTGTGCTCGACCTTTGGTTTGTAATCGGATTGGGGCGGGGTGTTGCGGGCGCGGCGGAAGCAACCGTGATTGCCCAGTACCTCTCGGGCATCGGCATTGCCGTTTACACACTTGTGCGCTTCCCGCAGGTGCGCTCCATTTGCAAAATCCGTTGCCTGCGAAGGGAACGCATCCGCGAGATCATCTCCTTTTCCACGCTGACCTGTGTTCAGCAATCGGTCATGAACCTCGGCATTCTAATGGTTCAGGGACTTGTCAACAGCTTCGGCTCGGTTGTCATGGCTGCCTTTGCCGCCGCGGTGAAAATCGACGCCTTTGCTTATATGCCCGTACAGGATTTCGGCAATGCTTTTTCCACCTTCATTGCGCAGAACTACGGGGCAAAGGAGGGGGCACGGATACGCGCGGGGCTGAAGGGCGCGCTGTGCATTTCCATGACCTTCTGCGTGGTCATCTCCGCGCTTGTCTGCGCTTTCGCAAGACCGCTCATGATGATTTTTGTGGAGGTCGGAGAGACCGAGGTCATTCGGGAGGGCGTGCGCTATCTGCGTATCGAGGGCGCATTTTACTGCGGCATCGGTTGCCTGTTTCTGCTTTACGGGTTATACCGCGCGTTGGGAAAACCGGGGATGAGCGTAGTTCTCACGGTCATTTCGTTGGGCACCCGTGTCGCGCTGGCATACCTGTTATCCGCTATCCCCGCATTCGGTGTACTCGGCATTTGGTGGTCGGTCCCGATCGGGTGGATTCTGGCGGATTCGGTCGGGCTGATTTACTATCGGTTTCGGAAAAACACTCTGCCGGCAGGGCAAGGAAAAGGAATAAGTAATAGTGAAGAGTGAAGAAGTAAGGTAGCTTTTCTCCCGTTGGGAGAAAAGCAATGAAAAAGGGAAAGGAGGTTGCTTTTCTTGGTTTGGCGGAAAAGCATTGGTTAAATGAGCAAGTACAAGCCCTTATGGGAGTTCATCCAAAGCTGCGGGGAGCGTGTTCTGACGCTATCCTTTTCGGAGATGGAGCGCGCCTCGGGCGTGCCGATTGACCACTCCTTTCTGCGCTATAAACAGGAGCTTGCGGAATACGGATATCGCGTTGGCAAGATATCTCTGAAGGCGCAAACGGTGGAATTCGTAAAGGCGGAATGACGCGGTTCGCACGGTGTAACCCTCCGTCCGCCCTCATCCGTCGCCTGCGGCGACGGATGAGGGCGGGGAACAGTTCGCACCTCTTCAATCAGTACACACAACAAAATCCCGAATGCAAAAGCATTCGGGATTTTGTTATATGGACCCGTCTTTTCTCACGCCGCCGAAGAGGTCGTGAAGCCTCCGATACTCCCCATAGAGCGGCTCGTATGCCGAGACGTTCGCGGGAATCGGCTGATAGTGTGCGCAGTCGGACGGAGCTATGGCAACCGATGCGGCGCGGATATCGGGGTAAATGCCGCCCGCGACCGCCGCGTACATTGCACTTCCCAGCGCGCCCGCCTGCTTGGTCCCCGTCACGCGGATTTCCTTTCCCGTCACGTCCGCGTAAATCTGCATCAGCATCGGGTCCTTCTGCGCGATTCCGCCGCCCGCGCAGATACGGCGGACCGTCAGCCCGTATTCTTCATACCGCTCCATAATGACCCGCAGACCGAACGCCGTTGCCTCAATCCACGCGCGGTACATCTCCTCGGGGCGGGTTGCGAGGGTCATGCCGACCATCACCGCGCGCAGGCTCGCGTCCCCCAGAATATTCCGATTGCCGCCCAGCCAGTCCAGCGCCACAAGACCGCTCTCCCCCGGGCGGAGCTTTTCCGCCTTCTCACGCAGATAGGCGTGCAGGCTTTGTCCTTTTCTCTCCGCATCGCTTGCGTAGTCCGCAGGGACGCAGCTGCGCACGAACCAATCAAAGGTATCCCCCACACAGCACTGCCCTGCCTCGTAGGTGCAAAGCCCGGGGATGACCCCGCTGTCGGTATAGCCGCAAATGCCCGGGATTCGGATTCCCGCTTTGGCATTGAGCATCTGCGCCGCCGAGGTGCCCACGACCAGCATCATTTCCCCCTCGCCGAGGTTCATTGCGGGCATTGCCGCGTGCCCGTCAATCATCGGGAGTGCCAGCGGGGTTCCCACGGGCAGTCCCGTCAGCTCCGCGCCGCGTGCGTTCAGACTCCCCGCAAGCCCGCCGATGGGAGCAATCTCCGCCGCCAGCTTGGTCCCGACCAGACCGTGCAGGGCGGGGTCCAGCGCTGTGAAGAAATCGTCCGACGGATAGCCCGTTTCCGCGCACCAGCAGGCTTTGTAGCCCGCAAACGGCGCGCTGTGCGTCTCGATTCCCGTCAGGACCCTTGAGAGCCAGTCCCCCGCCTCGGTGAAGCGGTCGGTGGCTTCAAAGACCTTCGGCGCGTGACGCAGGACCTCCAGAATTTTCGGGAGCGCCCACTCGCAGGAGAGCTTTCCGCCGTAGCGCAGGAGCCAGTCCTCTCCCCTCTCCGCCGCAAGCCGATTGATTTCGTCCGCCTCGGGCTGTGCGGCGTGGTGCTTCCACAGCTTGACCCACGCGTGCGGCTCGTGCGCCCACGCCTCCGAGAGGCAAAGCGGGTTTCCGTCACGGTCGACGGGCAGGAGCGTGCAGGCGGTGAAATCGATTCCCAGCGCCGCGATGTCCCGCGCGTCCGCGCCCGCCTTTTCCAACACCTTCGGGACGGTTTCCCGCAGGGCTTGGAGATAGTCGGCGGGGTGTTGCAGGGCAAAGCGCGGCGGGAGCTTCTGCCCGTCGGGGAGAAATTCGTCCATCACACCGTGCGGGTAGACCGACACCGCCTCGGCAACCTCGCGCCCGTCCGTTGGGTCGACCAGCACGGCTCTTGCCGAAAGCGTGCCGAAGTCGACCCCAATCACATATCGTTTCATTCCCTGTTTACTTTCGTCTTGCGCACTCGGGGCAGATGTAGTGGACCGTGAGGTCATAGGAACGAATCGGCGTTCCGATTGCGCCCGACAGCTCACTCGCAAGGCTCGGCAGATGGATATCGGTCAGCTTGCCGCAGGAATCGCAGAGCAGGTGGTCATGCTTTTCGGTCACGCGGTCAAAGCAGTCCGCACCGCCATCGGTATGGACGCGACTGATCATGCCCGCATCACACATGGCATTGAGGTTGTTGTAAACGGTTGCCATTGCAATGGTGGGCATCTGGAGCTTGGCAAGGAAGAATATCTCGTCCGCCGTCAGATGGTGGCGGTCGGGTTGGTTCAGAATTTGCAGAATCAGGGTTCTCTGTTTGGTCATTTCGGTTCACCTCATAAAATTAGAATCGCTCTAATTCTATTATAAGAAATTTTTCCCGTTTTGTCAAGCGTTTTTTTCGCTTTTTCTTCCTTTTTCGCAAAAAATATGGTATACTAAAAAGGGGGTGGGGATGCCACCCGTCGGGTACTGCATATGCTCACCCTTACTCGAGTGCCGA
>DJSQ01000181.1 GCA_002438075.1 Clostridiales bacterium UBA6330
TTATGTTCTTCATATGGTGGAGACAGATGGATTCGAACCAACGACCTCATGCATGTCAAGCATGCGCTCTAACCAACTGAGCTATGCCTCCGCTCCCGTTGCGCTTTGCCTTTCGGCTTCGGCTGAGGTCTGCCTTCTTTTTCGCAACGGATATATTATACCACATTTCCTCTCGGATTGCAAGGGGTTTTGCGAAAATTTTTTCCCTTTTTTCGGATTTTTTTCGTCCTTCGTGCCTCTCGATATCCTTATTTTCCTTTTTCTGCCTGTTTTTTCTTCTTTTCGGCTTTTGCGGCGCGTCTGACGCGCTTTTTGATGCGTCTGAGGTCCCCGAGCATTTTTACGGTATCCCGCATGAGGTGGATTTTCGACTCCCGATGGTTGATGACCCGCACGGGCAGTTCCTTGACCCGATAGCCCAAACGGTCCGCCCACATCAGCGCCTCAAAGTCGAATGCGAAGCCGTCGGTCTCGCATCGGCTGAAGATTTCCTTTGCCGCTCTTTGGGTAAACGCTTTACATCCGCACTGCGAGTCCGACAGCTTGAAGCCTCCCATCAGGCACAGGACCCGAATATAGGTTTTGGACGCGAGCTTCCGCATGAAGGTATAGCCCTCGTAGCCGTCCTTGCCGATATTTCGTGAGCCGATGACAACGTCGCAATCGGGATTTGCTTCAAACGCGTCCGCAACCCGTCCGATGACATCGGTGCCGTATGCGAGGTCCGCGTCGGTGAACATGACATAGTCCCCCTCTGCCTCCAGCATGGCGGTTCGGACCGCACAGCCCTTCCCTTTGTTTTTCTCATAGCCGACCACTCTGACGCGCGGCAGGTTCAGCCGGCGCACGATATCCGCCGAGCCGTCGGTGCTCCCGTCGTCGCTGAAAAGCAGCTCATAGTCCTCCCCAAAGCGCCGATCCAGCGCCTCGGTCAACGTTTTGGCGGTTGCGGCGATGATGCCGCTTTCATTGTACATCGGGATGCAGACCGAAATCTTCATGTCTCTCCGTCCTTTCTGTAAAGGAAAATATCAAAGTCATACGCCGTTTGCAGGGTATCAAGCCCCGTCAGCCTTGCGCGGTCCTGCTCGCGGGTCCACCAATAGTAGGGGGTCATGGAAAAAAGCGCCTCAATCATTTCCGTGCCCTCGACCGTAATCTCCCCCGTCAGGCGCTCGCGCCTGACAAGCGTCATGCTCTGCGGCAGGTCGGCGCGCCCCTCATTGACGGTTGGGGTATCGTAGAGCACCCGTTTCAGCCCCATCAGATGCTCCTTCCCCGCGCCGACCAGAAGCAGATATCCTCCATCCCGCAGGACGCGCAGGAATTCCGTCTCGGCGCAAGGGGCAAACAGGGAGGTCACGGCATCCGCCGCTTTGTCCGCCACAGGCAATGCAAACAGACTGCACACCGCAAAGCCCGCGCCGCTCCCCGTTCGGTTTGCGGTTTTGGCGGCGTGGTCGATTCCGTCCCGTGACAGGTCCGCGCCGAGGACCGTTCGCCCCGCCGCCATGCGGTTGGTGTAATAGCCTTCGCCGCATCCCGCGTCCAGCACGGTTTTGGCTCCGATTTCGTCCAGAATTTCATTGATACGGTCGGAAAGCGGCTTGTAGTAGCCCGCCTCGAGAAAGGCGCTTCTGGCGCGTACCGCCGCCTTTGCGTCTCCCGTTTTTCCGTCGCGGCTGAAATTGAGGTAGCCGCTTTTGGAGAAATCGTAGCAATGCCACCGTGCTCCATGACAGAAAAAGCTCCTTCCGTCCGCCGTTTTCTCGCCTGCCGCGCCGCAGACGGGGCAGCGGAGCAGTGCCGTGACCGATGCCGTCATACCGTTCCTCCCGATTCGTTTGTCGGGTGCTCGGTTCCTTCGGGCGGTGCCGAAATCGGCAGCTCAAACCAGAAGGACGAGCCGTGCCCGACCTCGCTGTCCACGCCGTAGGCGGCGTTGTGGACCTCCAGAATCTCCTTTGCAATCGACAGCCCGAGCCCTGTGCCGATGCGGGCGATTCTGTGCACCTTGTCAACCTTATAATAGCGGTCCCAGATCAGCGGAATTTCATCCGCGGGGATGCCCGCTCCCGTATCGCGCACCTCGATGCGCACCTTTTCGTCCCGCACGCTCTGCCGCACGGTGACCGAAAGGTCCTCGCCCGTGTAGTTGATGGCGTTGTTGATGAGGTTATAGACCACCTGTAAAATCATGCCGCGGTCGGCAAAGACGGGAACGTCACAGTCCGCCTCCAGACGGATGGTGTAGCCCTGCGCCTTGGTAAAGGCTTCATAGCGGGTCATCACCTCGCGGATGACGGCAGTCAGGTTGAAGAATTCCATCATCGGACACCGCACACCCGACTGAATGCGGGAGAGGTCCAAAAGGTCGCTGACCAGCTCGGAAAGATGCTCGGTCTCGTCAATGATAATCTGGATATTTTCGGGGGTATTTTCCCCGGGGATATCGCGCATGGTCTCGCCGTAGCCGCGAATCAAGGTCAGCGGGGTGCGCAGGTCATGCGAGATGTTGGCAATCAGCTCCTTCTGGAGCCTGTCGGTGCGCGCCAGCTCCTGCGCGGCGAAGCTGAGGGATGCGGCAAGCTCCTGCGTTTCGCGGTAGCCGCCCTTGTCCTCAAACTGCGCGTTGTAGTTCCCTGCGGCAAGCTGTTTTGCCGCGGTGTTCATGCGGATGATTGGGCGCGTGATGTGGTGCGAAATCACCAGCGTGAGGAAAAGCGCCGAGAGGAACACAATCAGGCTCAGCCAGAACAGCTGATGCTGAATGGTCCGCACGGTTGCCTCCAGCGGGACCAGTGACGTGCTGAGCAGAAGCAGATATTGCACATCATCCGCCTCGCAGAGCCGCACCGAGAGCAGGTTCATCATCTCCGAGGTGATGCCCTCCTCGCGGCAGGTGCCCGTCAGCTCCTGCCAGAAATTCTGCGTGACCTCATAGCCTCCGAAGGTGACCTTGGTCAGGTAGGACCCGTCCTGCTCTGCGGCAAGGCGGTAGAGCTGCTCCAGTCGGTCGGTGGGAATGCCCCACAAACCGCCCGCGCCCGTCCCCGCAGTCTGCGAGAGGACCTTTGTCCCCTCCATGCCTTCAATGCGGTAGACCGAAACCGAGACCAGCTCGTCAACCGAGAGGCGGAACGCCACGTCCGAAAGCTCGTCCGTTCCGATTGCGGCAATGAGTTTATTGCCCGCGTTTTCCAGATCGCGCCGCCGCACCTGCTCGTACACCACGTTAATCAGCACCACCTCAAACAGCCAGAATAGGAAGAGGATGGCGAGCAGGAAGCAGAGAATGGCACGGGTCAGGTACCCCCATAGGCTTGTGTGCGGGCGTTTTTCGGATTCGGCGCCGCTCATGCGCCCTCAAACCGATACCCGACACCGCGCAGGGTCACGATGTACCCCGCATAGCGCCCGAGGCTCTTGCGCAAGAGCTTGATATGCGTATCCAGCGTGCGCGCGTCACCGTAGAAATCATAGCCCCAGACCTCGCACAGCAGCTTTTCCCGCGAGAGGGCAATATTGCGGTTGGAGAGCAGATAGAAGAACAGGTCGTATTCCTTCGGGGACATCTCCACGCGCTTGCCGTCGATATAAACCAGCCGCGCGGTCAGGTCCGCCTTCAGCCCGCCGTTGTCCAGCTCCACCACCACGTTGGGGGCTTTGTCGGTGGTCGGGTCCTTTTTGGCAACCCGCTTCATGATTGCGTCCACGCGGAGCATCAGCTCCTTCGGAGAAAAGGGCTTGACCACATAGTCGTCAATCCCGACCTCAAAGCCGTTGATGCGGTCATACTCCTCCCCTCTTGCCGACAGCATGATAATCGGGGTCTGCGTAATCTTGCGGATTTCGCGGCACGCCGAAAAGCCGTCCAGCTCGGGCATCATGATGTCCATGATGATGATATCGTAGGTATTGGAGCGGCACAGGAGCACCGCCTGCATACCGTCCGCCGCCTCGGTGACCTCGTGTCCCTCGAATTCGGCGTACTTGCGGATGATCCCGCGAATGCGGGCTTCGTCGTCAACGACCAGAATGTGATACATACTTCCGTCCTGCCTTTATGCTTATTTTTCAGTCTGTAAATTGAACGTTTGTCCGTGACGTGAGATTTTCGGGCACATACTGGGGAATTACAAACGAAACGGTTTTCTCTTCTCCTGAGGAGCCGCGCGTGTAGGTCAGCGTGAGGGTGTCCCCCGCCTTGAGGTCCGCCACCGCCGCCTCGTATTCCGCCTCGGTTGTAACCGCCGTCCCGTTGACCGTCAGGATGCGGTCACGGTTCTTCAGCTCGGCGCAGTTCTTGGAGGAAACGACATAGAGCCCGTAAGAGGACACATCCGGATATCTCCAGTAGTACCGATAATTGCTCTGGTTGACCTCCACCAAGCTGATTCCGATATCGGGAACGCCCTGCACATAGCCGTATTGAATCAGGTCCTTTTCAACCTCATACGCGGTGTCAATCGGAATGGCGAACGCCAGTCCCTCCACGCCCGATTCGGCATACTTCGCGTTGACGATGCCGATCAGCTCACCCTTGAGGTTGAACAGTCCGCCGCCCGAGTTGCCCGAGTTGATTGCCGCGTTGGTCTGGAGCAGGGTCATGGTCCCGTTATCGGTCTTGACCTGCCGCGCCTTCGCACTGATGATGCCGTCCGTTACGGTTCCGCCGAGCGTTCCGAGCGGGTTTCCGATGGCAACAACGTGCTCCCCGACCACCAGATTCTCGCTGATGCCGTGCGTTGCGGCGGTCAGCGGCTCGGATTCCAGCGGCTCGATTTTCAGCACCGCCAAGTCGGTTCCCGAATCGGTCCCCACCGTTGCCGCAAGATACGGATTGGCACAGTTGTTTACCGTTACCGAAATTTTGGTCGCACCCTCCACCACATGGTTGCAGGTGAGGATATAGCCCTTATCCGAAATGATAACGCCGCTTCCCGCGCTGGTGCTCCGCCCCGATGTGGCATTGATGACCACCACCGCGTCCTGCACCATCCGCGCGACCGACGAAATGGAGTATGCGTCCTCTCCCGCCGAGCCGTAGGGGGAGAATTCCGCTTCCGAACGGTCGAGAAGCGAGGACGGGTCCTTGTTCAGCACCGTACCCGAATCGGGCGCGGGGACGGAGTTCCCGTTCTGCGCATTCCGCACGATGCTGTTATATGCCATGGTCGCACCGCCGACCCCCGCCCCGAAGGACAGGAGCACGCAGAGAATCACGGTCAGAATCGGGATGGCGGGACCGTTCCGCCGCGGGGGCTTTTCGGGTCTCCACCCGTTCCCGCCGTTCTGCGGCTCATAGCTGTAGGTGTAGCCGCTCCCGTTTTGCTGTCCGTCCGAGCCGAAGCCGCCGGAACCCGTGTCAAAGCTCATACGGTCCGGTTTTCTGTCTTCGTACATAAAAAGACTCCTTTTCCGCGAGGGGACCGACAGTCTCCCCCACAATATAGCTTGAGTATAGCCTTTCAATGTGAAGATTACATGATGTTGGCTGAAAAAGCCGCTGAAAATCCCGAAAACGCTTGCTTTTCGGGGCGGAGTTTGATATAATATAGGTAGTGGGGCAAAGATATCGGATTGGAAATGGAATGGTATAAAGAGTAAATTCGTTTGTTCTTATAGAAACCACCCTTACTCGAGTGCCGAGAT
>DJSQ01000177.1 GCA_002438075.1 Clostridiales bacterium UBA6330
AGCCCCAAGGTCTTATTCCCCCTCAAACACCCTGCGGCAGAACTCTGCCGTGTACGCCTCCTTTGCGGGGAAATCCATGGCAAGCTCGTAAATCGCCTCGATTTTGAAGTGTACGCACGCCGCACGCTCCAGCTCCTCAATCGCACCCGATAGCATCACACGGCGTACCCGCTCCGCATAGTTCACCGACTCCCGTAGACGGCGTAACCCGCCCGTGTCCACAAACCGCCGCATCGAAACACTGCGGTGCGGGTAACGGCAGGACTCCTCGGGCAGGACCGCGAATACCACACCGCTCTCTGTGAAGAATAACGCGTCCGTCCGCTCGGGCAGAATCGGGTCACGCGAAACCCGCACCGCAAGCCGCTTTTCCGATGCCAGACGGTAAAGCTCCCGCATCAGCAGATACGCGCTCCCGTGACAGTCCTCAATCAAGCAAATCTTCTCCGCCTGCGCAAAGTAGGTGTCAAACAGCACCCGCCCGCGCATCCCAACCCCGCGCATCAGAGCGGTGCGGGGACGGAACGCCTTCCCGTTCGGCAGGTCGCGCATCAAACGCCCCGCAAAGCGTGCAATCGCCCCCTCCCGCAAAAACGGCGCGGTCAGCTCGTCAAGCGATTCCGTCATCCCACCGTAGCCCGCAAGATAACGGTACGCCCTGCGGTATGCCTCCGACTTCTCCCGATTCAGACGGTCCAATTCGTCCCGCTCCCCGCGCAACGCCTCCGCCGACCAGAACGTCCCCAGATTCACCAGCTCCTCCCGATACCCCGGGCGGCGCGGCTCGTATACGTGCGGCGCGGTCGCGTCCAAGAGCGCAATGCCCTCCTCCCCGTCCTTCGTGAGAATGATGCCGTCCAGCGAATCGGGGTCCGACGAGCAGTAAATCATCTCCGCCCGCCAACCGTGCGCCGTGCCAGCGTTTGCAACATCCCGCATAAAGCGGCTCTTGCCCGTCCCCGGCCCCCCTTTGATTGCGTACAGCCGACCGATTCTGCGGTCGTCAAAGGTCTCCGTGTACCAGCTCCGAAAGCCGCCCGCACTGTTGGATGCCACGAAGTAAGCGTCCTCCCCATCCGAACGAACTCTTTCCTTTTCCGCCATTTGCCCCTCTCCTTTCGGTAATTTCGTATTTTGTTATCAGAATATGCAAAGCGCGGCGTTCGGTTCTAATCTTTTTTTCGTGCTCATATAGTGCTGTAGTAAGTCGTAAGGGGGGGTGAGCAGATGCAGATCATTCGGTCGGAGGTCCGACGCGAGGTCCTCCCGCCCTCGGTTGCGGAGGTCCTGCCGCGTAAGCTGACGGACGCGGTCGGGCGGCTTTCCCCCGCCGACATCCCCGAGGAGCTCCGCCTGCACGCGGGGCGGATTGCAACCGTCACCTGTGCGGGGCGGGATATTCCAATCGGTGTAACCCTGACCCGCGAGGAAATGCGCGACCTGCTCCTGCGGGTCTGCGGCGGCTCGCTTTACGCCTACCGCGACACCATCAGTCAGGGCTATATCGCCATGCGGGACGGCGTGCGGGTCGGCGTGGTCGGAAGCGCGGCGGTTGAAGGCGGACAGGTCATCGGCGTGTCCGAGGTCACGGGACTGATGTTCCGCCTGCCGCACGCGGTGCGCGTCAACGCCGCGCCCGTGGTTGACCTGTTGCGGCAGGGGCATCTGCTGTGCGGGGTCCTCATCTACGCCCCGCCCGGGGTCGGCAAAACCACCCTGTTGCGGGCGGTGACACGCGAAGCGGCGCGGGAATGGCGCACGGTTGCGGTGGATACCCGCGGCGAGCTGGCACCAAGCCTTGACGGGAACGACCTGCGGCTGGATATTCTTTCGGGCTACCCGCGCGATGTGGGACTGGAGATTGCGGTGCGGTGCATGGCGGCGCAGGTTGCGGTCTGCGACGAAATCGGCGGCGCAAAGGATGCCCGCGCGGTGCTGTCTGCCGCCAACCATGGGGTCCCGCTGGTCGCAACGGCGCACGCCGACACGGTTGCGGGACTTATGCGAAGGGCGGACATCCGCGCGCTTCACCGTGCGGGGGTGTTCGGCGCTTACGTGGGCATTGAACGCGCGCGAGAGGTGGGATTCTCCTATCGGATTACCATGCGGGAGGAGGTCCGCCTTGACGATGCTTAAATTCATCGGGTGCCTCCTGATTCTTGCGGCGGGCGGCGGCGCGGCGGTGCTTTCGGTCAGAACCGAACGGCGGCGACTGGAGGTGCTGGACGGCTGGATTGACCTGATTGCCTATGTCCGCTCGCGCATTGACTGCTTCCTGATGCCGCAGGATGCCATTCTCGTCTCGTGCGGGCGGGACCTGCTCCTGCGTTGCGGGGGAACGCTCCCCTGCCGCAGCTTTTCGGCGCTTGCGCACGCGGCGGAGCGACATCTCACCCCCGAGGGTGCCCGCTTGGTCGGAGCCTTTGCACAAGGAATCGGCAGTGGCTATCGGGAGGAACAGGTGCGCGCGTGCGACTATTACATTGACGCATTGCGTGAAATTCGGAAAAAGCAAGCGGAGGCACTCCCCGCGCGGATACGGGTGCGGGTTGCGCTCTGCCTGACCGCGGCGCTCGGCGCGGCGATTCTGTTATGGTAGAAAGGAATGCGAAAAGCATGGATATTTCCCTCATTATCAAGGTTGCGGGTGTCGGAATTCTCGCGGCAATCGCCGCCCAGATTCTCAGCAAGACCGGACGCGACGAGCAGGCAATGTTCGTCACCATTGCGGGAATGATTGTGGTCCTGATGCTTCTGGTCAGCCGGATTCGTGAGCTGTTTGATCTGGTTCGCTCGGTGTTTGGGGTATGACGGCGCATGGATACGGTCCGAATCTGTCTGTTTGCCGTGGCGGGCGTGACGCTGGCGATTCTGCTGCGGCAATGGCGGGGCGAATTCGTTCCGCTCCTGCGGCTGGCGCTGGCGGCGGTGTTCGCGGGGGCAATTATTGCCATGTCCGCCCCACTGGTTTCCTACATCCGAACGCTGACCGAAGCCGCAGGGGTCCCCGGGTATGCGGAATTCCTGCTCAAGGCGCTCGGCATTGCGGTGCTGACGCAGTGCTGTGCCGAGCTTTGCCGCGAAAGCGGCGAGAGCGGCGTGGCAAGCGGCGTGGAGCTGGCGGGAAAGGTGGAAATTCTGCTTCTGGCGCTCCCGCTGATTGCCGAAATTCTTTCCACCGCGCGCGAATTGCTCTCGCTTGCCTCGTAATGCTTCTTTTGTTCCCGTTTCTGCTTGCGCTCCCCGCCTCCGCCGAGGAAGAGGACACCGACAGCATCGGGGAGCGCGTCCCGCCCGAATATGAGGACCTTCTGGCGGCGATTCCCGAGGACATCCGCGAATACCTCCCCGAGGAGCTGTTTTCCTCGGAGAGTGGAACGCTTGCCGACGGCGCGGGCAAGCTGAGCGATTTTTCCTACCTTTTGGAGACGGTCCTGCGCACGGTCGGGCTTCGGCTCGGGGACTGCCTGCGCCTGCTCGCGCAAATCACGGGGCTTTTGCTCCTCTCGGCGGTTGCCTCTGCTCTGCGGGACTCCCTGCGGAGCGAATCGGTGGGACGTGCGTTCTCCTTCTGCTCCACGCTCGCCATTCTCATGGCGCTTCTCTCGGGCGGTTACACGACCGTGCGGGTGGCGGTGGATTACTTCTCCACGCTCGGAAAAATGACCTCCGCCGCCATTCCCCTGCTCGCCACGCTCTACGCGATGGGCGGGAATGTCACCGCCGCCGCGTCGGGTGCCGCAGGGCTGACGGTCTATCTGACCCTGACCGAGGAGCTGGTGGGAAAAACCATCGTGCCGTTTGCGGGCATCTGTCTGGCATTTGCGGCAATGGAGGCGGTGGACTCGAATATGCGGCTCGGGACGCTGGCGGCAACCGTCAAAAAGCAATACACCACCCTGCTCGCCTTTCTCATGACGCTCCTGCTTGCCATGCTCGGGGCGCAGACCACGCTCGGAGCGCGTGCCGACACGCTTGCCATGAGAGGCGCGAAATTCGCGGCGGGCAACCTGATTCCCGTGGTCGGCGGGTCGGTGTCGGAGCTTCTTCGGACGGTCAGCGCGGGGGTTGGATACCTGCGCGGGACGGTTGGCATCTCGGGGGTTCTGCTCCTGTTGCTCACGCTGTTGCCTGTGCTTGCGGAGTTGCTTCTCTACCGTCTGGTCTGGCAGATCGGTGCATCGGTTGCCGACCTTGTGGGCTGCACGTCCGAGAAAAAGCTGTTGGATGAGGTCGCCTCGCTCTGCGGCTATCTTGCGGCGGCGGTGAGCATCTGCTCGTCGGTCTTTATTCTCGCACTGACCCTGCTGGCGCACTGCGCCTCGGCAATCGGATAGGAGGTGCGGGAAAAATGACGGCTTATCTGCTGACGCTGTTCGGCTCCGCGCTTGCCGTGGCTCTGGTGGACCTGCTGGTCCCCGAGCGCGGCAGAAAAACCGTGCGGCTCATCTCGGCGCTCTTCCTGCTTTGCGTGCTCTCCGCACCGCTTCCACGCGCCTTCCGCGCAATCCGCGACTACACGCTTCCCGACACGGCGCAGGACGCGCGCGAGGAGTACACGCAAAAAATGAAGCAGGCAATGGAATCCGCCTCCCGCACCTATTTCGCGCGGACGCTCACCGAGCTGATTGAGGAGCAGTTCGCGCTGGAGGAGGGCTCGGTGCGGTGCGCCATCGAGTGGCAGGAGGACGGCGGCGCGGAGCCGAAACGGATTACGGTCATTCTGTCGGGCTCCGCCATCTGGCGCGACCCCGAGAAGATTGAGAAATTCGTCAAAGACCTGATTGGTTGCGAATGCGTCACGGCGATTGAATAGGAGGGTGTGATGTTCGGTTTTGGAAAAAACAGTGAGCATGGAGAGGGCGGAAAGGGCTCCGCGTGGCGGGTCTGGCTGATTCCCATCGGCGCGCTGTGCGGGATTCTGCTGTTGGTATTCGGAAGCGGGCTCGGGAGCAAAAAGCAAGCAAGCGACACGCCCGCCGAGACCGACAACGCGGAAGAGCTTCTTGCCGATTACCGCAAGGCGCTGGAGCAGGATATCCGCGCGCTTTGCGAATCGGTGGAGGGCGTGGGAAACGTTACGGTTGCGCTGACGCTCTCAGGCGGCTTCTCGGACGTTTACGCAACCGAGGCGGGGCGGGACGGCGGCGAGCAGTATGTCATCGTCGGCAGTGGCTCAAACGCCTCGGCACTGCGGCTTTCCCGCAACGCGCCCGAGATTGTCGGCATCGGAATCGTTTGCCGCGGCGGTATGAATTCTGCGGTCCGACAGGAGCTGACTGCCCTGCTCTCGGCGGCTTACCATGTTCCGAGCAACCGTATTTATATAACGGAAGCAAAAAAAGCAGGAACATAATCCCTGCCTGCCGCATATTATACGCATCCGTCGCATAGAATGAAATGAAAAACATTTTCGAGGAGGAAATCGAAATGAAAAACAAGAATTACGCACTCAGCCCCACCGCAGAAAGCTCCGCCGCCCCCCGCAAAAAGGAGGGAAAGTTCCATCTGTTCATCATGAAGATCGGCAAGCGGAACATCATCATTACCGCATCGGTCCTGCTCATCGGCGTTGCGGTCCTGCTCAACTGGGTCCTCTTCTCGGGTACCAAGACGGGCAAGGACGGCTACAAGGATTACGACAAGCCGAACGGCAGTCAGGAGGAGCAGAAGGGTGACGATGCTCCGACCGACCAGAGCGGAACCTACTTCTCGGCAACGCAGGTCAGCCGCCAGAGAGCCAGAGACGAGGCGCTGGAGGTCCTGCAATCGGTGGTGGACAACAAGGAATCGAGCGAGACCGTAAAGGCAGAGGCGCTTGCGGGCATCGCCGCCATTGCGGATGAGATTCAGAAGGAAGCGAACATCGAATCCCTGATCACCGCAAAGGGCTTTGAGCAGTGCGTGGCGGTTCTCTCGGGCGAGAAGGTCCAGATCGTGGTCAAGGCTGAGGAATTACAGCCCGCCCAGATTGCGCAGATCAACGAGATTGTCTACGCCCAGACCGGTATCGCACCGACCGGCGTAACCATTATCAACAAGAAATAATCCGAAAATCCCCCCGCGAAGCGCTTGCCTCGCGGGGGGATTGAAGGAATTTTGGGGCACGCTCACGCGGCTGTCGTTGTCGCGGGGACATTCTCCCAGAAGAAATGATACGGATAGGACTGCGACCAATAGCAGGTATAGAAGGAATACAGCCCGAACGCGACAAAGGCACTGCAAATGCTGTATTTGAGAAGCATACGGAATTTGAGATTCTGTACGCGCGTCACGATATTCGGGAGCGCAATCACCAACGCGACCATGAAATAGTACCCCAGCCGCTCGGCAATCGAGTTGACACTGCTGAAGGACTGGCATATGCAGGCAAAATAAAAGATATTGAGGAAGCCGCCGCTGAGCTCGTCCTCCTTATCCCAGAGCACCACGCAGAACAGGTAGATCATCCAGAACACCAGCATCAGCCGATAAGCACCCGTCTCCTCGGGGACGTTCGTTTTTCCGAGCAGTTTCATTGCAAGGTTGAACAGCTGATATCTGCCGAAGAATATCCCTGCCAGCACAGGAAGTCCGAGCAGTCTTTGCCACTTCTTCAGCTTCAGATGGTAGGCGGGGTAAGCAACGAGGAACACGATTGCGGAGCTGTGGAACAGCCACGCCAGAAAGACCAGCAGGAGAAACGGCGCCCATTGCTTCCTTCGGATAAAGGGATAGGACAGACTGCATATTCCAACCGCAATCGCCTGCCGCAGTGCCGAAAACACAATCAGCCCCAGCGACAGACCGAGGTAGACCACCATGGAAAAGTCGTAGTCCTTGCTGTAAAGCGCAATGACAACTCCGATGGGAATAATCGACAGAACCGCACAGGCAATCAGCAGGACCTGATAGTCGGTTGAAATATAGGAAAGCAATTTGTTGAAAACGACATATCCCCATTCGTAATTCTGCCAGTCCTCAAGTGCGAACAGGTCCCGAAAGGAGAGGTTTGCAATGTCATGATAGGATGCCAGATACCCTGCCGCTTCCCCGTAATGCAGGTCAATCCCCATGCTCGGGTGACGGAGCGCGACAAGTGCCGTAAACAGCAGGGTCATCAGGATAATTCCCCACACATGGCGCTTTTCGGGGCAATTCCGCCGATAGAAGGTATACACGCCGAACAAGGCGATAAGACAATAGAGAACGATATAAACCGCCATCTCTTCCTCCCTTTTCTCTTCGGTTCGTCATGCTCCGACGCGGCTGTTCGGTATCGGTCCGCGCGGAATGACACTCTATTATATCACAAAGCGGTCCGAATGTCAAGGTTTGTCGGCGGAAAAGCGCATTCGCATGGATTATTTCATCAAAAAAGGCGCACTCGCGCCTTTTTTGATTGGAGAATGCGGGAATCCCGTCAGTCTTCGGCAGTCTCGTCGGCATCCTTTCGGGATGCGGACTTCCGTCTCAGCTTTCCGACCACGCGCCCGCGGCACTGCACATCGGAAAAATCCTTGAGCAGAATCGGACCGTATTCGGGGTTGAGCGAGATCAGACGGTCGCCGCCGTACATCTTGAAAAAGCCGGATCCGTCAAGCAGAAAGATTCCCAGCTCGCCAACCTCAACGCCCTCCGCATTCTGCACCAGCAGGATATCGCCGTCATGATACTTCGGCTCCATGCTGTTTCCGCTGATCCGGAGCGCATAATCCGCATCCGCCGTTTTCTCGTTTCCGGGAATGGAAATCTTCTCGCTTTGCTCGTCATCCAGATAGACGCCGACGCCGGCGGAAACAGGCAGATCATACAGCCGGATAGTGCGCTTCCCGCGGATCAGTCGCTCCCCTGCGAACCGTCCCGCAGGCTTCGGCGTGCGCAGAATCCGGGCGGGCGCACTCTGCACCGCCGCAGGAACCGCATCCGTGCCGGCAACGCGCTCCCGCTCCTTTGCAATCACCACATCGGCAACCGACCGCCCCCAGGAATCCAGCTGGCGGTACGCCTCAATCAGGGCAATCTCCTCCTGCGACAGCGTATAATTATTGGTATTGTCCGGAGCGCCGGTTACAATATATTCCACCGAGCAGTCCAGCGCCGAGCAGATTGCCACAATGTTGGAAAGCTTGGGCGATTCGTTCATGCCGGCAAGCAGCTTGCTCAGGGTTCCCAGCGGCACGCCGGACAGCTCCGACAGCCGCTCATTCGTTATCTTTTTCTGGCTTTTGACCAGCTTGATCCGATCAATATATGTTTTCATCGTCCACCTCCAGATTCCGTTTATGGTACTATTATACCACAGAAAATCCGGTTTGTAAAGGGGTTTCCGAAAAATATTTTCTTTTTTTGGAAAAAACCTCTTGACAAACGGCGAAAGATGTGGTATACTGTCACCGTAAGATTCCGAATTTGGATCGAGGAGGACGTATCATGAACAAGGAATATGCGGTTCCCGGAAGAATCTGTTCCGATAACGGAATATATGAAGCGTTTTATCGCGAGGTGAAAAAGCCCCGTCAGAATTCGCTTTGCGTGGCCCGTGCAAGGGTCATCGGATGGCTCCGGGCGATTCTCGGCATCCTTTGCTCCGCAGGCGTCCGCCGCGTTCTGCGCGCCGTTTTTGCCACGGCGGCACTGCTCGGAGCGGTCGGCACGGCTGGGGCGCTGGAGCGCGGGCGGCTCTCCCCCGCCGGCTGTCTGCTGCTTTCCGCAGCCTTCCTGTTCGTTGCCTATCTTTCCCTCAAGCCCCGCAGAAAAGCGAAGGAAAGGACGCCCGCTCACTGCCCGGAAGAACGCCCGCACAGCAGATCCGCAAGCACCTTCCCCGCAAGCGCCGCCGCAGATTTTGCCTCTGCGACCGTATTCCCCGCAGAGCCGATTTCCAGAAGAAGCGAGTGAGGAGCAATCTCCTGATTGTAGGTGGCATTCCGCAAAAGCACCGGGCGGCTGATTCCGGCGGATGCCGCGTTCAGGCGGTCGGACAGCGTGAGCGCCAGTCCGAGATTCTCGCGCCATGCAGGGCAGGCATCCCCGTTTCCGTCCGAGCCGACAACCGCCATAATCTGCGCGGAGCCGCCCGCTGACAGCGTTCGCAGGCAGGCACCGTCTGCCGACAGAACACTGTCCCGGTGCAGATCAATGACATAAGCAATAGAGGGGTATTCCTTCATGTACCGCCGGATGCACTCCGCCGCAGAAGCGTAAGCGCCGCGCAGGGTTCCGCCCTCGCCGTGCAGATCGGTGCAGTGGATCGCCGGAACCCCGCCGCGCACCAGTTCGCGGCAGAGCACCTCCCCCAC
>DJSQ01000154.1 GCA_002438075.1 Clostridiales bacterium UBA6330
AGAGTCCCAAGGTCTTCCCCTCCCCCTCACTCCAGTACCGCACGCCACGCGGGGGACTCGTTCGCGTCAAAGCACATCAGAAGCTGCTCCGCAGTCACCTTTTCAACCGCTAACGGGGAGGGTAACGCATCCCGACCGAAATAGACCGCCGCGTCCGTCTCGAGATTCGCTTCAAATGCACCGCCGAGCGCGCGACATAGCACAAAAATCTTGATGACCCCGTAGGCGTAGTTCGTCACATTGTGCCGCCGCCAGTCCTGTACCGCAATCAGGCGCTCCGCTACCACCTCTAAACCGGCCTCCTCACGAACCTCCTTTACCGCGTTGGACGCAACCGATTGGTCCACATCACACCAACCGCCCGGCAAAGACCACGTGCCGTTCTTCTCCCGCACCAATAAAATTTTCCCATCCCGAAATACCGCCGCACGCGTGTCAATCTTCGGGGTCTGATACCCCACCTCGTTGCAGAATAACCCTTGAATCGTCCCTGCGGGAATATCGGTCCGCGCACTCAGCATCTCGGCAGAAAGCGCGCGGAGCTGCTCGTACCGCTCCAAATCGTATGGGTCCCGCCCGTAGGTCAAACCCGCCTGCGCAATGCTCTGTAGCTTCATCGCCCAGTCCAGAATTCTGTCGTTCATACCGTCCCCTCCTCGCGCACGGGTATCTCCGCACACCGTACCTCGCACCCCCGCGCGCGCAAAAGCGTGACCAGATCATCGGTCTTCAACCAAACCGTTGCCGTGTTGTCGTTCGGGTGAGCCCCGATAAGACCGCCTGTAAGCTCGCGGTCCAGATAAAGCATAACACGGTGCTCCGTATCATTCAGAAGCCCGAACGGGGTCACCGAGCCCGCAGTCAACCCCAACAGTGCAAACAGCTCCTCGTCACTCGCAAAGCTGAGCGGTCTTGTCCCCTGCTCGCGGCGGAACCGCTTGAGGTCCACCCGCTTGTTGCCCCGCACGGTGAGCAGATAGAAATTCTGCCGCCTGTCATCCCGCACGAACAGATTCTTCGCGTCCGCCTCGGGGTGCGGCAACGGCACCGCCGCCAAATCCTCCATTGTGTACACCGCGCCGTGCTCGGTGACCTCATACGCAATCCCCTGCGCGTCCAGCAGGGCGTATATTTCCTGTTTGTTCATTCCGTTTCCCTCCGATACCGAAAACGGTCCGCCCGCGGCAGACCGTTTTTTGTATTTATCCCTTAAATTACAGGCTGACCGATTCCGCCAGCGCGGCAAGTCTGCGGCACTCCTCCTGCCGCTTTTCCACCAGCGCCTTCATCTCGGCAAGCTCCGCTTCGCTGAAGCCGTCCAGATCGCCCGCCTTGAGCTTGTTTTTGTACATCCGGTCGGTCTTGCGGACAAAGTTGATGTCGGTTGCAACGACCTTGCCGTCAATCTCGCACATGGCAACACTGCTGTGCCCCGCGACCAACAGCTCCACAGCGCGCACGCCCATCTCGGACGCGATGAAGCGGTCCTTGAGCGAGGGCTTTCCGCCTCTGACAACGTGTGCAAACTGCGCGTACTTGCTCTCCACGCCCGTTTCGGTCTGGATGCGCTCGCGCAGGTACTCGCCGTAGTTGCGCCCGTCCTTCTGCGGCATTCCTTCGGACACTACAACGATCATGCTCCGCTTGCGGCTCTTCGGGTTATCCCGCAGATTACGGATTTTCAGCAGGCAGGCTTCCTCGTCAAAGGGGAGCTCGGGGACCGCGACCGCCACCGCGCCCGATGCGACTGCCGCGTAGAGTGCAATCAGTCCGCAGTTTCTGCCCATAACCTCGACGACGTTCAGCCGCGCGTGCGATTCGCAGGTATCGCGGAGGTGGTCGATGAGGTCGATGGTGGTATTCAGCGCTGTATCGAAGCCGATGGTATAATCGGTTGCGGAGATATCGTTATCGATGGTCCCGGGCAGACCGATGCAGGGGATGCCCGCTTTGGTCATATCGTAAGCGCCGCCGTAGGTACCGTCGCCGCCGATGCAGATGAGTGCATCGATGCCGACCCTCTTGCAGGCTTTGACCGCCTTTGCCACGCCCTCGGGGGTTGCGAACTCGAGGCATCTGCTGGAATACAGGATGGTACCGCCCTGTCCGATGATATTTGCAACGGTATGCGGGGTGATGGTCTCCAGCTCGGGGTCGGGCTCTGCCATCAGACCCGAATAGCCGCCGACGATGCCGACAACCTCGATATTCATCTCATACGCCTTATCCACGACCGCCTTAATTGCGGCATTCATCCCCGGTGCGTCTCCGCCGGATGTGAGGACTCCGATTTTATGAAAAACTGCCATTTCTCTACCTCCGTCTTGCTTTTCGCTCGACCTTTTCGGTTTCTTGCCAAAAATTTATCAATCAGATATTATTGTATACCATTTTCTCCAAAAAATCAACCCCTTTTACAAAAAATTTATATTTGAAGGGATAGGAAGACCTTGGAGGCGCAGGGAGGACCCTTTCGGAGGGTCCTCCCTACCCTCCAAACCTCC
>DJSQ01000018.1:0-3235 GCA_002438075.1 Clostridiales bacterium UBA6330
GTACACGCCGGGGGCAGTTTCCTCATTCCCCTCGCAAACCTCCACCAAGTCGCTCGGAGACAGGCTGTGTCCCTGATGAGTGCCGTGAAAGCCTGTATTGAAGGATTCATAGACATCCTCCAAATCCCCGTCATTGACATAACCGTGAAACACGCACTTGTATTCGGATGCCCGGACGCCACCTTTTGCCTGTGCAGACTGATAATCGCAAAACCGCAATCTCCGTTCATCACGGGATCGGTCAATCTGATAGATTTTAATGCGCATGAGCATCCCCCAATTCTTCGGAAAATTTTGCAATCAGGCAGGTCAGCAAAGTGCGCCGTTCGTCCGTAGTCAACTGTTCCGTAAAAGAAGAAAAAGAATCCGTGTCCGAATGCTCCGGAAGGATTCTTTTCTCCTTGCAATGGTCGCAGATTTTCTCTTTCCGCACAGTCACAGCGCCGTTTTCCTCGTCAAAGGACAGCACATCTCCGCATCGCAATCCGAGCCGCATTCGGATGGAGAACGGGATGGTGGTGCGTCCTTTCTGTCCCAATACTCTGTAGGTTCTCATTTTTCGTCCCAACCGCCTTCCTCGTCATCTTCCTCCAACAGGCATCTGCGACAATGCGGACACCAGTATTCACAATGGGCGCATCCGACCTCGCATTCATCGGCATCGTCATCCGTGTTTTCTTCCGGCAGGTCGTCAATCGTGATGTCCTCCAGTTCGGTCTGCGTCTCGCCTTTGAGAACGGTCAGCTTGCCGTCTTCGTCAACCGCCACACGCAATGCGGCGGTCGTGTCAATCCCCATCAGGTCGAGCAGTTTAGTCGGAATCGGGAACAGGGTGTAATCTTCGCTTTTCATTTTCGGATACTCTCCTTCAATATTTTTTCGTAATCAATCGGTTCGCTGTCAAAGGTCATCTGCAACGGCTTCTCACGCACGCTTTCGAGCAGGTCGAAGTTGCCGATGAGCAGTTCGGGATATTCTTCCCCTGCGCGATACCGTTGCGCCATGCCGTGGATGCGGCTGCATTCAAGAAGCTGCCAACCGTCGTACAAATCGCGGATGTAGGCACAGTCGTTATACGACAGCAACACCCTCCCCTTGATGTCTCCCAATGCATTCCGCAATCGCTGGTGGTCGTCCTTTGTGAAGCACGCGGCGTACATCCCCTCGGTTTCGTAATACGGCGGGTCGCAGTAGAACACCGTATTCGGGCGGTCGTAGTGACGAATCAGGGCTTCAAAGTCTCGGTTCTCAATAACCGTATTCGCCATCCGTTCATGCAAGTCACGAATCAGCCCGAACAGCCGCCGCACGTCGAACGGTTGGCAGGCGTAGCTTTTCAGTCCGGACGAATAGCTATAACGGATGAGCTTGAGGAACGCGACCGCACGCCGGACGTCCTCGGCATCGGCGCGGGAACGGATAAGGCTTGTCAGTTCCTCCGCGTCAGGCGGCGAAAATGCGACCCGTGCGAGCTGTTCCTCCGACACCGCATCCGCGCGGGTATCATCCGTTTCCCGCGCGAGAAACTTTTTCAGCATCTCAAACTCCGCGCGGGAGTTGAGCGGCAAAAATCCGAGTTCCCCAAGAAACGCGACGGTCTTATCCCGCATACATCGAAACAGGTTAACAAGGGTTCCATCGAAGTCATTATAGACCTCAAACGGGCAAGGCTTCCGGCTCAGCAGCACCGAACCGGATCCGCCGAAGACGTCGACGAATCGCTCCGTCCGCTCCGGCAGAATGGCATTGATATAGGGCAGCAGGGCGGTTTTATTTCCCACCCACGATACAGGACTCCTAATAATTTCACCTCCTTAAGGTCAAGGTCGTGAGGCTCTGCCTCACACTCCGCTTGAAACCTTCTTATAAGAAGGTTTCAAGACTTCCAAGAATTTTAAACACATGGATTTGTGTCCCCTCCTACAATACGGGTCAGTTCGTTCCACGGGATGCCCGCGCGGAGCAAGAGGGTTCGCAGGTGGGCAGACGGCTCATTCACCCGCTCGAATGCTCCGCTGACGGTATAGTTCCCGTTTTCGTATTTGTTCTCGTCGATGCGGTAGCGGTACAGGCAACGGTACTCCGCAGGGGCTTCGTCATGGGCGATACATTCGGAGATGTCCATAACACGCCGGATGTTATCCTCGCACTTATGCGTAAACACCACGATGGGAAACGCCTGACGGGTCTGCCGCAGGGAGACTTCCATGCCGAGTTCAAACCGCCGCTGACAGAGCAACGACATCCGGCTATGCGCGCCCTCTGCCGGTCCTGAATGGACAGTCGTGACCACGGTATGTCCCGTGAGGGACGCCTCCACCGCTGCACTCGCTTCTTCGTCTCGGATTTCACCGATGGCAATCACGTCAGGGTCAAATCGCAACGCCGCGCAGACCAGATTTTCCTGCGACACGCTATAAGAGCCGTTTTCAGCTTGGCGGGATAATGTCAGAACGACGTTGTTCAGCACCCGCCCCGCGCGGTCGCGTTTCACAAGAGCAAATTCTCTTGCGCCCGACTCAATGCCGAAAATCCGTTTGTCGTTCGGGATGCTCTCCAAAAGTGCATTCAACAGCGTTGTTTTGCCTGACGAGGTTCGTCCCGCGACCACGAGAGACACGCCATAACGGACGCAGGATTCGAGAAAGGTCAGCATTTCTTCATTCACCATACCGCTTGTCAATAATCGTTTTCGGTCTACCTCCTGCGGGCGCAGGAAACGGATGGATGCCGCGATACCTACCTCGTCCGCAACAATCGGCGTTTTGATTGCTGTAATACGGGCATTGCCGGGGAGATGTCCCTGTGCGATTGGTTTCGCGTTGTCGATAACCATGCCGCTATGGCGCAAAAGGCGCTTGACGATGTCCACCGCGTGTTCGGGGCTGAAAAAATGCTCGGTCAGCTTTCGGCTTCTCCCCTCACGGTCGGTCAAGACAATATCGTCCCATGAATTGATGTTCAGTTCTTCCAAGCCCTTGCCGGAAAGGTAGGGCGTTAAAATCGAATACCGCGCCATTTCATCGTAGAGACGGTCTATCAGTTGACGGGTGGTAAATCCCCACACGCTGTACCCGCCGTCCAATACGCATTTTTCGATGTAATCCCGCAAACGCCCGTTTTTGTCTCCGTCCGTCAACGCGTCGGTGTAAGACCTTGTAATCTCAACCTGCACCGCATCCAGCACCGTCTGCAACTCATCCCGCATTGCCGACCACCTGCGCCGCAATCTCCC
>DJSQ01000018.1:3371-6213 GCA_002438075.1 Clostridiales bacterium UBA6330
GCATAGAGATTGCCGCAGGACATGGCAGACCGGATTTCACGGCTGAATGGAAGTAAAAACGAAACCTCCCCCAGCTGCTCCCGCGCTTCTTCCACGGGGAGATTGCCATTGTCTGTGAGGTTCAGCCCCTGATTCATATCTGCCCACGGGAGCGCGCTTCCCCAAACTGCCTTTTGCGTCCGATACCATGAAATGCTCGGCAGTTCGGGGGTACACAGCCGGACGATCTGACTCGCCGTTTCCAATGCGGCAAGGGACAGCAGGCTTTCATTGGGATTGCTCATACAATCCACGATGACGAAATCCGAAAGGCTTTTGAGTTTTTCAAAAAGTTCAACCGCCCGTTCCTTCCCATATCGCGGGTAGGTCAGGCGTGTGTCCCCGTCCCGATAGCCTATCACCGCGAGCGTCGGGCGGGCTTTCGTTTCGGTGCAGTTGGCGAGGATCTGCTCGGTGTCCAGTTCGTTCGTGGACAGCGGGATTCCGACCGAACCGAGGCTACCGCTCTTAGCGTTCGGAAACAGGACAGATAACATCGGGGCTTCGAGGTCGCTATGCAGGACAACGACTGTTACGGCGGCATAAGTATCGGCAATCGCCGTTGCGAGGGCTGCCGAAAAAGTGGTCTTTCCGCTATGCGGCGCGCCCCAGACCGCAATCAGCTTTCCGCTTTTTTCACTCATGGCTGCCCCCGTTCCGGAAGTATTCCTCCTGCACGGCGAGATACTGCGCGGCGGTTTCGGCATCGCCGCGATATTCCAAAGCAAAATGCATGGACGCGCTTTTCTCATACGCCGAAAGCAGTTCTGCCTGCGCTTGGTTGACCAAGAGCGTCACCGTTACGGGCTGTGTGGAGTCCGTGATGTTTGCCTTATCCACGCCCTGCGAGGTTGTGGATGTAATAACGCGCAGATACTGTAATTCCGGCGGGGTGACGGCAGTTCCCTCCTTCGCACGGTAAACGATGACCGACACAATGTCCCCCGTCTCCAACTTTCCGGACAGCCCTTGCGCGAACGAGCCGAGCGTCACACTGATGGCTTTCTTCCCTACCGTGAGACTTTCCAGTATCCCGTTCGCGTCTGCGCCGTTCGCCGTCAGCTTGGCGGGGAGCAAATATTCGCCGGGGTACAGATCGGTCGTTGCATATTTCCCGACCGCCGCGGTTTTATCCCGCAAAATATCCCGCGACAGTCCATAACTGCCAACCTCGACCGTTTCCACATCTGCCTCGGCCAGGCAACTCCCACGCGGGACAGTTCGCGTTATGCGTAAGATTTTCGTTTTTCCCGCAGATAACTTTTGCACGGTCGGGGCGATGCCAAAACAGATTCCGATTGCCGCAAGGATGCAAACAATCCCGATGACCGTCCGATTTCCAATCCACCGGAATCCAATGGATTTCTTTTTCTTCATAATGCTTTCCTTTCCGCCGACAAAAAGCACCGCTTATAATACGGTGCTTTTCGTCGGCATTTTTAATTTGGTTTACCCGATGAGGAACATTGCCATTCCGCTGACCGCAAGGAACGGGATTAACGCGAACGGCTTCTTGGGGCAGTCTCTCCGTTTGTGCAACCGTTCTTGCACAAAATCCCGCGCGGTGACAGTCACGACCGCCATAAGCAGACCCGCGAGGAATGCGGTCAAGCCGCCTGTGAAGCCGAGCAGGACAGCCAGTGCGCCGGACAGCTTGATGTCTGCCCCGCCAAGCGTTCGATGCGGCGGGATGACCGCAAGCGCCAGTTGCGGCAACATGACGCAGACCGCACCCGCGAGCATGGAAACGATGCCGTGCTTTTGGATAAACGGAATCGCCAACGCCAATACGACAACCCAAACGCTATCCGGCATGGTATGGTCGGTCAGGTCGGACATAGAACCGTACAGGAGCGTGAACCACAGGAACATCCCCTGCACAGCGGTCACGGTCAGACCGAAACGGAAATACAGCGCGAGCGCCATTGCGCCGGATAATGCTAAGGTCAATGGCTGATGGCAGACAAACCGTTTTCCATTCATGACTTTACAAAGAATCCATCCGATTCCGACCGCCGCTCCAATCCACAGAAGCACCGCCAAAATTTCCGGCATTGTCCCTGCCCTCATGAGATTGGAATCAGGTCTGACCATGTCGGCTTCACCCATCGCGTTCCATCGCTCGTCATCGTATAGAAATTGCCGCTCTTGTAACGGCAGACAAAGCGCTCACCCTGAAAAGAGCCGGAGGTACTCGGCAGACTGGCAGACGTGCCGTAATAGAAGTGTGTAATGGACGTTGCGGTAAATGTAATCTGTTCTGCCCAATGGATACCACCATCGGTCGAAGTCAGGATTGCTTTTTTGTCTCCGTCAGAAATGAGCATCGCATCGATGCGCCCGCTCTCGGCGTTGTTGCTGATAATCTTCTCCACGGTTGCCGTCTCGCCATAATCCGGCATATCCGCATCCTGCCAACGCTTGCCGTCGTAGGAATACCGCACCTTGTATTTTCCGGTCGCTTCGTCCAACTGCTTTTCTACCCGCAATTCCTGCGTGTAGCCCATCATGTCCTCCACCTCGTCGGAAACTTTGGAAAGGATTCCTTTGTCACCCGCGAACAGAAGATACAGCCCACCGAGAATCAGCGCGCCAATGACAACGGCAATGATGACTTTGACACCCGTGCTGATACTCCCCTCCCCCCGGTTGTTCCGGAGTGGGCGAAGCCAATATTTCAGCCGTCCCATCTTAAGCCCCCGTGTAAGAGAACATCTCGGAGATCTTCGTGCCGAGCGTCGGCAGGATGGTCGAGTTGAACAGCGTATACAGACCCGCGAGGAGCAGACCGCCGATGACCACG
>DJSQ01000018.1:6260-6906 GCA_002438075.1 Clostridiales bacterium UBA6330
ACCGCCGATGACCACGCTGATGATGATTTTTACGCCTGTGTCGACGTAGCCCTCACCTGCGGCGGGACAGACAGCCGCTTTGACTCTCGTCAGCGCACCGCAGATTGCGGACACACACGAGCGGACACCCGACTTGATTGCGGAAATGCAGTTTTTGACGGCGGCAACGCCCTTCTTGACCAGTTTCTTGAATCCATTCAGAATTTTCATTTTGTTTTTCTCCTTATTTTTTTGATTTTGTTTTGTTTTTGATTACATACATATAAAAATCGAATTGTCTGATTGGATTGTCCCCCTTACATCTGCATAATCGGGGCATCGCGCGGAGCGGCATTCGGGCTTTCGGATTGCGCCACTTTTTGCGCTTTCGTCTGCTCCTGCTGTTGCAACGCGTCGTGATATGCCGAGACGGTCGCACCGATGAGCTTTTGCCGCGCGTTCGCGGTCACGGGATGGAAAATGTCGCGGTACTTAATTGTTCCGTCCGCTGCCGTGTAGGACGACTGCGGCATGGAAACGAACAGCCCGCCGTCATTCTCATAGATTTTAATCCCATGCACCGCAAATCCGCCCGGCAAATTCATGCTCAGGATTGCCCGTAGTTTCCCATCCGGCTTGTCCACCCAGCGGTCGACCCGCGCTTGTA
>DJSQ01000135.1 GCA_002438075.1 Clostridiales bacterium UBA6330
GGGCGTTTTGATGGCTGTAATGCGGGCATTGCCGGGGAGGTGTCCCTGCGCGATTGGCTTGGCGTTGTCGATGACCATGCCGCTATGGCGCAAAAGGCGCTTGACGATGTCCACCGCGTGTTCGGGGCTGAAGAAATGCTCGGTCAACTTTCGGCTTCTCCCCTCACGGTCGGTCAGGACAATATCATCCCATGAATTGATGTTCAGTTCTTCCAAACCTTTGCCGGAAAGGTAGGGCGTTAGTATCGAATACCGCGCCATTTCATCGTAGAGGCGGTCGATCAATTGTCTTGTGGTCAGTCCCCACACGGAAAATCCATGGTCAAGGACACACTTTTCGATGTAATCCCGCAAGCGCCCGTTTTTGTCTCCGTCCGTCAGCGCATCGGTGTAAGACCTTGTAATCTCGACCTGCACCGCATCCAGCACCGTTTGCAACTCATCCCGCATTGCCGACCACCTGCGCCGCGATCTCCCGCATCCGTCCCGTCCACACTTTGTCCCCTGCGTTCTTGGCGTAGAGGTTGCCACAAGACATGGCAGACCGGATTTCACGGCTGAATGGAAGTAAAAACGAAACCTCGCCGAGCTGCTCCCGCGCTTCTTCCACGGGGAGATTGCCATTGTCTGTGAGGTTCAACCCCTGATTCATATCTGCCCACGGGAGCGCGCTTCCCCACACCGCCTTTTGCGTCCGATACCATGAAATGCTCGGCAGTTCGGGTGTACAAAGCCGGACGGTCTGACTCGCCGATTCCAGAGCAGCAAGGGACAGCAGGCTTTCGTTCGAATTGCTCATGCAATCCACGATAACGAAATCTGCAAGCGTCAGCAATCGCTGTAACAACTCCGTTGCCCGCTCTTTTCCGTAGCGCGGGTAGGTCAGGCGCGTGTCCCCATCCCGATACCCCATAACCGCAAGCGTCGGGCGGGCTTTCGTCTCGGCGCAATTGGCGAGAATCTGCTCGGTGTCCAGTTCGTTTGCAGATAACGGAATACCGACTGAGCCGAGGCTACCGCTCTTAGCATTTGGAAACAGGACAGATAACATCGGGGCTTCGATGTCGCTGTGCAGGACAATCACCGTTGCGGAAGCGTAAGTGTCCGCAATCGCCGTTGCGAGGGATGCCGCAAAAGTGGTCTTTCCGCTGTGCGGCGCACCCCAGACCGCAATCAATTTCCCGCTTTTCTCACTCATGGCTGCCCCCGTTCCGGAAGTATTCTTCCTGCACGGCGAGATACTGTGCCGCAGTTTCGGCATCTCCCCGATACTCCAACGCAAAGTGCATGGACGCGCTCTTTTCATACGCCGAGAGCAACTCTGCCTGCGCTTGGTTGACCAAGAGCGTCACAGTCACCGGCTGTGTGGAGTCCGTGATGTTCGCCTTATCCACGCCCTGCGAGGTCGTAGACGTGATGACGCGCAAATATTGTAATTCCGGCGGCGTGACAGCAGCGCCTTCCTTCGCGCGGTAAACAATAACCGACACAATGTCCCCCGTCTCCAACTTTCCGGACAGACCTTGCGCAAACGAACCGAGCGTTACGCTGATGGCTTTCTTCCCAACCGTCAGACTCTCCAGTATCCCGTTCGCGTCTGCGCCGTTCGCCGTCAGCTTGGCGGGGAGCAGATATTCGCCGGGGTACAAATCGGTCGTTGCATATTTCCCGACCGCCGCAGTTTTGTCCCGCAAAATATCCCGCGACAGTCCGTAACTGCCGACCTCAACAGCCTCCACATCTGCTTCGGTCAGGCAACTCCCGCGCGGCACGGTTCGGGTCACACGCAGGATGTTCGTCTTTCCCGCTGACAGCTTTTGCACGGTCGGGGCAATGCCAAAGCAGATTCCAATTGCCGCAAGGATGCAAACAATCCCGATGACCGTCCGATTTCCAATCCAGCGAAAACCAATGCTCTTTCTTTTCTTCATGTTTTTCCTTTCCGCCAACGAAAAAAGCACTGTCGTTTTCAACAGTGCTTTTCGTTGGGCTTAATTTTATTGTTTGTTCTTCCCGTTGTGCCAATTCTCAATTACGCGCTCAACCTGTGCAATCAACTGCTCCTTGTCGGGCATATACAGAACATACTTGGAGGCAAAAATGTTGTTTGAGAGTCCGCCGAGGGCATACTGTACATCAAAGTTTCCCTTGTCCGTACAAAGAATGATTCCAATCGGCGGATTGTCCCCCTCGTCGTTGACCTCATTTGCATAATAATTCAGGTACATATTGAGTTGACCGACCGCCTCCGGCATGAGTTTGATTGTTTTGAGTTCAATCAGGACATAGGAGCGCAGAATCTTATTATAGAACACCATATCCACATAGTAGTGGTGATTGTTGAAGGTCACGCGCTGTTGCGTTCCGACAAACATGAACCCGCGACCGAGTTCCAAAAGGAATTTCTCAATCTGCGCCACCAATGCGGCTTCCAAATCACTTTCCAAGAATGGCTTGTCCTCCGGAAGTCCCAGAAATTCAAACACATAGGGGTCACGGATAATGTCCTCCGGCTTTGCAATCTCATTGCCCTTCAGCGCAAGCGACAACACCTTTTCCTTGTTTGCATCTCCGTTTGACAGCAACAACCGCTCGAACAGCGAGCTTTCAATCTGCCGTTTCAGTTCCCGAACCGACCAATGCGCATTGACACATTCCTTTTCATAAAAGCTGCGCTTTTGGTCATCGGAAATGCCGAGCAACTCACAATAATGCGTCCAACTCAATTTGCCAGTCAGTGACTGGCATTTTGGATATGCCAAATAAATGGAACGCATATTTTGCAAATTGGAACGGGAAAATCCTTTTCCATAATCACGGGTCAGAATTTTTGACAGCGTTTGAATGGTTTGCTTTCCGTATTCCGCACGGTTGCTATGCTGTTGCTCATCCTCGACAATGATTTTTCCAATCTGCCAGTAGGTGTTCAGCAGGGTCATGTTGACTTCCATTGCAACCTTTTTTCTTGCGTTTTCCAAAAGTCCCTTGATTCGGTCTATCATCTCGCCACTCATCAATTCGCCCATTTTGCGCCTCCGTCATCGGTGTTGTCTATAGTATACCACATTTTGGCTCGTTTTGCAAGAGAATTCCTACGGCACGGGATGTTTTACCCGATGAGGAACATTACCATTCCACCGACCGCAAGGAACGGGATCAGAGCGAACGGCTTCTTGGGGCAGTCTCTCCGTTTGTGCAACCGTTCTTGCGCAAAATTCCGTGCGGTGACAGTCACGACTGCCATGAGCAGACCCGCGAGGGATGCGGTCAAGCCACCAGTGAAGCCAAGCAGGACCGCCAGTGCGCCGGACAGCTTGATGTCTGCCCCGCCGAGGGTGCGGTGTGGCGGAATGACCGCAAGCGCCAGTTGCGGCAACATGATGCAGACTGCGCCCGTGAGCATAGAGACGATTCCGTGCTTCATAATGGACGGGATTGCAAGTGCAAGCACGATGACCCAAATGCTATCCGGCATGGTGTGGTCGGTGAGATCAGACATAGAACCGTACAGGAGCGTGAACCACAGGAACATCCCCTGCACGACGGTCACGGTCAGACCGAAACGGAAATACAGCGCGAGCGCCATTGCTCCGGATAATGCCAATGTCAATGGCTGATGGCAGACAAACCGTTTTCCATTCATGACTTTACAAAGAATCCATCCGATTCCGACCGCCACGCCGAGCCACAGAAGCACCGCGAGGATTTCCGGCATTGCCCCTGCCCTCATGAGATTGGAATCAGGTCCGACCATGTCGGCTTTACCCATCTCGTGCCGTCACTCGTCATCGTGTAGAAATTGCCGCTCTTATAACGGCACACGAAGCGCTCGCCCTGAAACGAGCCGGAGGTACTCGGCAGACTGGCAGACGTGCCGTAATAGAAGTGCGTAATTGCCGTTGCGGTAAACGTAATCTGTTCTGCCCAATGGATACCGCCATCGGTCGAGGTCAGGATTACTTTTTTGTCCCCGTCCGAAATGAGCATCGCATCGATGCGCCCGCTTTCGGCGTTGTTGCTGATGATCTTCTCCACAGTTGCTGTCTCGCCATAGTCCGGCATATCCGCATCCTGCCACCGCTTGCCGTCGTAGGAATACCGCACCTTGTATTTTCCGGTCGCTTCGTCCAACTGCTTTTCTACCCGCAATTCCTGCGTGTAGCCCATCATGTCCTCGACCTCGCCGGTGACTTTTGAGAAGATTCCGTTATCCCCTGCAAACAGAAGATACAGCCCGCCGAGAATCAGCGCACCAATGACAACGGCTATAATCACCTTGACCCCTGTGCTGATACTCCCCTCGCCGCGTTTGTTTTTGAGAGGACAAAACCAGTATTTCAGCCGTCCCATCTTAAGCCCCCGTGTAAGAGAACATCTCGGAGATCTTCGTGCCGAGCGTCGGGAGAATGGTCGAGTTGAACAGCGTGTACAGACCCGCGAGGAGCAGACCGCCGATGACCACGCTGATAATAATCTTCACACCTGTATCCACGTAGCCTTCCCCTGCGACGGGACAGGCGGCCGCTTTGACTCTCGTCAGCGCACCGCAGATTGCGGACACACACGAACGGACACCCGATTTGATTGCAGAAATGCAGTTTTTGACAGCGGCAACGCCCTTCTTGACCAGTTTCTTGAACCCATTCAGAATTTTCATTTTGTTTTTCTCCTTAAATTTTTATTGTGTTTGTTTTGGATTGCATACAGATAAACATCGGATTGTCAGTTCGCATTGTCTCCCCTACATCTGCATAATCGGGGCATCGCGCGGGGCGGCATTTGGGCTT
>DJSQ01000198.1 GCA_002438075.1 Clostridiales bacterium UBA6330
GGACAGAGTCCCAAGGTCTTCTTACCCCCAATCCTTCAACACCCTGTACGGCACGCGGCGCGCATCAAAGCGGTAGTGCGCAGTCACCGTTGCAACGGATAAGTAGTCCGCCTCCTCCGCCGCCTTCGCACTGTGGTGAATCACGAGCGGAATGCCGTCCGCGTTCGTGCGGTCGGAAATGATGCCAATGTGCCCGTCGTTGCGGAAAATCACAATGTCCCCCGCCTGCCAGACCGTCGGGTCCGTCTTGTCAATCGAAAGACTTTCCGCATAACGCGAGAAGAAAATATGCAGATTCACCACCCTGCGGTAGTCAATGTTCTTGTCCCGCTTCGTGATGTTCGGGTACGCCGACGGATTCGCCGCAATGTCCGCATCCACCATGTCGCGGAGCGAGTACCCCGCCGCGCGGAACGCCTGCCAAATCACATCCGTGCACGCCCCCGCCGTCATCGGCGGATAGCCCTTTACATACGACCCATCGTAAACAGGGTTCGCCTCCACCGCCGCACGCGCCCCCAGAACAAAGTCCTCCGCATCGGAAAAACCGTTCCGATTGTGGTCGTCGCTCGGCAAAAACAGCGGGACCAGCATGACGGCAAGCATCAGAAGCGTCGCGCCAACCACCGCCAGCGAGCAAAGATGTTTTTTGAAGCCCCGAATCCCTTTCATGCGTCCCTCCGTCCGTTTTCTTTCATTGTACCATATCCGCGCCCGCTTTGCAATCTTTTTTCGCGCGAGTTTCACATTTTTTTACATTTTCCGACCGCACCGAGAGACGGCAAAAGCCGCACGATACACGAATACCGCTGAAAAGTGGTATACTGTTCTCAGTTTACACCGAAAAGGAGAACCGCACGCATGAAACATACCAAGCTGCGCCGACATATGAACTCCGCGCAGATTATCATCCTCGGCTTTGCCGCACTGGTCCTGTGCGGCGCGCTCCTGCTGATGCTCCCCATCGCATCGCAAAGCCGCACGGTCACCCCGTTTCACGAAACGCTCCTGACCGCCACCTCCGCCTCCTGCGTCACGGGGCTGATCGTCCGCAGTACGGGCGCGCATTGGTCGCTGTTCGGGCAAATCGTCATCCTGCTCCTCATCCAGATCGGCGGGCTCGGCGTTGTCACCGTCGCGCTCTGCTTCGTGCGGCTGTCGGGACGAAAAATTTCGCTCTTCCAGCGCAGTGCCATGCAGGACTCCATCTCCGCGCCGCAGGTCGGCGGCATCGTCCGCATGACCTCGCTCATCCTGCGCGGAACCTTTCTCACCGAGGGCGCGGGAATGCTCCTGCTCCTGCCGTCCTTCTGCCGCCGCTTTGGTGCAAAGGGCATCTGGTACGCGCTGTTTCATTCGATTTCGGCGTTCTGCAACGCGGGCTTTGACCTTCTGGGAACCGCCGCCGACCCCTTCCCGTCGGTCACGTCCTTCCGCACGGACCCGCTCGTCTGCGTCACGCTCGCCCTGCTGATTCTCATCGGCGGCATCGGCTTCCTGACGTGGGAGGACATCGCCACGCACCGCCACCGCATCGGGCGCTATCGCCTGCAAAGCAAGCTCATTCTCACGGTCAGCGCCGTGCTGATTGCCTTCCCCACGCTGTTTTTCTTCTTTTTCGAGTTCACGGACGGGACGGTCGGGCAACGCCTGCTGGATGCCTTCTTTCAGGCGGTCACGCCGCGCACGGCGGGCTTCAACACGGTCGACCTCGCCGCAATGCAGGGCGCTTCGCGCGCCATTATGGTGGTGCTGATGCTGATTGGCGGCGCTTCGGGCTCAACGGCGGGCGGCATGAAGATGAACACGGTTGGCGTGCTGTTTGCCAACGTGGGTGCGATTTTCCGTCGGCGGAGCGAGGTGGAAGCCTTTGGCAGGCGGATTGACCCCGCGACGGTGAGGCAGGCGGCGGCGATTGTAACGATGTATCTGACGCTGTTTATCGGCGGCGGGATTGCCATCAGCGCGATTGAAGGCTTGCCGATTGGGACCTGCCTGTACGAATCCGCTTCGGCGGTTGCAACGGTGGGGCTGACGCTCGGCATCACACCGACGCTTGGCGTTGCGTCCCAATTGATTCTGACGGTGCAGATGTATCTCGGGAGGGTTGGCGGCTTGACACTGATTTACGCGGCGCTCGCCAATCCCGACACGACCCCCTCGCGTCTGCCGCAGGAGAAGGTTTCGGTTGGATAATGAAAGGAATTTAGGAGTTTACGATCATGAAAACGATACTGTTAATCGGACTTGGGCGCTTTGGTCGGCACATTGCCGAGGAGCTGAACAAGATGGGGCACGAGGTGATGGCGGTTGACGAGGACGAGGAGCGCGTGAATGCGGTTCTGCCTTTGGTCACGAACGCACAGATTGGCGACAGCACGAATCCCGCGTTTCTGAAGTCGCTCGGGATTGCAAACTTTGACGTTTGCATTGTGACCATTGGCGGCAACTTCCAGAACTCTCTGGAAACGGCATCCCTCCTCAAGGAGATGGGTGCGAAATTCGTGGTTGCGCGCGCCGAGCGGGATGTACAGGAGAAATTCCTGCTCCGCAACGGTGCGGACGAGGTAGTCTATCCCGAAAAGCAGCTTGCGAAGTGGGCGGCGATTCGCTACAGCTCCAATCACCTTCTGGACTACACGGATCTCGGCGGTGACCACGCGATGTTTGAGGTGATGGTCCCCTCTGCGTGGGTTGGGAAGTCGGTTGGGGAGCTTGACATTCGCAAGCGCTACAACATCAACATTATGGCTGTGAAGCAGGACGGCAAGTTAGACATTTCCATCTCCCCCGCGACCCTTCTGACGGGTCGCCAGACCCTTCTCGTTCTGGGGGACTATCAGTCTGTTAAAAAGTGCTTTAAGATGTGAGGAAGACCTCGGGGCTCTGCCCCGAACCCTGCTTAGGGGACTTCTTAAGGAAGAAGTAACGCTTCGCTACTGACAGTTGCTTTGCAACTGTCACCCCTAAGAACCTTCAAGACCTCAACTAAGGGGATTTTTGCCCCTTTCTTTTTGTTGTGCAGAATCTATGTAGCCATATTCCGTGCTACTATTTCC
>DJSQ01000020.1 GCA_002438075.1 Clostridiales bacterium UBA6330
CTTGCACAAGACTTGCACAAAAAGGTAGCGCGGAAGGCGGTGCTGTCAAAACGCACAAAAAGCGGGCTGAAATCCTACGATTTCAGCCCGCTTTTTGTCGGCTTTCGCCAAAATTTTGGTCTGAGTGACAAGACTTGAACTTGCGGCCTCTACCACCCCAAGGTAGCGCGCTACCAACTGCGCCACACCCAGATGTTGCCTCTTTTCGGCACCTCACTATTATACCACTTTTTTCTCCGCTTGTCAACCCCCTTTCTTCATTTTTTTGCTCTGTTTTTTCGGAAAAATGCTTTTTTTATTTTTGTATCTACGGTCAATCGGCAAAAAAATGCGGGGGGGATACATATGCGCCGCGTTTGTGCGCATACTGTTGGTGGAAATTTTTCTTTTTCGGAGGCGTTTTATGAAAAATCAAAAGCTCTTATGGGCGATTCTCGGGACCACGGGCGGTCTGGCGATTCTTGGGGCGGGGGCTGCCGCGATTTGGAACAGTCGGCAGATGAAGCTTTGGCGATTGTCCAAAAAGGCGGAAAAAATTCTTTACCGCACAGGCTCCATGCTACAGTCCATTGCAACTGCGGGCGGGCAGTCGGCGGGGTGCTGACGGGGGCGGTGCCGTTCGGGGGACGGCACCGCTTTTTTGTATTTTTTTCCGCTTCTCGCTTTTGGTGTATGCTTTGGTGGATTACGGAAACAATAACCGCACGGATTCCGCTCACTTTCGCTATTGCGTCTCGGAAAAAATGGATTTTCGCATACAAATTGTTAGTCATGAAAGTCCTTTGAACGGTGCAAATTAAGTATCGGCAAGCAAGCTGTGCGGCGGCGCGGTTCTGTCGCGGTCTGCGTTCGGCAAGCCTGCCGTAAACAGGGCGTGAGCCGTGAGAGCGCGGTGTGCCTCAGAAAAGGAATGTGATCGGAATGAAAAAAGTGATTCGGAAGCTCCTGTGGTGCCTGCTCCTTTCGGTGGGCGCGTTGCTTTCCTGCGTCCCTGCGGGCGCGTGGCAGGGAGCACCGCAGGAAGGATATGAAATGTTCAGTCAACCCGCTGTGATGGCTTTTGGGACCGTCGCCTCCCGCAAATCAGTCCCTTGCGCCGCTTGCGTTTCGGTGGGGACTGCGGACCCGCTCGCCTGCATCAGTGCGGACGAGCTGGGCGACCTGACCCTTTTGCCGGGGGGAATGCCGTTTGGTGTACGGTTTCTGACCGAAGGGGTCACGGTGGTTGGCTTTTGCGATTTTGAACAGAACGGAAAGAAGGTCAATCCCGCCGCGAGCGCGGGGCTGAAGCTGCGGGACGTGATTCTGAAGGTTGGCGGCGAGCCGATCAGCGGCGCGTCGGCGCTGACCGAGAAAATCGAGCAATGCGACGGGCGGGAGCTGGTTTTACTCTGCCGTCGGAACGGCTCGGAGATTGAGGTCCGTCTGACACCTGTCTGGTGCGCGGCGGAGTCCCGTTACAAAACGGGCATCTGGGTGCGCGACAGCGGAGCGGGGATTGGGACTGTGACCTTCATCATCCCCGAAACGGGGGCGTTTGCGGGCTTGGGGCACGGAATCTGTGACGCGGATTCGGGCGAGCTGATTGCCATGCGGCGCGGGACGGTCTCGGACGTGACCATCAGCTCGGTGGTCAAGGGTGCGGTTGGCGCGCCGGGCGAGCTGAAGGGGTATTTCAACCCGGGCAAGTCGGGGGCGTTACTCGGCAACTCGGGGTGCGGTGTATGGGGCGTATTCAGCGACCCGCCGCAGGCTCCGACCGAAGCGCTGCCCGTTGGCTTGCGGAACGATGTAAAAGAGGGGAGTGCGGAAATCTTCTGCACGCTGGACAGCAACAAAATCGGGCGCTACCGTGTGGAGCTTTCCAACATTGACCGTACCGCGAAAGGCTCGAAGTGCTTCAGCGTGAAGATTACCGACCCCGCGCTTCTGGCGGCATCGGGCGGGATTGTGCAGGGAATGTCGGGCTCCCCGATTATACAGGACGGGAAGCTGGTTGGTGCGGTGACGCACGTTCTCATCAACGACCCGACCTCGGGCTACGGCATCTTCCTCGAAAATATGCTGGTCTCGATGCCCGTCCTCGTCCACTGACGCGGGGATGCGTTGGGGAAGCGCAGCTTCCCCAAGCCCCCTCAACGCATATATGATGGTGCGAACATGGCGGATGGAACAGAGAAGAGTGCCTGACCGATTGGGGTAGGCACTCTTTGTATTTAACGAATCAATCCCTTTACGATTTCATGGATGGAATCCAATTGAGCAGGGGAGAGACGTTTGAGGTCGGCGAGGAGCTCGCGCATATGAACGGGGGATTGCGTGTCCGTTTCAAAGAACTCTGCGGGCGTGATATTGAGATACTCGCAGATATAGAAAAATACGGTCATCGACGGGAGCGCTTTCCCACTTTCGATGGTGTTGATATAGCTTGGATTCTGACCGATGGAAAGGCTCATATCACGCGCGGAAATTCCCTTTTCCATGCGGAGCTTTATCAGTCTTGGAGCAAATTCTTCAGGATACATTGTGTTATCACCGCCTTTATATAATATTGTATCTTGTAAAGGTGGTTTTATTATCGTATTATCTACGTCATATATATTGACATATCGTATTAAATATGATATGATAAAAATGGAGAGAGATACAAGGAAAAGGGGCTTTATATACTGCCGAGATTCCGCCTGCCGGCGCACCTTCTGGGTTGCGTAGTGCAAAGCCGAGGCAGGACCCTTACACGGGTGCCGAGATTCCGCCTGCTGGCGCCCCTTCGGGGTTCG
>DJSQ01000032.1 GCA_002438075.1 Clostridiales bacterium UBA6330
TTGGAGGGTAGGGACCCCTCTGCGAAAGAGGGGGTCCCTGCGCCTCCAAGGTCTTTCCCCTAATCCACCACGGGCATCGTCCAGATAAGCTGCTTGCCGCAGGAGCGGAGGGCTTCGACCGCCTCGGCTTCAACCATCGGACGGCTGATAAACGCGAAGCTGTTGCCGCGTACCACGTAGCTGTCGTAGCCGAAAAAGGGCTTCGTCTTTTCCGCACAGTTCGCACAGCCCGAGAGAACAAAGCAACGACGGACGCGGTGCTGTTCTGGCGAGGCGTAATCCGCATCTGTCGCAACACGCCATGCGGGAAGCTGTAGCTTCTCGGCGGGAGAGACCGCATTCAGAATGTCCGCAACCACCGCGCTCGCAGTCGGTAGCTTGCCCGCACCCGCACCGTAGAAGAACGCACGTCCCAGCATATTCCCGTCAACCAGTATCCCGTTGTATACCCCGCTGACGTGGCGGAGCGGGTTCCCCTCGGGCACCATGTGCGGCGCAACCAGAGCCAGAACCCGATTCCCGATTCGCTCGGTGTGCCCGATCAGCTTCACCGCACAGCCCAGAGACTCCGCAACCGCGGTCTGCTCCTCGGTCAGGTGCGTAATCCCCTTGACCGAAATCTCCGAGGGAGAGAGCAGAACTCCAAAGGACAGCGCCGCGAGAATCACAATCTTGCGCGCCGCATCCAAGCCCTCCACATCGGCGGTCGGGTCCGCCTCGGCATAGCCGCGCTTCTGCGCCTCGGCAAGCGCCGAGGCAAAGGTCGCGCCCGACTCCCCCATCTCGGTCAGAATGAAATTGGTCGTTCCGTTGAGAATGCCGCTCACCGACAGAATGCGGTTGGAGGACAAATCGTCCCGAAGCGGGCGGATAATCGGAATTCCGCCGCCCACACTGGCTTCAAACAGATAGGACACCCCGTGCGCGCGGGCAAGCGCCAACAGCTCCGCACCAAAGGTCGCAACCACCTCCTTGTTGGAGGTCACAACACTCTTCCCCGCCTCCAGCGCCGCGCGGGTGAATTCGTAGGCAGGGTGCGCGCCGCCCATCATCTCGGCAACCACACGCACCTCGGGGTCGGCAAGAATCGGCGCAATATCGTGCACCACACGGTCCCCCAGCGGGTGGTCGGGGAATTCGCGGCGGTCCAGAATGTAACGGATGTCAAGCTCCTCCCCCGCGCGGGCGGCGAGAAGCACACGGTTTTCGGTCAATACCTCGGCAGTCCCCGAGCCGACCACACCAAAGCCAAGCAAAGCAATTCGGATCATAGAAAATCTTCCTTTCCAAAGGGTCTTTTCTATATCATACCACAAAATCGTCCCAATTGCAATAAAAGTCTTGAAAACAGGCAAAAAATATGATATACTGTAAGGGATGAAGGTCAGGACCGTTCCCGAAAGGAGGCTTTTGCATGGGAAAGCTCGAAACAAGGCTGAACAATGTCAAAATCTTTACGCTGTACCTGCTGAAGAACGTCAATCTGCCGCTGGACTATCTCACCATCGGGGAAATGCTGATGCGGACCGACTACGTGATGTACCTCGACTTTGCCGAAGCCTTCCCCCAGCTCACCGACAACGGGCTGATTGAGGAGGTCGGCAAAAACGAGCAGGGAGAGCCGCTCTATGCCGTAACGCGACGCGGATGCCTTGTGGCGGAGGAGCTGAAGAGCGACCTGTTCCAGTCGGTGCTCGACAAGAGCCTTGCCTGTGCCCTGCAATACCTCGATTTCCGAAAGCGCGGCGTGTCGGTTATGTGCTCCTCGGAGCGGCAGGCGGATACCACCGTCAACGTAACGGTCACGCTGAAGGAGAAGGATAAAATCCTGTTGCAGGCAACCGTCAACACCGATTCCGACTACCACGCACAGCAGATGAAGGAGCATTTCCACGAGCATCCCGAAATCGTCTATCGGGGTCTGACCGCCCTGATGACGGGTCAGGTGGACTATCTTTATAAGTAGAAATCCCATTCCGTGTCGGTTTTGCGGGCTTTTTTCCGCAGTCCGACACGTTTTTTCACGCTCCCACCCCCGAAAAATCGGATTTTTTCGGAAAATCTTCATCTTTTTTTATAAAAGGGGTTGCAAAAGCGGAAAAAATGTGCTATACTAAGTACGGTAGAGTATAGGAGCGTTTGGGAGTGGGTTCAGGGGACCCGCTCTTAATTTTTGGAATGGAGAGAAATCGATGAAAAAAAGCGGAGGAACCATCGCATCCACGGTCAAAGCACTGGCGGAGCCGATTGCCCGAGACCTCGGGTACGAGCTTTGGGATGTGGAATACGTCAAGGAGGGCGCGGACTACTACCTGCGGATTGAGATTGACAGTCCGGAGGGCATCACGCTGGATGACTGTGAGAAAATGCACCGCGCCATCGACCCCGTGCTGGACGAAGCAGACCCCATTGACGACGCATACCATCTGGAGGTCTCCTCCTGCGGGATTGAGCGCGAGCTGAAAACCGACCGCCACATTCTCGCCTGCGTCGGCTGGCGGGTTGAAGTCCGTCTTTATGCCGCAGTGAACGGCGTGAAGGTATGGACGGGGACCCTTGCGGGGCTTGACGAGAGCGGCGCAGTTCTCCTCGATGCCGACTCCGACGGGGAACGGCACGCGTTCCCGAAGGAAAAAATCGCATCGGTGCGCACCGTCTACGATTTCGGTGCCGACTCCCAAGAATGATGAAATTATGACCGGAAAGGATAGTACAAAAGAATGAACGCAGAGCTTTTTACCGCGCTGGAGCTGTTGGAAAAGGAAAAGGGCATTCCCGCGGATTACATGATTGAGAAAATCGAAGCGGCGCTGATTTCCGCCTACAAGAAGGAATACGGAAACAACACCAACGTCCGCGTGCTGATTGACCCCGTGAAAAAGGATGTGCGGGTCTATCAGCAGAAGGAGGTTGTGGAAACGGTTGAGAACCCCGAAACGCAGATTTCCCTTGAGGACGCACGGGCGCTTGCGAAGAAGTACACCATCGGCTCGGTGGTAGAAACCGAGGTCAAGCCGAAGAACTTCCGCCGCCTGAGTGCCGCCGCCGCAAAGTCGGTTATCATTCAGGGCATCCGCGAGGGCGAGCGCCGCATCCAGCAGGAGGCTTACGAGAACAAGCACGAGGAAATCATCACCGCAACGGTCAGCAAGATGGACCCCGAAACCGGCAACATCCTGCTTGAAACCGACACGGGACGCGCGGTGCTTCTGCGCAGTGAGCAGATTCCCGGGGAGATCTTCCACGTGGGCGACAAAATCAAGGTCTACGTGCTGGAGGTCAACAAGGAAAGCCGCGGTCCGATTGTCACCCTTTCGCGGGCACATTCGGGGCTGGTGCGCAGAATGTTCGAGCTGGAGATTCCCGAAATCGCCGACGGCATCGTGATGGTCAAGGGCGTTGCGCGGGAAGCGGGCTCCAGAACCAAGATTGCGGTGATGTCGCGTGACCCCGATGTCGACCCCGTGGGTGCCTGCATCGGAAGCCACGGTTCGCGTATCTCGGCAATCGTAGACGAGTTGCGCGGCGAAAAGGTGGATATTGTCAAGTACTCCGAACAGCCCGAGGAATATGTTGCGGCGGCGCTGGCTCCCGCAACGGTCCAATCGGTCACAATGACGGGCGAGCGCGCCTGCCGCGTGCGGGTCGCTCCCGACCAGCTTTCGCTGGCAATCGGTAAGGAAGGACAGAATGCAAGACTCGCGGCGCGCCTGACGGGATGCAAGATTGACATCAAGGCAGAGGGCGACGACGAGGCGGACGAGGAATAAGCCCTCCCCTGCCCTATGGAAAAGAAAGCAAAGAAAATCCCCATGCGGCAATGCATGGGATGTAACGAGCACAAGCCGAAGGGCGAGCTGATCCGCGTGGTCAGAAGCCCCGAGGGGGAAATATCGCTCGACTTTACGGGAAAGAAGAACGGGCGCGGCGCGTACCTGTGCAAAAGCGCCGCCTGCCTGCGGAAAGCCGCAAAAAGCCATCGGATTGACCGCGTGCTGGAATGCACGATTCCCGACGCGGTGTACGAGGAGATGGCGCGGGAGATTGACGGCAATGGGAACGCCTGACCGCACGCTCGGCGCGCTGGGGCTTTGTGCCAAAGCGCGGGCGCTGGTCTGCGGAACCCCGATGATCTGCGAGGCGCTGGCAGGCAGACGCAAGCCGCGGCTCACGGTCCTTGCCGCCGACAACTCTGCGGCAACCGACAAGCGGCTGGAGGACAAATGCCGCTACTACGGCGTGCCGACGGTCCGCATCGCACAGGACGGCGAAGCGCTTGCGCGGGCGGTCGGAAAGAGCGGCAGGCTCGCGGCGGTGGCGGTCACCGACGAAAATCTGTGTCGGCTTGTGCGGAGCACGCTGGACACACGGAACGAGAATCACAATACGTAACGCAGCTGTCTGCGGCAGGTGCGTGACAGGAGGAAATATGGCTGATAACAAAACACAGTTCAAAATCAACAAGCTGGCGAAGGACCTCGGGCTGAAAAGCAAGGACCTTTGCGATATGCTCGCAAAGCGCGGAAAGGAGGTCGCGGTTCAGAAATCGCTTGAGCCGGCGGAATTCGACATTCTGTTCGATTCGCTGACGGGCGAGCATCAGATCAGCGACATCGGCGACTATCTGGACGGCAAGTCCTACATTCCGTCCAAGAAGAAGCCCGCGAAGAAGAAAGAGGAGGCAAAGCCGAAGGCGGAGCCTGCCGAAGCCCCCAAGACGGAGGCAAAGGCCGAGCCGAAGCCCGAAGAGAAGGCAAAGGCGGAGAGCAAGACGGAGGCAAAGCCCGCCGCACCCGAGGCAAAGAAGCCTGCGGCGGCGAAAGCGCCCGAGGCAGCTCGGGAGGTCAAGGAGGTCAAGGCTCCGAAGACGGTAGCAAAGGCACCCGAAACGCCCAAAGCGCCCGTGGCAAAGGCTCCCGAGACGGCGGCAAAGGCTCCCGTTGCGCCGAAAGCGGCGGCAGTCCCCTCCCCCGCGCCTGTTAAAGCGGCAGATGCGCCGAAGGCGGCACCCGCTCCGACACCGAAGCAGCCCGAGGCGGCAAAGCCCGCTGCTCCGACAACGACACAGGCTCCCGCCGCACAGCGTCCCGCATCCCCTGCGGGCAATACGGGCTACCGTCCGCAGAACGGCAACCCGATGCAGAGAACACAGACCCCCGCCGCAGGCTACGGTGCAAGCCGTCCTACAGGCGGCGCACAGACCGGCGCACGGTCCTATTCTTCCGCACCCTCGGGCACAAGACAGTACGGTCAGAGCGGCGGCTATCAGCCCCGTCCGCAGACCGGCACTTACGGTGCTCAGCAGGGTCGCACGGGCGGCTACGGTGCGAACGGCGGTAACGGTACGTCCGGCTCCTACGGTCAGCGTCCTGCAGGCGGGACCTACGGGCAGAGACCGAACGGCGGCGCCTTTGGCGGAAGTGGCTTCGGCGGGCAGAGACCCTCGGGCGGCTCGTTTGGCGGCGGAAGCGGCTTTGGCGGTCAGCGTCCCGCGGGCGGAAACGGCAATCGCGGCGGAAGCAAGAACGGTCGCGGCGGTCGTTTCGGCGGTGACAAGGGCGATTATATCCCGAGCGGACCGCGCGAAACCTTCAAGGCACAGCCGATTGTGCGCGGTGCTTCGACCAATGTCAACCCCGACGGTACGCTGAAGGGTCCCCGCGTGGTCAACACGAGAGGCACCGAGGGCAACGTCGACCTCTCCAAATACGATGAAAAGCTCGACACCTTCGTTTCCGACCGCGAGCAGAGCAATCTGCGCGGCGGCAAACAGCAGGTCAAGAAGGCGCCCCAACAGCAAACGGGACCGCAGGGCAAGGGTGCGGGACGTGCAAACGGCAGGCAGGCGTTCGGCAAGAACGCCAAGGGCGGCAAGCGCCCCGCGCAGATGCAGTCCCCCATCATCAAGCGCCCGACCTCGATTGAATTGCCCGATGACATTCTGGTCAGCCAGCTGGCTTCCAAGCTGATGGTCACGGCAGGCGAGGTTGTGAAAAAGCTCTTCATGATGGGCATGATGGTCACGGTCAACCAGAGCATCGACTTCGACACCGCCGCGCTGGTGGCGGACGAATTCGGCGTGGAGGCGACGCACGAGGTGGTGGTCAGCATTGAGGACCGCCTGTTCGATGACGCGCAGGATGTCGAGGAACAGCTGGTTCCCCGCGCCCCCGTTGTCTGCGTCATGGGTCACGTTGACCACGGCAAAACCTCGATTCTGGATGCCATCCGCAACACGCACGTCACGGCGGGCGAAGCGGGCGGTATCACCCAGCACATCGGCGCGTACCGCGTCAAGGTCAAGGGCAGAGAGATTACCTTCCTTGACACCCCGGGTCACGAGGCGTTTACCGCCATGCGTGCAAGAGGCGCGATGGCAACCGATATTGCAATTCTTGTTGTTGCGGCGGATGACGGCGTGATGCCGCAGACCGTTGAAGCAATCAACCACGCAAAGGCGGCGGGCATTGACATTGTCGTTGCCATCAACAAGATGGATAAACCGGGCGCGAACCCCGACTCCATCAAGACCGAGCTGACCAAGTACGGTCTGGTTCCCGAGGAATGGGGCGGTGACGTGATTTGCGTTCCCGTCTCGGCTCTGAAGCACGAGGGCATTGACGACCTGCTGGAAAGCGTTCTGCTGGTTGCCGACATGAAGGAGCTGAAGGCGAACCCGAACCGCCGCGCAAAGGGGATTGTCATCGAGGCGAAGCTCGACAAGGGCAAGGGTCCCGTTGCAACGGTATTGGTTCAGAACGGTACGCTCCACGGCGGTGACATCATCATTGCGGGCACGGCGGTCGGTCGTGTGCGTTCGATGATGGACCACACGGGCAAGATGCTCAAGGATGCGGGTCCGTCGGTTCCCGTGGAAATCACGGGTCTTGCGGAGGTCCCCTCCTCGGGCGACGAGTTCCAGGCGGTTGAGGACGAAAGAATGGCGCGGACGCTGGCAGATCAGCGGCGCGCGCAGGCAAAGGAGGATGTCTTCAAGGCAAACGCGCGCGCAAATCTGAACGATCTGTTCGCGCAGATTTCCGAGGGCATCAAGACGCTGAACATCATCGTCAAGGCGGATGTGGGCGGCTCGGCGGAGGCAGTCAAGCAGTCGCTTGAGAAGCTCTCCTGCGATGAGGTGAAGGTACACGTCATTCACGCGGCGGCGGGCGGTATCACCGAGGGTGATGTGACGCTTGCGGCGGCTTCCGATGCGATTATCGTCGGCTTCAACGTGCGTCCCGACAAGGCGGCTCTGGATTCTGCGGAGCGCCAGAAGGTGGACATTCGGACCTACCGTGTCATTTACGAGTGCATTGGCGAGATTGAGGCGGCGATGAAGGGAATGCTTGCGCCGAAGTTCAAGGAGGTTCTGCTGGGTCACGCCGAGGTTCGGCAGACGATTCACGTTCCGAACGTTGGCACGATTGCGGGCTGTTACGTTCAGGACGGCAAAATCACGCGTCAGTCCCAGATTCGCGTTCTGCGCGACAGTGTTGTCATTTTCGAGGACAAAATCTCCTCTCTCCGCCGTTTCAAGGATGACGTAAAAGAGGTTGCCTCCGGCTACGAGTGCGGTGTTGGTGTCGAAAAGTTCAACGACATCAAGGTTGGCGACGTTCTCGAGGCGTATATCATGGAACAGATTCAGGTGTAAGAAGACCTTGGGGCTCTGC
>DJSQ01000013.1 GCA_002438075.1 Clostridiales bacterium UBA6330
CACCCGTGTAGGGCATTCTATCATACCCCAACAAGTAACATACAGTAACCACTTTTGCTTATATCTCACGAGACGCCACCCTCACTGTGCCATTTCAGAGCAACTGCCTTCGGGAATCTCGGCACCCGTGCAAGGCATCGAGCAATACCACAAGTCTCTTATTCCCCTTGACTTTTCCCCCATCCTGTGCTACAATATAGGTAGAAACGAGGTGAACGGATATGGACAAGGAAGCGATACTCATCAGCGCTTGTTTATTGGGGGTCCCATGCCGTTATGACGGGGCATCCAAGCCCTGCTCCGCGGTGGAGGAGTTACGGGCGCGCTATCGGTTGATTCCGATCTGTCCCGAGCAGCTGGGCGGTCTGCCAACGCCACGTCCCGCGTCCGAGATTGGGGTGGACGGGCGTGTGCGGAATCGTCTCGGTGCGGATGTCACGGCGGAGTATCTTGCGGGAGCCGAGGCAGCGTTGCGGATTGCGTGGGAAAACGGGTGTCGCTTGGCGGTTCTGAAGGAGAAAAGCCCGTCCTGCGGCTCGGGCAAGGTTTACGACGGCAGCTTTGGCGGGAAATTGGTTGCGGGAGACGGGATTACGGTCCGATTGTTACGAAAAAACGGCATTCGGGTCATCGGGGAGCGTGAAATTCTCGATTTGATACGCGAAAATGTTGTATAATTTTTCTGTTTTCGCCCGAATTCTTCCGAAAATCATCAGTCAGAAATCACAAATTTCAAAAAAAAGCAAAAAAGGGATTGACAAAATCGCGCTCTCCTTGTATAATATAGGATGGTTAGCAAGGGCTAACCATTGATTGGTCCATTAGGTTAGCAAATACTAACCAATGGTAACGAATCGGAAAGGATGGATTCTATGATGCCACTGATCGTTGCCGACATGGGAACCCCGCAAATCATCAAAAAGGTTGGCGGAAGTCCCGAGGTCAAACAACATCTGGAAAACCTCGGCTTTGTGGTTGGAGGAACCGTGACCGTAGTCAATTCTATGGCAGGCAATCTGATTGTCAATGTCAAGGAATCCAGAATTGCCATCAGTCGGGAGATGGCACAGAAAATCATGATTTAACTTCTGAAAGGAGACGAAGCTATGAAAACACTGCGTGACACCAAGGTCGGAGAAACGGTCAAGGTCGTGCGGCTCAACGGAGAGGGTGCGGTCAAGCGCCGTATCATGGACATGGGGCTGACGAAGGGCACCGAGGTCTATGTCCGCAAGGTCGCTCCGCTGGGCGATCCGGTTGAGGTTCATGTGCGCGGCTACGAACTGTCGTTGCGCAAAGCCGATGCCGAAATGGTTGAGGTCGAGTAATCCCCCGCCCCGAGGCATCCCCGATGTACTCGGTGCAAAACAAAGTTAGTCAGGACTAATATGAAAGGAAAAAAGCAAAATGGAAAACAATATCCGCATTGCACTTGCCGGTAACCCTAACGCCGGTAAGACGACCCTGTTCAACGCGCTGACCGGCTCCAATCAGTTTGTCGGTAACTGGCCCGGTGTCACGGTCGAAAAGAAAGAGGGTAAGCTGAAGGGACACAATGATGTCATCGTCACGGACCTTCCCGGTATCTACTCCCTCTCCCCCTACACGCTTGAGGAGGTTGTTGCAAGAAACTACCTCATCGCCGAGCGTCCCGACGCGATTCTGAACATCATCGACGGTACCAACCTGGAAAGAAACCTCTACCTCACCACACAGCTGACCGAGCTTGGCATTCCGGTGGTGGTTGCAATCAACATGATTGACGTGGTTCGCAAGAACGGCGACCAGATCAACATCGGCGAGCTTTCCCGCCAGCTGGGCTGCAAGGTCGTGGAAATCTCCGCGCTGAAGGGTACGGGCATCAAGACTGCCGCAGAGGAAGCCATCAAAGCGGCGAAGGAGACCAAGACCGTTCCGATGCACAGCTTCTCGGGCTGCGTGGAGCACGCGATTGCGCACATCGAGGAAGCCGCTGTTCACGGTCTGCCCGAGGAACAGCAGAGATGGTACGCCATCAAGATTTTCGAGCGTGACGACAAGGTGCTGGAGCAGCTGAAGCTCGACCCGCAGGTTCTCTCCCACATCGAAACCGACATCAAGGCGGCGGAGAAGGAGATGGACGATGACGCGGAAAGCATCATCACCAACGAGCGCTACATCTACATTTCCACCATCATCAAGAGCTGCTACAAAAAGAAGAATGCGGGCAAGGTCTCCACTTCGGATAAGATTGACCGCATCGTAACCAACCGCTGGCTGGGTCTTCCCATCTTTGCGGCAATCATGTTCTTGGTTTACTACATCTCGATGGTCGCGGTTGGTGCCGCGGCAACCGACTGGACCAATGACGGTCTGTTCGGCGACGGCTGGTTCATGCTGGGCATCGGCAGAGGCGACTTTGACGAAGCCTCGGGCGAATACACCGACGCACTGAATGCAGTCAATGCCTTCCTCGGCGATGACGCAATCGACCCCGAAGCGGACGACTTCGACGCAGACGCGGCTCTGGCGGCTCTGAAGGCTGTCACGGCGGAAGCGGGCTCGACCGCAACCGCAAAGGATGTCATCATTGACGAGGACACCTACGAGCAGGCAGACCTGCTGGTCTACTATGACGTCATTCCCGAATCGGAAAAGGAGAACGATGGCGTAATTCAGATTTCCTATCTCGACGCTGTTGCTTATCTGGAAGAAAAGAGCTTTGAGGGTCCCTCCGAGAGCGATTTCGGTCCGTGGGTTCCCGGTATCCCCGCTCTGATCGGTGCGGGCTTGGAGAAAGCGGAAGCGCCCGAGTGGCTCTCCGGTCTGCTCCTTGACGGTATCGTTGCCGGTGTCGGCGCGGTGCTCGGCTTTGTTCCGCAGATGCTGGTCCTGTTCCTGCTTCTCGCATTCCTTGAGGCTTGCGGCTACATGGCGCGTATCGCGTTCGTTCTGGACCGTATCTTCCGCCGCTTCGGTCTGTCGGGTAAGTCCTTTATCCCGATGCTGATCGGTACCGGCTGCGGTATCCCCGGCATCATGGCTTCGCGTACCATTGAAAACGAGCGTGACCGTCGTATGACGATCATGACCACCACCTTTATCCCCTGCGGCGCAAAGGTTCCGTTCATCGGAATGATTGCGGGCGCTCTGTTCGGCGGCTCGGCTCTGGTTGCCACCAGCGCATACTTCATCGGTATGGCAGCAATCATTCTCTCGGGTATCATGCTGAAGAAGACCAAGATGTTCGCGGGCGATCCTGCTCCGTTCGTCATGGAGCTTCCCGCTTACCACCTCCCCACCGTCGGAAACGTTCTGCGGTCGATGTGGGAGCGCGGCTGG
>DJSQ01000046.1 GCA_002438075.1 Clostridiales bacterium UBA6330
TCATCCCCGCACGGATTCTGCAACGCAGAATCCGTGCGGGGATGAAAGTTCTTGCGGGTTCTTAGGGCGCTTCTTTCAAGAAGCGCCCTAAGTGGGGTGTGGGGCAAAGCCCCACGACCTTTTCACCCCTCCTTGTTAGCCGTAACCACCACGTTCGCACCCGTGCCGAGAAGGTTTTCGATGACTACGTCACCGATGTGAGCGGGGAGGGGGGCAACTGCCGCGTTGATCTGCTTCATGCAGTCGAACATCAGCTCCTTCGGAATCGTGCGGTCGGTCTTGACGGGAACGACACCGCCGTCCGAGGTCCGAACCGTGGAGGTCACCGTCCGCATCGGGTGCGTGCATTCGTCAATCGCGTATTGCTTCCCGCGCGGACAGGTGTTGCCCGTTACCGAGAGAACAGCGCCGTCCTCGCCCAGTTCCACCGCCAGCTGACAGCCGCGCGGACATACGATACAGGTTAAATTTCTTGTCATCTTACTGTACCTCCAGTTCAAAGTCCAGCGCCGCCGCACCCGCAAACTGCTCGGGGCGCAGGGTAATGCTCTCCATCTCGCCCGGGGCAACCTTCGGTTTCTTCTTGCTGAAAATCACGCGGTCGCCGTCCTTTACCTTGATGGTCACATTGCGGTAAACGTCCGCAACGCGGAAGAATACCGTCACGTCCTTCTTTGCCGTGATGCGCTGGGGGACCGTGTAGCGGATCTTGCCGTCGGTGTGCAGGGGAATGTCAACCGCCTCGGCACGCTCGCCGTGAATGTAAGCCGCCGCACTTCTGCCCGCAATGTCGGCTTCCTCGGATACGAAGTCGACCAAATCATGCACGTGAAGCACGTTTCCGCAGGCGTAAATACCTTCAACCTCGGTCTGGCGGTCCTGGTCGACCGATGCACCGTTCGTCACGCGGTCAAGCGGAACGCCTGCCGTTTTGGAAAGCTCGTTTTCGGGAATCAGACCGACCGAGAGAAGCAACGTGTCGCAGGGGATGTATTCCCGCGTTTCGGGAATCGGACGGCGACGCTCGTCCACCTTCGCAATGGTCACACCCTCCAGACGCTCGCGTCCGTGAATCTCCACCACCGTGTGGCTGAGCTTGAGCGGGATGTTGAAATCGTGCAGGCACTGCTCAATGTTCCGCGCCAGACCGCCCGAATAGGGCATCAGCTCGCAGACCGCGTGGACCTTCGCACCCTCCAGCGTCATGCGGCGCGCCATAATCAGACCGATGTCGCCCGAGCCGAGAATCACCACGTTCTTGCCCGGCATATAGCCCTTCATGTTGACGTACTTCTGCGCGGTTCCCGCACTGTAAATGCCTGCGGGACGCGTGCCCGCAATGTTCAAAGCACCCTTGGAGCGCTCGCGGCAGCCCATAGCAAGGATGACCGCCTTTGCCTGCAATTGGAACACGCCCGATTCGGGGTTGGTTGCCGTAATCACCTTGTCGGGGGTGATATCCAGCACCATTGTGTTGAGCAGGAAGGGGATATTGTGATCGCGCACGAGCTTTTCATAGCGCCATGCGTACTCGGGACCCGTCAGCTCCTCGCCGAAGCGGTGCAGACCGAAGCCGTTGTGGATGCACTGTTGCAGAATGCCGCCCAGATGCGCGTCACGCTCCAGAATCAGGATGTCGCGCACGCCGCTCTCATAAGCCGCGACCGCCGCACTCATGCCTGCGGGACCTCCGCCGACGATTACCAGATCAACCTGTTTCATCTTATTTTACCTCCTTGGTCCTGCCGACATTGACAAGCGACTTGCCGCCGCACTTGGTGACCGCCTCATAGGGGATGCCCTGCTCCTTTGCAAGCAGCTCCACGATGTAGGGGGAGCAGAAGCCGCCCTGACATCTGCCCATCTGCGCGCGGGTTCTGCGCTTCACGCCGTCAAGATCGGTGGGCTTCGGGTTGGTGCGGATTGCCGCAAGAATTTCGCCCTCCGTCACGGTTTCGCAACGGCAGATGATTCGCCCGTAGGTCGGGTCGCGGCGGATGACCTCGTTTTTCTCCTCCATGCTCATCTCGCGGAAGGCGTGGTAGGCGGGACGGGTCGGGTTGAAGTCCGCCTTCTTTGCCGCCTTCATGCCCGCGTCAAGCAACATTTGTTCCACGTACTCCGCAATTGCGGGGGCGGAGGAAAGCCCGGGGGATTCGATGCCCGCAACGTTGACGAAGCGTGCGCGCGGCATATTGATGATGAAGTCACCCGTGCTGCCGACTGCGCGCAGACCGCAGAAGGAGGTGATGGTCTGGTTGAAGCGGATACCCTCGACGTTCTCGCCCGCCTGCTTCATGACCAGTCCCAGCCCCTCGGCAGTGGTGGACTTGTCGTCCTTGTCCTCCATGTCAACCGAGGTCGGACCCGTCAGCAGGTTGCCGTCAACGGTCGGGGTGACCAGAATGCCCTTGCCCATCTTGGAGGGCGTGCGGAAGATGGTGTGCTTGACCAGCCCGCCGCTCTCCTTGTCGAGCAGGACGTATTCGCCTCTGCGCGGGTGAACGGTGAAGCTGTCATCGCCAACCATTTTCGCAACCGCATCGGAATAAACACCCGCCGCGTTGATGATGTACTTGGCTTCCACGGCTCCGCTTGCGGTGGTCAGCGTGTAGAAGTCTCCGTTGTCGGCAATTGCCGTGACCTCGGAGTTCAGGCGCAGCTCCGCGCCGTTGTCCATCGCGTTTCCGACAGCGGCAATCGTCAGCTCATACGGGCAGACGATCGCGCCCGTGGGTGCCCAAAGCGCACCGACCGCGTTTTTGGAAATGTTCGGCTCCAGCTCGCGCAGACGGGCGGCGTCAATGACCTCCAAGCCCTTGACCCCGTTCGCAACACCGCGGCGGTAGAGGTTTCCAACCTCCGCCATGTCCTCGTCATTGAAGGCGATGACAAGCGAGCCGTTGTTCTTGTACTTGACCCCCAGCTCGCGGCAGACCTCTGCCATGAGCTCGGAGCCGCGAACGTTCAGCTTTGCCTTGAGGGACCCCTCGTGCGCGTCAAAGCCCGCGTGCACGATTGCGGAGTTCGCACAGCTTGCGCCCGTGGCAACATCGTTTTTCCTTTCCAGAATACAGACCTTGAGATCGTAAGCCGAAAGGGTTCTTGCAATCATTCCGCCGACAACACCGGCACCGATGACAGCAACATCAAACATACCATCTTCTCCTTTTTGCAGAAAGATTATCGGACAGATCGGACCGAGAGAGAAGGGCAAGCGCCCTCTGCCCGCAGTCCGAATAACAGTTATATTATAAAGGAAAAAAACGCGGCTGTCAAGAAGTCCGCGCAAATCGGCAAAAAATCATGTTCGGACTGCCATTTGCGCAAGAATGCGCAGATATGCGCAGAAATTCGGTGAGTGAACCGCCCCTGTGCGGGGAAGAATAAGCAAAAAGGAACGGAGGATTCGGTGGAAGATGGAAAACACAGAGGTTGCGGTGGTTGGCGCGGGCTTTGCGGGCATGACGGCGGCGCTGTATGCCGCGCGAGCGGGGGCGCGCGTGATGCTTTTGGAAAAGGCGGCAGAGGGCGGGCAGATTCTGACGGCTTCGCGTGTGGAGAACTACCCCGCGCTGGGCGAGGTTGACGGTGTAACGCTGGCGGAGCGGCTGGCGGCGCAGGTCCGCGCGGCGGGAGCGGAGCTTTTGCAAGCCGAGGTAACGGAGGTCACGCGCGCGGGGTTGCAATGGCTTTTGCAGACCGAGGCGGGCGAGGTCTCCTGCCGCGCGCTGATTCTTGCCGTGGGTGCCAAGCGGCGCAGGCTCGGTGTGGCGGGGGAGGAGCGGCTTGCGGGGCGCGGGGTGTCGTGGTGCGCGACCTGTGACGGGAATTTCTTTCGCGGGCGGGATGTTGCGGTCATCGGCGGCGGGAACACGGCGTTCTCCGAGGCAATCGGGCTGGCGGCGATTTGTCACAGGGTCACGGTGCTCTACCGCTCGGAGGAGCCGCGGGCGGAGCGGTCGGTTCTGGCTCGTGCGGAGGGCTTGCCGAATCTGGTTCGGCTGTCGGGGAGCCGTGTGACCGAAATCCTCGGCGGGGAGACGGTGACGGGTGTGCGCGTGGAGCGGGACGGACGGGAGACGGTGCTGGCGGTGTCGGGGGTGTTCGAGGCGGTTGGAACGGTCCCCGACACGGCACCGTTTGCGTCGCTCCTGCCGCTTGCTCCCGACGGCGGAATCGTGACCGATGGGGAATGCAGGACCGCGCTCCCCGAGGTGTTTGCCGTGGGGGATTGCCGCGCGGGGGCGGTGCGACAGCTGGTGACAGCGGCGGCGGACGGCGCGGTTGCGGGAATTCTTGCGGTAAAAGAATCCTTTTTGTAAATTTTTCATGTTTTGTGCCGATTGTTGACATCGGGTTCACAATCCTGTGTTACACTTTCAGGACCAATGAAAGGGGATGAGCGGATGTTCCGAATTCTGGTGGTTGAGGATGATACCAACACAAGAAAGCTGATGGCGGCGGTTCTGACGCGCTACGGCTATGAGCCAATCGTTGCGGGGGACGGCAGAGAGGCGCTGGAGATTCTGGATAAGAATCACATTGACCTGATTCTGCTGGACGTGATGATGCCGCGCATGGACGGCTACGAGTTTACCAATACGCTTCGGAAGGCGGGCTGTATGCTGCCGATTCTGATGGTGACGGCGCGCGAGACCACCGAGGACAAGAAGCGCGGCTTTATCATCGGCGCGGATGACTACATGGTCAAGCCCGTGGACGAGGAGGAGATGATTCTGCGCATTGCCGCGCTCCTGCGGCGGTCGCGCATCGCGGGGGAGCGGAAGCTGACCGTCGGCTCCACCACCCTGCAATACGATTCCATGACGGTTACCGATCCTTCGGGGACGCAGGAGCTGCCGCAAAAGGAGTTTTTGCTCCTGTTCAAGCTGTTGTCCTATCCGAACAAGATTTTCACGCGCCGCCAGCTGATGGACGAAATCTGGGATATGGACAGCGAGAGTGATGAGCGGACGGTTGACGTACATATCAGCCGCATCCGCGACCGTTTTCGGAGCAATTCGGATTTTTCGATTCACACGGTGCGGGGACTCGGCTATAAGGCGGTCTTTGGAAAATGAAGCCCGCGAGACGGCAAAAGGAAAAACCGACGCGCGAGCGGTCGGGCAGACAAACCCTGCGGTGGAAGCTGACAGGGTTTGTCTTTTCGGTTATGATGCTATCGGTGGCGCTGATTATGCTGATCTACTGGCTGGTGCTGACCCTGCTCGGAAGCAGTGCGCTCGGCTTGCGTCTGGCGGTCAGCCCGATTTTTATTGCTTCCCTGCTTTTGGGGGCGTGTGCGCTGATTGCAACGCTGTTGTTTGCCCTTTTAAGCAGATACTACCTGCAACCGCTCAAGCGTTTGAACCGCGCGACAAAGGAAATCGGGGAGGGACATTTTGATATTCACGTGCAGGAGGACAAAGAGCATCCCTATCATATCGTGCCGGAGCTACAGGACCTGATTCGCAACTTCAACGAGATGGCGGAGGAATTGCGGGGAATCGAGCTGTTCCGCAACGATTTCATCAACAATTTTTCGCACGAGTTCAAAACGCCGATCATCTCCATCCGCGGCTTTGCGCACGAATTGCGGCAGGAGGGGCTGACCGACGAGCAGCGGAACGAATACGCGAAAATCATTGAGGAGGAGTCCGACCGTTTGGCGCGGCTTTCCTCGAATGTGCTGACGCTTTCCAAGCTGGAGAATCAGCAGATTGTAACGGGGCAGACGGAATTCTATCTGGACGAGCAGATCAGGCAGTGCATATTGCTTCTCGAGAGCGAGTGGTCGGAGAAGGCGCTGGAGATTGTTCCCGAGCTGGAGCTGTTGAAGGTTCGCGGCAACGAGGAGATGCTCGCGCTGGTATGGCGGAATCTGCTCAGCAATGCGATTAAGTTCACGCCGCGCGGTGGCAGAATCGAGGTGCGGATGGCGGTAACCGAGCAGACGGTCACGGTTTCGGTTTCGGACAACGGCATTGGCATGAGTGACGAGGTACGGGCGCGGGTATTTGAGAAGTTCTATCAGGGCGACCCCTCCCACGCGCACGCGGGCTACGGTGTGGGGCTTGCGCTGGTCAAGCGGATTGTGGACCTGCTGAAGGGGACAATCACAGTCGAGAGCCGCGAGGGGTTCGGCTCCCGCTTTACGGTGGAATTGCCGAGGGAATAGGAAAGACCTTGGGGAGGGAGAGGACCCCCTTTCGTAGGGGGTCCTCTCCCTCCCCAAGCCCCTCCTGCTCTCCCCGAACTTCCCCGCACGGCAACCAACACGAGGTTGGTTGCCGTGTGGGGGAGTTTTTTTGATTGGATGGGGGATTCAGAAAAAAGCGTTGTTTTTTTGAAAACAGCGCTTTTTTTATAATTATCGTTTTCCAATCAAACGAATCAGGTCGTACATACAGCCTGTTATTTTTTTGCCGTGGATATGGGCGGCGACGTACTGTCTTTTATTATTGGTGGATGCGATGCGGAAATAGCGCGGCTTGGTGGGGTTCTTGGTGTCCACGAGCAATTCGGGCACGAAGCCGACGCCCATGCCTTTGCCGATCATGGCATCGATTGTTTCCCAGTTCTCGCTGGTATAGAGGATATTCGGCGAGAAGCCCTCCGCCTCGCAGAGCGCGTTTCCGAGTTGGGTGAAGCGCTGGCTGTCCTTGAGGTAGATGAACGGCAGTCTTGCGAATTGCCGCAGGTGGACGCTCGGGATTTCGCTGTTACCTCCCGTTTCCTGCTCGTATTCGGCGGTCTGGTTCCGCGGGATGGCGAAGAAGATTTCCTCCTCCAGCACGGGGATATATTCCAGCGTCATGTCCCGCAGGGGCAGGGGAAGGAACGCGATGTCGAGCTTCTTTTCCGAGAGCAGGACCTCCAATTCGTTGGACGAGCATTCCGTAATGCTGAGCGTGATATTCGGGTGCTGTTTTTTGAACAGCGGCAGACTGCGCGGCAGGTAGTAGCGTCCGTAAAAGGGGGAGATGCCGACGGACAGGACCTGATCGTCCGAAAAGCTCCGCATATTCCGCTCCAGCTCCTCCGCCAGCGTCAGAATTTCGGTGGCTTCCCTTACAAATTCCTCTCCCGCGGGGGTCAGCCGCAGGGTCTGGTCGCCTCGGTCAAACAGCTTGGTGGAGAGCACGGCTTCCAGCGACTTGATGGCTTGGCTCAACGCGGGCTGGCTGATATACAGCTCCTTTGCCGCATTGGAAAAGCTCCTGTGCTTTGCCAGCGTAACGGCGAACTTCATTTCGCGCAATGAGAGCATCGGGGTGAACTCCTTTCGCTTGATGTTCTAATTATACAATAGACTTGCCCTTTTGTCAAGGGATTTCGCCCAAAATCAAACGAAAATCCGCGCTGTTATAAGCTGTCCTTATGGATGTATTAGAAATATGTATTTGCATTTTGGGCGGTGTGATGTTATAATCAAGGTAGCGGAGACCGTCACGGCATTCCCCATGCGCGGGACCGCTTCAGACTTGGAAAGGAATGGGAAAGGACAATGAAACTGTTTGCACACAGGGGTGCCTCCCGCTATCGGGAGGAAAACACGGTGGAAAGCCTCACGTTTGCCGCAGACATGGGTGCCGATGCGGTAGAATGCGATGTCACACGGCTGAAGGACGGAAGCTATGTCATCTATCATGATGAAACGCTTGCCCGTCTTGCGGGGGTGGACCTCCGCCTGCGGGACATTGGGCAGGAGGAGATGCGGGAGCGGCTTGCCGCCGTCGGTCGGCATCTGACGACCTTTGACGAGCTGGTCGAGGGCTACGACAGAAGCGTGCCGATTCTGATGCACATCAAGATGGAGATGCTTGACGCGGATTTCGTTTCAAGGCTTCAAAGGCTTGAAAAGCCGATGCTGTTCGGCGCGGTCTCGGTGTCGGTTGTGCGGTCGCTTCGGGAGCTGTTCCCGCCCGAGCGGATTCTGGCATTCATGCCGGGCAAGCGGGACTACCGTGCATTTTATGAGGCAGGCGCGGGCAACATTCGCCTGTGGGAAAACTGGCTCTCGGAGGTCACGCCCGCCGAGGTGAAGGCGGCTTGCCCGGGGGCGGAGGTCTGGATTATGGCGAACGACGGGCACGGGGATTTCTCCGGCTCGGTTGCATCGCTGGAGAAATGCCAAAGCCTCGGCGCGGATGCCTATCTGCTGGATGACACGCGGATGGCGGTGGACTGGAGGAATTCGCATGGCAACGCATGACGGGAGGCGAATATGGAGCTGAGGGAGTATCACAAATCCATGACCGACCTGCACGTTGGGTGTGAAGCGCCGACCGCCTATTTCATCCCATACGGAAGCGCGGAGACCTGCCGCAGCGATCATCGCGGGGAATCCGAGTGTGTTCGGTCGCTTTGCGGCACGTGGCGGTTCTTTTTCTCCCCATCGCTTGCGGCGGAGGGCGGGGTGGAGCGGCTCGGACATCGGGACGATTTGAATTTCGGGTCAATCTCGGTTCCGATGAGCTGGCAGTTCGATTTGGAGAAGGGCTACGATACGCCCGATTACATCAATAAGAAGTATCCGTTTCCCGTGGACCCGCCGAGGGTTCCCGAGGAGAACCCCGTGGGGGTGTACGAGCGGGAATTCTTTCTCGGCGAGGACTGCGCGGGCAAATCGGTCTACCTGACCTTTGAGGGGGTGGATTCCTGCTTTTACCTGTTTGTCAACGGCGAATTCACGGCGTACAGTCAGGTCAGCCACTGCATCAGCGAGGCAGATATCACGGAGCGCCTTGTGCGCGGGGTGAACCGCCTGCGGGTGGTGGTCCTGAAATGGTGCGAGGGGTCCTATCTGGAGGACCAGGACAAATTCCGCCTCTCGGGAATCTTCCGCGAGGTCTACCTGAAAATCCGCCCGCGCGTGCATCTGGCGGACGCGGACCTTCTGGCGGTTCCCGATGAAGGGCTTGTCGGCGGGCGGCTCTCGGTCTCCCTGACCCTGACGGGGCGGGCGGAGGTTGCCTACACGCTCCTCGGACCGAACGGGCAGGAGGAAGCGGCGGGTGTTTGCGGCGAGGAGCAGACCTCGTTTGCAATCTCGCTCGACCGCGTTGCGCTCTGGAGTGATGAAAGCCCAACGCTTTATTGGTTGGAGCTGGTCTGCAACGGGGAGTATATCCGCTTTCCCGTCGGCTTCCGTCGGGTGGAGATACGGGACGGCATTGTGTGGATTAACGGCGCGAAGGTCAAGGCAAAGGGTGTGAATCGGCACGACAGCGACCCGCGGCTCGGGAACACCGCCCCATACGATCGAATGCTGCGGGAGCTGTTGATTCTGAAAGCGAACCATATCAACCTGCTCCGCACGGCGCACTATCCGAACGACCCGCGCCTGCCGGGGCTCTGCGACCGACTTGGAATCTATGTCTGCGCAGAGTGCGACATGGAGACGCACGGCTTGCAATTGGTTGGCAACTGGAGCCTGCTGACCGATGACCCCGCATGGGAGGGGGAATACCTCGACCGCGCGGTGCGGATGTTCGAGCGGGACAAGAACCACCCGTGCGTGGTGATGTGGTCGGTCGGAAACGAATCGGGGACGGGATGCAATTTCAGGAAGGTCTACGAGTATCTGCACAGCCGAAGGTCGGATTGCATCGTGCATTCCGAGGGGAGCTCGCGGGCGTACATGGAGCGCTATCGGAAAGGAGAGCTTGACTCCCCGATGTGCCCGTATACCGACATCGAAAGTCGGATGTACCCCTCGCCGAAAATCTGTTGGGAGGATTACCTTTCGCCGACCTCTCCCTCCGACCGTCCGTTCTTCCTGTGCGAATATTCGCACGCGATGGGCAACGGTCCCGGGGATCTTGCCGACTATTGGAAGCTGATTTACGCGCAGGATTCCTTTTTCGGCGGCTGTGTCTGGGAGCTGTGCGACCACGCGGTTGCAACGGGGTCCGCCCGCTATGCGCATCCGATTTACCGCTACGGCGGGGACTTCGGCGAGCCGTTGCACAACGACAACTACTGCGTGGACGGCTTGCTTTACCCCGACCGACGCGAGCATATCGGAATGAAGGAGCTGAAGCAGGTCATCAAGCCGTTTACCGCCACCTGCCGCACGGAGGCGGACGGCGGGCTGACCGTGACGGTGCGAAGCCGCAGGTATTTCACCGACCTTTCCGACCATGACCTTTACTGCTTCCTGCGCAAAAACGGCAAAACGGTTGCGGAGTGCCGCTTCCCGTGCCTTGCCGTTCCCGCGCAGGGGGAGCGGGAATACCGCCTGCCGTTTGGTCTTCCGCCCTGCGGGGAAGCCGACCGCCTGTGGCTGGACCTCTCGCTTCGGACCAACCGCTCCTATGAATGGGCGGACGCGGGGAGCGAGAGCGGATGGGAGCAGCTTTTCCTGCATCGGGAAAGCGGGCAGCCCCACAGGCTCCGCGCGGACGGACAGCTGACGGTTGAGCGGGACGGAACGCGTCTGCGGGTGGTGGGGGAGAAAACGGCTTACACCTTCGACTGCGCGAGCGGACTGCTCTGTTCGGTCACGGACAACGGGAGCGAGCTGTTGGCGGGACCGCTGACCCCCGTTATCTGGCGCGCACCGATTGACAACGACCGACGGCAGGTCGAGAAAATCAAAAGCGCGGGCTTTGAGGCGGCAAAGGTCTACTGCCGCGGCTTCGGACCTCGGGAAGTGACCGCAGGCTCGGAGGGCGTGACGCTGGTGGGGGATTTCGTAATCGGCGAATCGGGTGCGCTCCCGATTGTGACCTTCACCGTGCGGTACAAGGTCCTCGGGAACGAGGGGCTGACCCTGACCGTCAAGGCTCATGTGCGCGAGGGGCTTCCGCCACTGCCGCGGTTCGGCTTTGAGGTGCGGATGCCCGAGGGCTTTGAGCGGTTTGTGTATTGCGGAAACGGTCCCTATGAAGCCTACGTTGACAAGCATAGGGCTTCGCGGTTCGGCGTGTACGAGACTACCGTGACCGAGCATTTCGAGCACTACCTCAAGCCGCAGGAGAACATGGCGCATTCGGAAACGCTCTGGGCAACGGTCGGCGCGGCGGCGGGACAGGGACTGCTGCTGGCGGCGGTGGACCGTCCCTTCAGCGTCAACTGCTCGCACTACGACATCCGCGCCGTGACTGCGGCGAAGCACGATGACGAATTGGCAGAGACAAAAGAAACGGTGCTGTATCTGGACTATCGGCAGAACGGAATCGGCTCCAATTCCTGCGGTCCCGAGCTCGCGCCCGAATACCGCTTCTCGGAGCGGGAATTCACCTTCCGCGCCCGAATCAAGCCGACGGCTACAACCGATAGCACACCTTGGAATGAGGTGTTCGGGGAATGAAAGCCCCGCAAAATGAAGGAGGAAAACAGAATATGAAAAAACTGCTGTGTATGCTTTTTGCGTTCCTGCTGGCAAGCGCAGGGCTTGCATCCTGCGGGAAAAAGAACCATGTCCCTGCGGGGACAACCGAAGCACCCGAGACGAACACGGACGAGACCGCCGACGTGGACGAGAACGGCTATCTCCGCGATTCGCTCCCCGAGCTGGACTTTGAAGCGCGCGAGCTTCGGGTTCTTTCGTGGAAATCCGCGCCCTATGAGTTCGTGGAGGAATCCTCGGGCGCGGATGTGGAGTATTCGCTCTGGCGGCGGACCGAGAACGTCAAGGAGCGGCTGAACGTTGAACTGAAGCTCGAATTCGTAGACGGCTCCAACAACTTCCTGACCGAGTTCGGGCAGAAGGTGCAAACGGGACTGCTGGCGGATAAGGGCTACGATATGGTCGTACAGTACAGCGGCTACGGCATGATGGGCGCGATGGCGGGCTACTATTACGACCTGAACCAATGCGATTATCTCGATTTCGAGAAACCGTGGTGGCCGCAGAAGCTGCGGGACTGCGTAACGATTTCGGATTCCGTGTATTTCGTTTCGGGTGACATTTCGGTCTGCCGCACCACGGGGCTGTTCGCTCTGCTCACCAATAACAATATGCTGGCGGATTACGACATCGGCGATGAGCCGTATCTGCTTGCGGCGGCGGGCAACTGGACGCTGGACCGCATGATGGAGATGTCGAAGTCGGTTTACACCCAGCTGGACCCCAACGACCCGAAGAGCGATGGGAACGAATACGGCTTTGTGTTCATCAACAATGTTGCAACCGACGCGTTTCTGGAGGGCTCGGGCATCCGCATGGTCTCGCGGGACAATGACGGAAAGCTGGTGGTGGATTCCTCCTTTACGGGGGAGAAGGCGGACAGTCTGGTCAATCGGCTCTCGGCGTTCATTTATCAGAATGACGGCGTGCATATCAGCACGAAATACGGCGCGATTTTCCCCGAGGGACACGCGATGTTCATGGTTGGCAAAATCGACACGCTGATGTACTACATGGACGATGCGCAGAAGTTCTCCTACGGCGTGCTCCCGATTCCGAAGTACGACAAGAACCAGACCGACTATCGCACAACCGTAAACTTCAACTATTCCATGTTCTCGATTACCAAGAGCGCGGATAAGCCGAACGAGGTGGCGGCTGTGATTGAGGCGCTTGCCTCCGAGGGCTACCGCACGGTTTCTCCTGCGGTCTTTAACAAGGCGTTTCAGGTTCGGTATTCCGAAAACAAGACCATTGCCGCAATGTTCGATATCATTCGGAACTCCACGAGCTTTGACATCGGCAGACTGTCCTCGCACACCTTTGAGGAGGCGAAGGTCAAATCCATGGTGTTTGCCTTCCGTGAAACGGTGCTCGGAAATGCGGGCGGCTGGAAAACCGTTGTTTCGCGGTTCGGCACCAAGTGGGCAAACGAGCTGGAGACCATCTCGCGGGCGTATGCCAACGGAGGAAAAGCCGAGTGAAGCGGAAAAAGGGAAGGTCGCGCCTGTTGTCCTGCGCGCTCCTCTGCCTGACGGCGGCAATGCTCTTCGCGGGCTGTGCGGGCGGAACGGAGCCGACGGGAACCACCGCGCGGACAACCGAAACGGCAGAGCCGAATGGGGGAAGCTCGGAGAGTGCGCTGGTTCTGGCGCAGAACGGCAAGACCGATTATCGGATTGTTTACGCCGCCGGTGCGGACAAGGAAACGCGGGAGGCGGCGGAAAGCCTGCGGAGCATTCTGGGGACCTATTGCGGTGCGGAGCCGAGCATTGTGACCGATTCCGAGGAGCCGACCGCACGGGAGCTTCTGATTGGCAGGACGAACCGCGCGGCAAGCGAGCGGCTTTGCGAGGGAATGCGCTATGCCGATTGGGTGATTGAGGCGGCGGGGGAGAGCGTGGTGCTTGCCTCTGCAACCGGAAAGGGCGCATCCGATGCGGTGAGCTACTTTCTGCGGAGCACGCTGGCGGTCTTTTCGGGGCGGGACGCAAAGGCTCCCGTAACGGTCCCGCGTGACTACAGCTACCGCCCCGAAATGGACTATCCGCTGGACGGGATTACGGTTGGCGAGCGCGACATTGCCTCGTACACAATCGTCATTTCGCGGGACGCGAGCAACGCGGAGCAAGCGCTTGCCGAAACGGTCCGCTCGGCTGTGGGCAACGCCTGCGGCGCGGTCCTGCGCATTGTCAACGACCGCCGCGCGGAGACCGACCGCGAGATCATCATCGGAAAAACGACAAGAAAGAGTGCCGCCTCCTATTATACGCCCGCACCCGATGTCTCCGAATTTTCCTATCACCTGACGGGCGAAGCCCTGATTCTGGTGGTTGGCGGGGACCGTGCCTGCACCGCGATGGGGACGCACATGGAACAGGAATTGAAACAAGCAAAGGAAACCTACAATATGGCATCACTTGACGGATATCAATGTATCGAGGACCTTGATTCGGAGCAGACCAAGCGGTACGAGGGGACCGACCTGCGAATCATGACCAACAACATCCTCTTTACATGGTCGGCTGACCCGACCGAGCGCGCAAAATACCTCTCCAAAATCTACCACGCCTATCTGCCCGATATTCTCTGCTTGCAGGAGGTGGACACCAAGTGGTACAACTACCTCCCCGAGCTGCTGGCGGACCAATATGCGCTGGTGGATGCGTATCCGTCGACGGGGACCTCCGCGCGGAACAATCTGAATCCCATTTTCTACCGCAAGGACCGCTTTGACGTGCTGGAGAAGGACTGCTACACGACCATTCAGGAGTTCAAGAGCGAGGTGACCTACGCGGTCCTGCGGGAGAAGAACGGTTCAAGGACCTACATCGTTTACAGCCTGCACCTGCTGGTGGATTCCCTTTCCGCCACCGCCGAGCAACAGCGACAGAACAGCATTCGGATTGTGCTGGAGAAAATCGAGGAGCTGAAGCGGAAGTACGGGACGGAATCCGTCTTTGTGCAGGGGGACTTCAACGCTGTGGAGTCAACGGGAACCTATCGGATGATGACCGACGTGATGGCGGACGCAAAGTATATTGCAAAGGTCCGCTCGGATAAGGACCTGAACACGGGTCACACGCTGGGGGCGATGCCGACTCCTGTTTCCGCAGGCGCGAGAAACTACGACTATATCATGGTAAACCCGAACGCGGTGGACGTGATGACGCACACCGTGGTGACCAATCGGTACGCTCTGGACGGGAGCGACCACTGCCCTGTGTTTGTAGACCTCATTCTCAAATAAATCCCAAAGGGCGGGTGCCCTAATCAATAAAGAAAGAGAGAGAAAACCATGAAAAAGAACTGTTTGAACCTGATGTCCGTTGTATTTGCCGTCCTGATGCTTTTCGGTGCCGCATTTGCGGCGGGTGCCGAGGGAGCGGCGGAAGCCCCGAAGGGCAGTCGCTTCCTGACGGGGACCAAGGTGTTTGAAAAGACCTTTTCCGATTCGCAGGGACTGGAAGCGCTGGGTGCCGAAACGGTGCTGGGCACCGTGACCGATGCGGCGGGTGCCGATGGCTTGACGCTGACGGAGGCGGCGAACAAGGCGGCTGTTGTGAAGCTGTTTGACTATGCGCCGTCAACCGAGGAGGGGAGCGCCTACACGCTGGTGCTTCGCGGCTCGATGAGCGCCGCCGCTTCGGATAAGGACGAATCCAAGGATATGCTCGGAATCGCCTTCAACATTCTGGACGGCAACAGCTATTGCTATGCGGTTCTCCGTTCCAGTGGGAACTACGACATCAACCGCCAGAAGGACGGAAAGTGGCAGTCGGGTCCGGGCTACACAACGGGCAACGGCTCCTCCCGCAATCGGATGCTTTCCTTCTTTGAGTATCAGCCCGACACCTCGTATGAGCTGATTATCCGCATATACAGCGACGGAAAGGTCCGCCTGATTCTCGATGGCGTTGTCACCGTGGATATCGCGGACAACTTCCGCGAGGGCACGGGAATCGGACTGTACCTGCGGAACACGAGCGCAACCGTCACCTATCTCGGCGTGTTTGCCGATGAGACGAATTCCTCCGAGGACGACAAGCCCGGCTCGGAAACGCCCGTAGACCCTGAGAATCCCGAGAATCCCGAGAATCCGGAAAATCCCGAGAATCCCGATGACCCGAACGGGGACGGAGAATCGGAGACCAAGCCCGTAACCAAGCCCGCGCCGACCCCGACCGACGAGAAGCCGACGGGAACAACGGGCGGAAGCGACAACGGAAAGAAGGATGACGCAGGGTGCAGCTCCGAAATCGGTGTTGGGACCCTCGGTGTGATGGCAGCTGCCGCGGCGCTTGCCGTGGTGCTTCGGAAAAAGAGAGAGGAGGACGGACAATGAAACAGCTTCGTTTAATTGCGCTTCTGCTTGCGCTTGTAACGGCATTTGCCGCGTTTTCAACGGTCACCTTTGCGGAAGAACCCGAGGGTGGCAGAACGGTTGTGGAGTATGATTTTTCGACTATGGATTCTTTGGATGCGGTGCAGATTGAGAATCCGCACGCAGGGGGAACTGGGCAAGCTCTTGAAGCCTGTGAGTTGTCGGATGGGCGCTTGAAGCTCGAGGCTCAAATAGATAAGCATTGCTTTGTACAGCTGCTTGATTACTACCCCGCAATCAAGTCGTATTCGGATTATACTGTTACGATGCGGTTTTCGTTTGATACGACCGATTCGGAAGCAACAAATGTTGTAAATCAGCGCGCAGGAATTGTTTATAACCTCACCCCGCACGAATCGACCTACAGCTGGGCGGTTATTAAAGCAGATGGGGTATACGAAAACAGCCGTTACAGTGATGGTAATTGGAAAGCTGATGGCTCTTATCAGAAGAATGATAAACTGGATGGTGGCTACAGCAAGGATAAGGAATATACTCTGACCGCGCACATGAAAGCAGACGGCACGATTGATATGTGCTATTATGATGCGGAAGGGAATGTAATCGGAGATGCCGCAAAGGGCATCAAGAATTACCGCTCCGCACAGGGTATCGGAATCTATTTGCGCGCTTGCACAATGTATGTCAGCTATTTTTCCATTGTTGAGAACGGCGGATTTAATCCGAACATTGAAAAGAAAGGAACCGAAACAACAGCTCTGAATTTCGGAACGGTTGCGGACCTTTCCGATCTCACGGGGCTTTCGGTTGTCAATGGAAATGTCGACAATGTGACGTTGACAGACGGAAAGCTGACGGTTGCCGCAGACAGTACTTATCATGTTCTGAATCTGTTGGATGTTGCTTCGGTTGGTGTCGAGGGCAAGGCATGGTCGATTGTAATGAAAGCGTCTTTTTCTGTCGCTACCGAAATGATCTCGGGCGAGAGCAAAAAGATGTTCGGTATTGCGTTTGATGTGGATGCTGAAAACAAAAATTACAGTACGGCGGTCATTCGTGCAAAGGGAGACCACGATATGAACAGCTTTGCAAACAACGCATGGAAGAGCGGGACCCGCAACTGGGATGTTTCCAACGTCAACTACTACCCGAACCACGAATACGAAATTGCGGTAATCGGCTACGCGGACGGGACCGTCCGCATGGCGATTGACGGTGTGCTCGCAACCGATGTGATGGAGCGGACGGCGCTCACGGGCAGTATCGGGGTTATCTGCCGCAACGGGACGGTCTCCGTTTCCGAAATCCGCGTTTATGAGGAAGCGGCGAACGAAATCGCTTACATCGGAACGCAAAGCTCGGGCGCGCTTGAGGACGGAACCTATAGCGTCCGTTTCGTGGCAAAGCTCGCCTCGGCAAAGGCTTCGGCGGCGGGCTTCACCGTCAGGGTCCGCGTCGGAGAAACCGACAAGACCAAAGCCTTTGCGGTTTCAAACCTTTATCGTGAGGTGTCGGGGGAGGCGCACGGTATTTCGCTTTCCTACGCGGCAAACGATTTTGCGGGGAACTACCTGCTGGCGCAGGGAATTTACGGGATTCCGTCCGATGCGGGGAATGTCACCTTTACGGTCACGCCCTACTATATCCAAAACGGCGAAACCGTGACCGCGCAGTCCTATGAGGTCGTATACAACGCCGGCAGCTTGGTCAGCCAGACCGCTGTCTCGGAGTAAAGGAGAAAATGATGAAACACAGCTATACGATGCCCGAATTGCAAATGCTTCCGTTATCCGAGGAGCAGGATGTTCTGACCTCCTCGGGGCTCCCGACCGTGGCAAGCGGCAACGGGGAATGGATCGGCTGGGATGACCTCATCGGCTGACGGAAACGGAGACAGCCGACTATGAGCTCGGAACAGTTGATACGAAATCTTGAGGTTCCGCACGGAACGGTGGATGCCATTCTGGATACGGACGCATACAACGAGGTGGACGACCAGTTTGCGCTTGCCTATATGCTCCTCTCGCGGGAGCGCATCCGCACGTTCGGAATCTGCGCGGCGCCGTTTCTGAACCGCAAAAGCACCTCGCCAGCCGACGGAATGCGGAAAAGCCACGCGGAAATTCTGCGGGTGCTGGATTTGATGGAGGGGACCGAAAAGCCGCCCGTTTACATGGGCGCGGAGCGGTTTCTCTCGGGCGAGGGGGAGGCTGTCGGGTCTCCCGCCGCCGAATTCATCGTGCGGGAGGCGTTGCGGCACACGCCCGAAAATCCGCTTTACCTCGTTGCCATCGGTGCCATTACCAACATCGCCTCGGCTGTCCTGCTGTCTCCCGAGGCGATGCGGGAGAACACCGTGGTGGTGTGGCTCGGCGGAACGGGGCACGGCTGGGCCCACTCGAAGGAATTCAACCTGATGGAGGATGTCGCGGCGGCGCGGGTGGTATTTGACTGCGGCGTGCCGATTGTCCAGCTGCCCTGTCAGGGCGTGGTCAGCGAATTCCGCACCACGCGGTGGGAGCTGGAGCATTGGCTGGTTGGAACCACTCCGATTGCCGACTACCTTGCCAAAAACGCGATTCGCGAGGCGGAAAGCTATGCGGCGGGGCAGGCATGGAGCCGTTGCATCTGGGATGTTGCGGCGGTTGCGTGGCTTTTGAACGATGGCGAGCGGTTTATGGGGTCCTATCTAACCCCCGCGCCGATTCCCGAATATGACCATCACTACAGCTTCGACCCGCGTCGGCATCCGATACGGTATGTTTACCGCATCCACCGCGACGCACTGTTCACCGACCTGTTTACCAAGCTGGCGGGAACGAAATGACCCACACAGGCGATGCCGCTTTCGGTGTCGCCTGTTTTTTTGTGGGAGACTTTCTTAAAAGCCTTCCCTTAAGGGCTTGACAACGCACGCCGAATCGGGTATAATAATAGGGAATTGTTTTTTCGCTTGGAACAAACCACAGAAAGAGAGAAAAGCTATGAGTCGGTATGATGTTGCGGCGTACATCTGGCCCGCTTACACGGGGGACGAGCCGCGGGCGCGGATTTTTTGGAAGGAAGGCATCGGGGAATGGCAAACGGTCAAAAATTCCGTGCGCAAGACCCCTGCGTATTTTTGGGATCGGAAGCCGCTCTGGGGCTACGTCAACGAGGCGGACCCTTATGTGATGGAAAGCCAGATTGCCTGTGCGCGCGAGCACGGGGTCAACGTCTTTATTTACGATTGGTATTGGTATGACCACCGCCCTTTCCTAGAGCAGTGTCTGGACAACGGCTATCTCGGCGCGAAGAACAACGATTTGGTCAAATTCTACCTGATGTGGGCGAACCATGACGCGAATTACGTCTGGAACATCGACCTCTCGGACAAGTACAAGGAGACTGTGGTCTGGGAGGGGATGCAGTCGCGCGAGGAATTCGAGCGGATTGCAAAGCGCGTGATTAAAAAGTATTTCAAGCACCCTTCCTATTATCAGATTGACGGCAAGCCCGTGTTTATGATTTACGATCTGGTCAACCTTGCAAAGGGGCTGGGCGGAGCGGATGCCGCGGCGGAGGCGCTGGAGTGGTTCCGCGAGGAAACGGTCCGCGCGGGCTTTGCGGGACTGCACCTGCAAGCGGCGGCTTGGGGAATGAACGGCAACAACCTCAGCGGCGTGGATTCCAATGGCGGCATTACCCGCGAGCAGTTCGAGCGGATGCGGTTTGACAGCGTGACGCACTATCAGTTTGCGCATTTTGCCAAGATGAATCGGGATTATACCGAGATACTGGAGGATGTCAAGGCGCAGTACGCGCTGATGGAGCAGAGCTCGCCAACCTATTTTCCGCACGTTTCCATCGGCTGGGACAACAGCCCGCGCTTTCGGGAGCGCATCGGCTCGGTGACGCGGAACAACACGCCCGAGAATTTCGAGACTGCGCTCCGCATGGCGAAGGACTATCTGGACCGCCAGCCCGAACAGCACCGTCTGGTAACGGTCAACAGCTGGAACGAGTGGACCGAAACCAGCTATCTGGAGCCCGATACGCTCAACGGCTACGGCTATCTGGAGGCGGTTCGGCGCGTGTTCGGCGGGGAAAACGACTGAAAAACGATAGAAGAAAACGGGAAGCACCGTAAAACGTGCTTCCCGTTTTTTTGTCTGCCCGCCGCCCGTGCGCGTAAAGTGCCACTAAATATACGGATTTTGCCGTTGACTTTTTTGTGCGAATGAAATAAAATAAAGGCGGTACAAGTGTGTTTTTTGACTCAATTTCATACCGACAAGGAGGATATCATGATTCGGAAACGGAAAATCGCTTGCAGAATCGGCATTTTTTTCCTGTTGGGGGCGCTGTTGCTCGGCGGATGCGCCACGGGGAACGAGCCGACAGTCGGAACGACGGAGACCCGCCCGCGGGCATATACGGAGGGTCCGCCCGAGTCAACCGAGGCGGGGACCGACAGCGGAAGGGTCACGGAGGAGACGACAACGGGCGGCGGAAAGCAGGAGGAATTACCCACGGTGGATATTGAGAAGAGCAACGCCAAGCAGAAATATTTTGTCGGGACCACCGACAAGGATGCGGTTTCCTACAAGGTTGGCGAGGAGATGAAATTCACGGTCAGCCTCCGCGCAGACGGTGCATTGGCTTCCTGCGCGAAATTCAAGTACATCCTGAAGGCGGATGACGGCAGACAGCCCGAGGAGGGCTATGCGGACGGCAAAACGGGCGTGTTTACGCTGACTACCAAGCTGGATGTGCCCGGCTTTGTGAATTTGCAGGTCATTGCGTGCAACAAGGACGGCAACGAGCTGAGCGGTGTGAACTACTTCAAGGGCGGCGCGGGTGCCGAGATTGAGAAGCTGCAAAAGGCGAAGGCGGAGCCTGCCGACTTTGATGCCTTCTGGAAGTCCCAGCTGGCAAAGCTGGAGGGGGTCACGCCCGAGCTGACGGAGATTCGGGAGGTGACCTCGCCCGATGCCTCGTTTACGGTTTATGCCGTGAAAATCCGCTTTACCGAGCAGAACACGTGGGGAAATTACGTCTCGGCGTACCTCTCGATTCCGAAGGACGCAAAGGCGGGCTCGCTGACCCTGAACGTGAACTATCAGGGCGCGGGCGTTTCCGACCTGAACAAGCGGTGCACGAAGGGACAGGCTATGCTGACGGTCTCGGCGCACAGCATGGAGCTCGGGCGGGACAGCTCCTATTACGGCGGGCTGATGAACAGCACCCTGCGGGATTACCACAACGCCCACAACGCCACGCGGGATACGGTCTACTTCCGCGAAATGGTCCTGCGGGACATTCAGGCGGTGCGGTTTATGAAGCTGTATTTCGGCGAGAACGGTCCCGATGAACGCTTCAAGGGGCTTTGGAGCTCCAAGCAGCAGCTGATTCTCTCGGGCGGCAGTCAGGGCGGCTTTCAGGCTGTGGCGGTCGGAGCGCTGGAATCGGGCGTGTCGATGCTCGACATCAACTATCCGTGGCTCTGCGACGTTGGCGGCTGTGGCGTGAACGGGCGGATGGCAAGCACCTTTATGCCCACCTACACGCCCGCGCTGGAGTACTACGACACCGTGAATTTTGCAAAGCGGCTGACCTGCCCGACCTACATCGGCATTGAGGGGCTGGGGGACGACATCGCAACCACAACGGGTGTGACGATATTCTGGAACAGCCTGAACCCGAGCATTGTCCGTCGGATTACCTATGTGCAGAACCAATCGCATTCGCATTTCCCGATTGGGAAAACCGATAAGTTTACGCTGAACGGCACGGTTACAAAGAACTGAACCGAGGCGGAAAGGAGCTTTCTATGAAACAACGGAACAACAAACCGCTCCGTGTCGGATTGCTATGCCTGTTGGGGGCGGTCCTCCTCACGGGGTGCGGTGGAAAAGCCGAGCCGCCCGCAGGGACGACCGAAACCCGCCCGCGGGCATACACAGAGGGACCGCCCGAGACCACGCAGGCGGGCGGCGAGACAACAACGGGCGGAAAAACGGAAGAGGTGATTCCAAAGGTGGACATTGAAACGGTCAAGGCGGATAAAAAGCTGTTTGTGGGCGTAACCGACAAGGACGCGCTTTCCTATGCGGTGGGCGAGGACATGAAATTCACGGTCCGCCTGACCGCCGATGGCAAAACGGCATCCTGCCCGAAATTCAAATACGTGCTTGCGGCGGACGATGGCAGAACCCCCGAGGAGGGGTACACAGACGGCAAAACGGGCGTGTTCCGCCTGACAACCAAAATCGGCGTTGCGGGCTTTGTCAGCCTTCAGGTGACCGCCTGCGACAAGGATGGCAAGCCGATTGACGGCGTGGAGCAGTTCAACGGCGGCGCGGGCGCGGGTGTTTCCGAGATTCGGAAAAACAAGGCGGAGCCTGCCGACTTTGACGCGTTCTGGCAGTCCCAGCTGGCAAAGCTGGAGGGGACCGCGCCCGACCTGCTGGAGGCGAAGGAGGTGGAGTCTCCCAACGCCGCATTTACGGTGTATGCCGTGAAAATCCGCTTCTGCGCGGAGAATACGTGGGGCGATTATGTGTCGGCGTACCTTTCGGTGCCGAAGAACGCGAAGGCGGGGGCGCTCGGACTGCACGTCAACTACAACGGCGCGGGTGTCGGGGACCTGACAAAGGAGTGCCGTTCGGGAAAGGTTACGCTGAATGTCGCGGCGCACAGCATGGAGCTGAACAAGCCGTCGTGGTACTATACGAATCTGGCAAACGGCAAGCTGAAGCGGTACGGCTTCAACGAGGAGTACAACGCAACGCGTGAAACGGTCTACTTCCGTGAGATGATTCTGCGGGACATTCAGGGAATGCGGTTTCTGAAGCTGTATTTCGGCGAGAACGGACCCGACGAGCGCTTCAAGGGGCTTTGGACCGAGAAAAAGACGCTGACGGTTTCGGGCGGCAGTCAGGGCGGCTTCCAGTCTGCGGCGGTCGCGGCACTGGAGCCGGGGGTCACGCTGATGACGCTCTATTGCCCGTGGCTCTGCGACATCGGCGGCTGCGGCGCGGACGGCAGACAGGCAAGCACCTATATGCCCGCCTATACCGCGGCGCTGGAATACTACGACAGCGTGAATTTTGCCAAGCGGTTGTCCTGCGATATCTACATCGATTCGGCGGGAATGGGGGACTACATCGCAACGCCCTCGGGCGTGATGGCGTTCTATAACAGCATCGGACCGAACGTGACCAAGCGGATTACATTCAAGCAGAACACCACCCACGCGGGCAGCTCGGGCAATCCCAAAACCTATATGCTGATGCATAAGGCGGAGAAAAACTGAAACCTGAACCGCAACGGTGTGACGGATGAATACCGTCACACACCTACACTTGTTGAAAGCCTTGCGGAGGATAGCGGCTGTGGGGCGGGGGACCGAATCCACTCGAAGAGCCCGCCCCGCAGTTGATTCCGCAAAGCGTTTCATAAATCACAAAACATGATGACGGAGGGAAACATGAAAAAACGACTCAGCTGTTTATTGGTTGCCGTTCTGCTTCTGGCAACCCTGATCCCCGCGCTCCCTGTGTTGGCGGATGGCGAGGCAGCTACCGAACCAACAAATACATTTAATGCTTCTGATGCGAATCCGACGATTTCTACGGTGGCGGATTACTTCGCTTTTTTTGAAGCGGCGTTTAAGACTCAAACCAATTTTAAGGGGAAAACCATTACACTGTTGCATGACATCGTATTCAATGATACGACTGTGGCTGATTGGTACACGCAAGAAAATTTGAACAAACTTGATTGTTCAAATACTAACTGGGCTTGGTTCGAAGGAATTTTTGAAGGTGGCAATCACAAGTTGACGGGTGTTATCGTAGAAGGTTCTTTCCGTGACGGTCAGGCAGCTTTGTTCCCGCATACAAGAGATGCGTCTATTAAGAATCTGACTGTTGACGGTTTCTATGTGTGTGGAACCAACACAACAACGGAACCTGATTATATGGGTGCCGGCATTGGCGGTCTTATTGGGTCTGGCAATAGAAATGTCACGGTAGACAATGTAACCATGACGAACGGTATTGTCACAAGTGTAAAGAATGGTAAAGGCAGTCTTGGTGCATTGATTGGGGCATACACATTTAACAATAAGGTGCAACTGAAAATTACCAATTCTATCGTTACGAATGTTCAGGTTGTAAAAGGAGAGAGCAACTGCGAATTGATGGGCGGTATTATCGGGCGGTTTAATGCAACACAGGATTCCGACAGGTCGGTTCTTGATTTCTCGGGCTCTGTCATTCAGCCGACCGGTTCAATGGATGCAGATGTTACATTAAAGCCGATTGGGGAGGCTCGACTTCAAAACAACAATGATATAGCATGGTTTGCCTCCAATCATGCAAATGGCTATTATTCTGAGGATGGAACCAACCGTTTGTGGATATCAATGGTGCAGTCTAAGGCTACCATTAAAAAGTACAGCGATAATAACACATATGCCGATGTTACGGATGTCCACAATCAGGCAATTTTGAAGAATGGTTGCTACGGTGCGACCGCAATCCCGACCGTAAAGCTCGTTGGCGCACAGCCTGCAACGGACGGCAGCAACGATTTCCGCTTTGTGGGTCTGATTAAGCAGGTTGACCTTGACCTGATTACCGAGTTGGGCTTTGAAATCACCGTTGGTGACAAGACCGTCGGCGCGGACAAGATTAAGTGCACCAAGCTCTATACGTCCATCAAGGAAAACGGGGTCGATAAGTCGGCTCCCGAGGGGTACTATTACTTCACCTTTGTTGTTACCGATGTTGCGGACGGCACGGCGTTTACCGTGAAGGCTTGCACCACCGTGGACGAGAAGGTCTGCACCACGACTGCGGGTAGCTACACGCACACCCGCGCGGCGTCCTGATTGGAAAGGAGTACCGAAATGAAAAAAATGTATGCAAAAGCCGAAATGAATGTTGTCATGATGGAAATTGATGACATCATTGCGACCTCTGTTTCCGTAAAGGCATTTGATGAGCTGAGCGAGGATAATGCCGCGTTTGGTGACCTGTTCGGCAATAGCTGATTAGCTGATGATAAGTCCCGCCGCTCCGTAGGTATTTTCGAGTGGAGCGGAGCGGCGGGAGGCATCGAAAGGCTCCTTTGTTCGCCCTTACTCGGGTGCTGAAAGTGATTGAACGCCGTAGGTGGTTGTTCTGGGCTTACACCCGTTGGGGGCTGTAGATGTTCGCCCTTACTCGGGTGCCGAGATCCCGCCTGC
>DJSQ01000180.1 GCA_002438075.1 Clostridiales bacterium UBA6330
TCCCGCTACCGGATAGAAATGGTTGGGAAGTTAGTTGCTGACTTGAGCGGAACGACACGCGGGGCGCTCCCTTCGGATTGCGCCCCTGCAAAGTGCGGAATCCATTGGAATTGAGAGATTGTAGGGAACGACCCATGTGTCGTTCCGCATTGGTTGAAAGATTCTTCACGAAAAAGACCGTGCGGAACACGCACGGTCTTTTCTGGGGAGGGGGGGAGGAAGCGCGGATTATTCCGCCTTTGCGTCCTCTGCCGTCTCTGCGGGTGCCTCGGGTGCTTCCGCAACAGGTGCTTCCGCAACAGGTGCTTCCGCTTCGGTCTCGGCAACCTCGGGCGCAGCGGTCTCAACGGGGGTCTCGACTGCTTCCTCGGGCTCGCCCGCAAGCTCATCCTCTTTGGTCAGCGCTCTGATTTTCTTGAAATCATAGATGATTCTGCCGATGAGAGCGGCTCCTGCGGCGATGGCGATTGCGCCGATGATCTTTCCCTTGTTTTCACACTTTTTCATAGCTTTATCTCCTTTGTTTATTTTTTGTCTCTTTCAGTTTTATGCCGATCCGTGCCGAACCATTCACAGCTGTCGTAAATTTTCCGTGCTTCGGCAGTCAGTCTGCGCGGCGAGCAAGGGGTCGGCTCATAGAGGAACAGCGGCGGGGAGACGCGCAAATCGGGCGCTCCGTCCTTGACCGCTTCCACCAGCACCGCACACGGCTCGTGCACCGCATCGGCGTGGACCATGGTCATGCGCTTCGGCTCCAGTCGGTTCTCCGCCATAGCGGAAAAGAGCTCCCGCAGGCGCTCGGGCTTCCAGACCACGCAGAACCTCCCGCCCGTTCGCAGGACCCGTCCTGCGGCGGCGCAGAAGTCGGCGATGCTGCCCGCGACCTCATGCCGTGCGACCTCCTTTTCGGTTGCCCGATTGGACCTGCCCGACCCTGCCCGCAGATAGGGCGGATTGGAGAGGACCAGTCCCACCTCGCCGTCCGTGTCGCGGGGTCCGAGAACTCGGACATCGCCCGCAAAGACGCGGATGCGGTCCGCCATGCCGTTGAGCGCGGCGTTCCGCTCGGTTAGCTCCGCAAAGGCGGGTTGGACCTCTGCCGCGACCACCGACCGCACCTTGTTCCGTGCGCAAAGCAACAGGGAAAGGATGCCGGTTCCCGAGCCGAGGTCGACCGCGCGCTCCCGCGGCTGTGACCGCACGAAGGCGGCGAGCAGGTAAGCATCGGTCCCAAAGGTCAGACCGTTTTTCTTGCGGATGAGGCGAAGCTGTTCGTTGACCGTATCAAGCTGTTCGTCCGATTGCAATCGGACCGTATCATCCGACATCGGAATATCCCTCCGTCGGATGGAGTTGGTTGGAAGAAGGGGCGGGGAAACCCGCCCCCGATGCGACGGCTGATGTAATCACGCCTCCTGGGGAGCACCCACGGGGCAGGTATCAGCGCAGCTTCCGCAGCTGATGCACTTGTCCGCATCAATTTCGTACTTTCCGTCGCCTTCCGCGATCGCCTCAACCGGGCAAGCCTCGGCGCAGGCACCGCAGGAAACGCAGTCGTCAGAAATCTTGTAAGCCATATCCATAACCTCCTGTTTCAGATTCCCGCGGCGGCAAATCGGGGGTTCCGACTGCCACCACTTATATTGTATCATATTTTTTTGATTTTGCAACCGGTTTTGCAAAATTTTTTCGGCTTTTCGGCGGAAAAAATCGAATTATCGGGGTTTTTTATCCTTCTGTGGCTTTTTTCGGGGCTGTTGACGGGCTTCCGTGCTCTGCGCGGGGGCTTTTTCGCGCTTGGCGAGCAGGACCACCTCGTCGCGGCTGTAGGTCTTGGGCTCCGCGTCGGGCGCATCGTTCAGCACGACCTTGACGGTTCCCGCAAGCGGGACCGAGGACACCACGGTTCCGATGCCGTCCGCAGTCTTTACGGTGGAGCGCACGGGCGGGGTCAGCTTTGCCTCGGCAGCATAGGTGTCCGCCTCGTAGCGCAGACAGCACATCAGTCTGCCGCAGATGCCCGAGATTTTGAGCGAGTTGAGCGAGAGGTTTTGCTCCTTCGCCATCTTGATGGAGACCTGCCCGAAATCGTTCAGGAAGGTGGAGCAGCAGAGCGGTCTGCCGCAGGCACCCAGCCCGCCGAGCATTTTTGCCTCATCGCGGATGCCGATCTGACGCAGCTCGATGCGGGTGTGGAACGCCGCCGCGAGGTCCTTGACCAGATCGCGGAAGTCGACCCGCCCCTCGGAGCTGAAGTAAATCAACAGCTTGGAGTTGTCAAAGGCGTACTGCGCGTCAATCAGCTTCATTTCCAGTTCCCGTGCGGTCACGCGCTCCTGGCAGTACCGCAGGGCTTCCTGCTCCTTCGCGCGGTTTTCCGCATTGCGGGCGATGTCCTCTTGGGTTGCCACGCGGAGCATCGGGCGCAGGGGCGTTGCGGCATCGGACTTGCGAATCATGCGGTTGCCGAAGCTGACCTCGCCGAATTCGGGACCCCGCACGGTTTCAACGATGGCGCAGTCGCCCGCCGAAACGCGGTTGCCCTTGGGGTCGAAGTAATAGACCTTCCCCGAGGCGCGGAAGCGGATGCCCACGACCTCAACGCGCGGGACGGATGCGTCCGCCTCCATGGGGTTCTCGGGCATCGGGAAGAGGTCGGAGGCGGGGAGACTCTCGTCTGTCGGCGTTGCCGAAGTTGGGACCGCCTGCGTATCGGCTGCGGGAGTTTGGGCGGGGGTGTTCTCGACCTCGTGCACGGCGGGCTTGGAGCCGTCCGCCGCCTTGAGGACGATTTTTGCGCGAAGCTCCTCCAGCGAGAGGCTGTCCTCCTCGGTGGGCTTGCCGTACATATCCACCAAGCCCCATTTTGCGTTATAGCGACCGCCGTCACGACCGCCCTCACGCGGCGGTCTGCGGTCCCCCTCGGGGCGACTCTGCGCGTCCTGCGACTGCGGCTTTCTGCCGTTTCTGCGGCGGCGCTTTTTGCGTTCCTCGTCCGTGCGGGGCGCGGGGCGCGATTCGTTCTTTTCGGTATCCATATGCAATCCTTTCTATCAGTCCCGCCGTCAGAGCGGCAGGAGTCCCGACTCGGTTCCGAGCAGGGTCAGAATCAGTCGGACGTTTCCGTTTGCCCGCAGTCGGTCGATTGCGGTATCAACCGCACCGCACAGGCGGAGCAGTCCCTGCGTTGGGAAGCGGGCGGAGAGCGCGAGCGCCTCCTCGCGGTCCGCGAAAAAGCAGAGCGGTGCCGCTTCGGTTTTTTTGAGTAGCAACAGGTCGCGCAGGGCGACGAGGCAGAGGTTCATGCGGCTTGTCAGCTCGTCGCGCTTCTGCCCGAGGCTTCCGAGCAGGGCGATGGCATCGGTTCCGTTCCTGCCCGTTTCCGCAAGCGAGAGGAAGCGGCGGACCTGTGCGCGGTCGGCAAGCACGGGGGCGCGCTTTTTGGGGTCCAGCAGCTCGATTGCGGGACCGATGCACCCGCCCGCGGCGGCAATCAGCTCGCGGAATTCCTCGGGGGAGGACCGTTTCAGCGCGTCCGCCTCGGGGAAGCGTTCGGTCAGCGCCGCGGTAATCTGCTCGGCTGTGAGGAGCTCCATTCTTCTCACGGGTGCGCGACTGCGGACGGTTTCCAGCAGGGCAAGCGCGTTTTCGGTGAGGAGGAGGAACAGGACGTAGGGGGGCGGCTCCTCCAGCGTGAGGAGGAAGGCGTTCTGCGCCTGCGGGGTGAGGAGCTGTGCGTCCTCAAGGATATAGAGCTTGGTATCCAGCTCGTTGGGTACGACGTGGACATCTGCGTGCAGGGCGCGGATTGGCTCCACGCCGAAGGTTGCCTTCTCCCCTCGGTTGACGTAGATGACGTCGGGGGACTTGCCCTCGAGAATTTTACGGCAGGCGGGGCAGGCTCCGCAGGGGAGCGGGACGCCGTCGGTATCACGCTTTTCGCAGGCGAGGGCGGCGGCGGTAAGGCGTGCAAGCGTATGCTTCCCGCACCCGCGCGGACCCTCGAAAATATAGGCGTGCGACAGCTTCCCCGCTCGGATATCGTCACCGAGAAGTCGGCGCAGGCTTTCGTTTCCTATCAGCTCGGGAAATGCCGTTTTCACGGTGCTCTCTCCTTTCTGCGGTTTTCTTCTATTATAACAGATTTTTTCGGGTTTGTCAAGGGGGAAGACCTTGGGGCTTTG
>DJSQ01000009.1:0-1424 GCA_002438075.1 Clostridiales bacterium UBA6330
GCGCTCGCGCAGAACGGGGATAATCGGATTGATGCCCGACTCGCGGTACAAATCCAGAACAGGAAGCGAATATTTCTCCGCAACCTCGCGGATGATTTCCACATACCTTTTCAGCGTCGGCTTTGCGGGTTGGAAACCGCACGCAGGCTTTGCGCCTTCTCCGAGCCGATGGGTTGGAGTCATGACAAAAATATAAGCATTGGGGTAAGTGGAGAGAAGATAGGTATAAAGATGGTTCAGCGCGCCGTAAAAGGTGTCAACCTCCGTATCTTCGGGCGTTCCGATCGGGGCATCCCCGTGACCGTAATCGTTTGTACCGCCCAGAACGCCGATGATGTCCGCCTGCTTCTCCATTTGCTCCGCGCGCTGATTGAAATCATGGTCAAAGAAGGCAAGCTCGCTCGGATGCGTTTGCCGCGCAATGCGAGTGCCGCCGATTCCATAGCCGACCGTTTCCATTCCGGTGCGTTTGCCAAGCACATTCCAATAGGTTTTCTCAACCGATGACGCACCGTTTCCTTCCGTGATTGAATCGCCCAAAAACAATGCTTTCAAGCCCTTCAGTTCCATTTTTTCTGTCCTTTCCGTTTTATCCTGTTCAATAATCAGCGCACCATGTTCGCACCATGAAAAAATGCGTTGAAAGTTTTTGAAGGAGTCCAGAGGGAACTTTTCTCAAAAAGTTCCCTTTGGCGCATCCCCCCGTCCCCTTACACCTCGTACTCCTGCCGCGCGATCACGTGGTCTTGGAACTCCTTGTCGAGCTCTACGAAGTAGGCAGACCAGCCCCAAATGCGAACGACTAAATGTTGGTGCGCTTCGGGGTGAATCTGCGCATCCTTCATCGCGTCGAGGTTGACCGCGTTCAGCTGTAGCTGATGTCCGCCGCGGTCGATGAAATGCTTGACGAGCATCGCAACCTTGCGGCAGTTTTCCTCTTTGGAGAAGATGCCCGCCGCGAATTCGAGCGTCAAGGGTCCCCCGTTGATCGTTCGTTCAATGTGCTGTTTCGTGAACGACTGAATGTCGGTCAGCGGTCCGGGTACTTGCGTGAAGAGGTTCGGCGAGAAGTTCGTGCCGAACGGCTCGCCTGCGTGCCGACCGTCCGCCGTTGCGCCAAGGTCGCGGGAATACCACAGATAGTACATCGCCGTTCCCGTCCCCGCGCGCCAGATGCCGCCGAGACAGTTCTTCTTTCCCTCCAAAGCATCCGCAAAGGAATCGAGAATCAGCGTGCCGAGACTGTCCGCGCGGTCGTCGTCACAGCCCATCTTCGGCGCTTCGTAGCGGAGCAGGTGCAGCAGTTCGGGGTCGTCCGCGTAATCGGTGTCAAGCGCGTGGATAAGACGGTCTGGCGTGACGGTCTGCCTGTCGTAGACATATTCCTTAACCGCCGCCAGTGCGTCTGCCGCAGAAGCAATCCC
>DJSQ01000009.1:1545-2712 GCA_002438075.1 Clostridiales bacterium UBA6330
AACGGAGACGGGACAAACCACACGTCGTGAATGCTTTCCGTGATGCGGTTGCACTCCGTTTGGATTGCCATTTTGACATCCGCAAGCAGGGTGTTCCAATCCTTCCCCGCAGGCAGGTCGCGGCGCAGAACCTCGTCCACCAACTTCGGGAAATTCACCGCGCCGATGTTGGCAATGTCATTTCCCACGTTCGGGATGATGAACTCCCAACACGCGGCAACCACATAGTTGACCGCATCCTTGTAGTCGTAACCCAGTTTTTGCAGTCCCTCAATCACCACGTCGTCGTTGGAATACTGCGGGAAACCAAGACCGACTTTAGTCAATTCCGTCCCCTTTTCGTATATCTCCAGCGGCGTTGCCTTGCTCACGCGCAGATTGATTTTCGGGTCAATCAGCTTGAGGTCGCGGCTTGCGAGCAGACAAAGTTCGGACAACTCGTTGAAGCCCTCGCTTCCGTCCTCCAGTCGCCCGCCGAGCACCATGCTCTGCCCGTTGTCCCCCTGCTGAACGCCGACGTAAAGGTCGCTGTCCTTGTTGAACGACAGGAAGAAGTCCTCCAAAAGGTCAAGCGCGGTTTCTTTGGTGTAAACGCCCGCGTCCATGTCCCGCTTGAAGTACGGGTAGATGTACTGGTCAAACCGCCCGACCGTGTTGTGGTAGTCCCCCTCCAGCCACAGCGCATAGTGGAGGATGCGGAACATCTGAAGCGCCTCGCGGAAGTTGGTTGCGCCGTAGCGCGGAACGCGGGACAGCACCTCCACCACATCGCGGCGGTCCTGCTCGACCGCCAAGCGCTTGTAGCGGTCGCAAAGGTCGATGATAGCATCAATCACACGCCTGCCGTATTCGTCCGCAGTCTCCCGCACGGCGAGCAGACCTGAACCGATGACCCGACCGTAATTAAGCGAGAGGTTGGAGACGTAGCCCAATTCGTGGATGTAGTGCTTTGCCTTGATGTCCGCCCACTCCGCCTCGGTGAAGATGTCGGGCTGCTTTTTGACTGTCCGCATCAGGACAATCTTTTCAAACGGCTGAATCTGCGGCTTCTCGGCTTGGCAAAGCAACTCAAAGCGGCGGGTCATGCGCTCCTCAGCAGAGAGCCCCAAAGCCGAAAATTCGGGTGCGAGTTCCTGCGGGAAATCCCGGCGCAGGTTGCGGTGGGTG
>DJSQ01000222.1 GCA_002438075.1 Clostridiales bacterium UBA6330
ATCTCGGCACTCGAGTAAGGACTTTTTATCGGTTAAGCAAATCACGGACAATGGCGTTCAGGTGCTGAATCTGGACGTCGGTCAGCCCCTCCACGCAAAGCTGACGGCGCTCGGAGCGCCCGAGCAGGTCGTCGAGCGTAACCCCGAAGAAATCCGCGATTGCAACCGCCATTTCCACCGACGGCTGAATGTTGTTGTTTTCCCAATTGGAGACCGATTGCTTTGTAACCGATAATTGCCGCGCAAGCTCCACCTGCGTCATCCCGCGCGCCTCGCGCAGCTGCCGAATGCGTTCGTTTAACATCTTATCCTCCCGAAAAGTCAATTTTCCAAATACTATTTTATCATTTCCTATTGACAAATGTAAAATACTATGGTATACTGATAATGGACTTCTTGAAAGGAGGAGTAAAAAATGTTTGACAATATCGGCGGAAAAATCAAAACCGTGGCAAAGGTCGTTTGCTGGCTCGGAATCGCACTGTTCATCGTGCTGGGGCTGATTCTGCTGATTGCAATTTCGACCTACAGTCCCGTGCTCGGGTTCGCGGTTGCAATTCCCGTGATTTTGCTGGGCGCGGTCCTGTCATGGATTGGGAGCTTTACCCTCTACGGGTACGGCGAGCTGATCGAGCTGACCGCGAAAATCGAACGGAACACCAAGCATTTCTGATTCTGTAGAGACAGTTACTCCCGCACAGAAAAGACCGCCACGGGGCGGTCTTTTCTCTTGCAAACCGCGCCGAATTGTGGTATAATAAAAGAAAAAAAGGGGGTGCCCGTATGCCAACGCTGGGACTCTATCTGCATATTCCGTTCTGTCGCAGTAAATGCCTGTACTGCGACTTCTGCTCGGTCCCGCACGCGGCGGGGGAGCGGATGGAGGCTTACGCCGATGCGCTCGGGCGCGAGCTCCTTGCGCGGGCGGGGGACTGCCGCGACTATACGGTGGATACGGTTTACTTCGGCGGCGGGACCCCGACCTGTCTGCCGCCCGAGGTGCTTTGCGGGCTTCTCGGAACGGTCCTCTCCCACTACAACGTGGCGGAGGATGCCGAAATCACGACCGAATGCAACCCGGGAACGGTCACGCCCGAGGACCTTGCCAAATTGCGGCAGGGCGGCTTCAATCGCCTGAGCATGGGTCTGCAAAGCGCGCAGGCGGGCGAATTGCGCGCGCTCGGGCGGCTCCACAGCTTTGCGGACTTTGCAAAAACCTTCCGCGCGGCGCGGGCGGCGGGTTTTGCGAATATCAGCGCCGATGTGATGTTCGGTATCCCGCACCAGACGGCGGAATCCTTTGCCGACACGTTGGAAAAACTCTGTGATCTGCGCCCCGACCATGTCTCCGCCTATGCGCTGACCGTGGAGGAGGGCACACCGTTCGGTCGGCGCGGCGCGGCGGCGCTGAATCTGCCGGACGAGGAAGCGGTGCGGGAAGTGTATCTCGGCATGGTGGAATTTTTGGGCAAGCGGGGCTTGGCGCAATACGAAATCAGCAATTTTGCGCGCGCGGGGTATGAATCGCGGCACAACCTGAAATACTGGACTTTGGGAGAGTACCTCGGCTTCGGTCCTGCGGCGTACTCGGATTTCGGCGGGGCGCGCTTCGGCAACAGCCGCGACCTCGACGGCTATCTTGCGGGGCGGGACATCACGGCGGAGCGCGAGCGACCGACCGCAAAAACGCGGGCGAGCGAGCGCGCAATGTTGGGGTTACGTCTGGCGCGCGGGTTGGAGGCGGAGGAACTCGGCGCGGCGCGCTGTGCCGTTCTGGATCGCTACATTCCCGCAGGGCTTGCAAAGCGGACGGGTAACCGCTACGCCCTCACGCCTGCGGGAATGCTGGTCAGCAACGCGATTCTTTCGGAGCTGATTGATTTTTCGGAGGATCCTTCGGTAAAATGATGGAAAGCCCTTGACAAAACCGAGATTTTCGTGTATAATAAAACCATAAGAACCGAGGTTGAGGTGCAACATGGAAGAAAACAAAAATGAAATTGCGGAAAATGACGGCGAGCGCGAGTTTTTCCCGCTGGTCGACGAAGATGGCAACGTGACTGAATTTGAGTTGATCGACACGGCGGATTATCAGGGGACGACCTATTATGCGATGATTCCTGCCGACGCAGAGAACGAAACCAAGGACGGCTTTCAGGAATATGTCATTCTCAAAATGGAGAAGGACGAGGACGGCGAGGATATGCTCGTGACGCTGGAGGACGACGAGGAGTTCGACAATGTGGCGGACATCTTCGACGATCGCTTCTCCGAGGAGATTGACTACGACGGAGACGAAAAGAACTGAAATCATGTTCGGTCCATCCTGCTTAGTGCGTGATGATCGGTGATAAAAACCCACAAAGAAATAAAGGAGTCTGACCTTGCGATGGTTTGCAGACCTCCTCACGGCAACCCGATTGACTTGTCTCGGCTGTCGTGGGACGTTGGGAGCAGTAAAGTCGCGGGGCGAGGACACCGCCCTGTCAAAGCAGGGTTTTCCTTTCCCGATCACACGGCTCGGCGGGGCTTTTGACCGCAGGTTATTCCTGCGGTCTTTTTTTGCGGACTTTTCGGAAAAAATTGTGTCTGCATCTTGAAAATGCGGGCGCTTTGTGTTATAATAAGAACAGAAACGCAATACCTTGAAAAAAACAGGAGGAATGAGTTATGATGGGAATTGCAAAATTCGGTCTGTTTGCCGCAGGGGTCCTGTTCGGAACTGCGGGCGTGAAGGTGCTGAGCAGTAAGGACGCGAAGAAGGTCTACGCGCACACAACCGCCGCGGCGATTCGCGCAAAGGACAGCGTGATGACCACGGTCACGGGTGTGAAGGAGAGCGCGGGCGATATCCTCGCGGAGGCGAAGGAAATCAACGCCAAGCGCGCAAAGGCGGAAGCGGAGAAGGTCATCGAGGACACCGCAGAAGCAGAGCCGAAGGCGGCGGAAACGGTGGAAACGGCGGAAACGAAGCCTGAAAACTGACAGAAAAGTGCCGCTCTTTTTCGGGAGCGGCGCTTTTTGGAGGAAACCGAAGCTATGAAATGTAAAATTCTGCATGAAACAAGCGGACGGATGCGCGTCAGACTGCTTTGCGGTCCGATGTCGCTCTCGGACGCGGATACACTGGAATATTGGCTCCGCGCAACGGACGGGGTGGATACGGTCAAGGTCTATGACCGCACACGGGACGCAGTGGTGACCTACCATGGCGCACGCGAAGCGGTCACGGCGCGCTTTGCGGCGTTCTCCTTCGCAAAGGCGGAGGCGGCGGACCTCGTGCCCGCGCACACCACCCGCGCGCTGAACCGCGAATTTGAGGACCGTCTGATTTCCACCGTGCTGTGGCGCGGCGTGCGGCGCTTCCTGCTGCCGTCGCCCGTCCGCATTGCGCTGACGCTCTGCCATGCGGTCCGTTACCTGCGGGCGGGGCTTGCATCGCTCTGCTGCGGCAAGCTGACGGTCGAGGTGCTGGACGCAACCGCGATCGGCGTGTCGCTCCTGCGCGGAGACTTCTCCACGGCGGGGTCGGTGATGTTCATGCTCCGGCTGGGGGAATTGCTGGAGGACTGGACGCACAAAAAATCGGTGGCGGACCTCGCGGGCGCAATGGCGCTCGGCGTGGATAAGGTCTGGCTGGTAACCGACCACGGCGAGGAAGCGGTGCCGATTGGCGAGATGCGGACGGGCGACCTGATTGTGGTCCGCACGGGCAACCTCATTCCGCTGGACGGAACCGTGACGGACGGCGAAGCAACGGTCAATCAGGCAAGCATGACGGGCGAATCCCTGCCGGTCCCGAAGCGCAGCGGAAGCTATGTCTATGCGGGGACGGTTGTGGAGGAGGGTGAATGCGTGGTGCGGGTTGCGCAGGTCATGGGCGAGGGGCGCTATGACCGCATCGTGCGCATGATTGAGGAATCCGAAAAGCTGAAATCCACCGCCGAGGACAAGGCAGCAAGGCTGGCGGACCGTCTGGTGCCGTACACCTTCCTCGGGACGGGGCTGACATGGCTCCTGACCCGCAACGTGACCAAAATGCTTTCGGTGCTGATGGTGGACTTCTCCTGCGCGCTGAAGCTCTCTATGCCCATCGCGGTGCTTTCCGCCATGCGGGAGGGGCATACGCATAATCTCTCCATCAAGGGCGGGCGCTTCCTCGAGGCGGTTGCGAACGCCGACACGGTGGTCTTTGACAAGACGGGAACCCTGACCTATGCCTCGCCGCGTGTGGCGCAGATTGTGACCTTCGGCGGTCGGGACGAGAACGAAATGCTCCGCCTTGCCGCCTGCCTTGAGGAGCATTACCCGCACTCCATGGCGAATGCGGTGGTCAACGAGGCAAAGGCGCGCGGGCTGGACCATGAGGAATACCACTCCCGCGTGGAGTATGTGGTGGCGCACGGCATTTCCAGCAGTGTCAACGGGGAAAAGGTCATCATCGGGAGCGCGCATTTCGCGTTTGAGGACGAGGGCTGTGCGATCCCTGTGGGCGAAGAGGAAAAATTTGCTTCTCTGCCGCCCGAGTATTCGCACCTGTACCTCTGCATTTCGGGCGCGCTTGCGGCGGTCATCTGTGTGTCAGACCCGCTCCGTGCGGAGGCGGCGGAGATCATCCGCGCCCTGCATGAATGCGGCATTACGCACACCGTCATGATGACGGGCGATAACCGCGCAACCGCGGCGGCTGTGGCGGCGCAGGTCGGCGTGGACGAGTTCCGCGCAGAGGTCCTGCCGCAGGATAAGGCGGAGTATATCCGCCGTGCGCGCGCCGAGGGGCATACGGTGATTATGATTGGCGACGGCGTGAACGATTCGCCTGCGCTGTCCGAGGCGGATGTCGGCATCGCAATCAACACGGGCGCGGCAATCGCGCGGGAGATTGCCGATATTACGGTCTCCTCCGAGAGCCTGTGGGAGCTTGTGACCCTGCGGCGGCTGTCAACGGCGCTGATGGCGCGGATTCATCGGAACTACCGCACCATTGTCGGGTTCAACCTCGGTCTGATTCTCTTCGGCGTGGCGGGCATCCTGCCGCCCACCACCTCGGCGCTGTTGCATAATGCGTCAACGCTTCTCATCAGCCTGCGGAGCATGACCGATTTGCTCGGGGATGGGCAGTGATTGTCCGTCCTCTCACGGGTATCAAGAATTCGCCTGTCGGCGCCCTTTAGGGGGACTAAACGCCGCAGGCGTTTGCTTTGGGATGTCACCCGTTGAGGGGCTGTATATGTTCGCCCTTAC
>DJSQ01000143.1 GCA_002438075.1 Clostridiales bacterium UBA6330
ACAGACGTATGGCATACACACCCTTGCCGCATTTCGCGGACACGGGCGTTGCCTGTCGGTGGCGGTTACTCCTTCCGCATTTTCGGAGGGAGCAGGTCTTTTCTCCTTCCGAAAGGAAGGAGGTGATGCTCATGAACCTGCATGACGGATTGGTGGCTATCGTTTTAGCCCTGAATCTTCTGTTGGAATACATCGCGCAACACAAAAAAAGATAACCGCCTGTAGCTTCCGACTCGGAGCGGTTATCTTTAACCATTGCGGAAGGAAGTAACCGTCGCCGGTGTTCCCCTCGTACCTTTATCATACCACATTTTTTCCGCGTTGTCAACCCTTTTCCGAAAAATTTTGCCGTCGACCTTCCGTCGGCGCTTTTTTCTTTTCCGGTGACGGTTCTTGCGTGGGACCTTCTTTCAAGAAGGTCCCACGCAACGTCCCCCTTACAGCTCCGCGAAAATGCGGGCACCGCGGCCCTTGAGCCAGAGGAGCATTCCCGTGCAGGCGCCGAGGAGCAGGACGAGGTAGATACCGAGGCACGCGTCCGCGCCGAGGATTCCGCCGAGCGGGAGATAGATTGCAAGCGGCAGAAGTCCGATGACCCAGCCGCCGAACAGCGCGATGAACACGCTCATGCTCTGCTTGATGGGGTAAATTTCGTTTGACCAGTTCAGCGATGGGCGATGCAGGTTCAGCACCAGCCCGAACATGGACTGGAACAGCACCGACACCTGCGGGAGCACGAGCAGCAAGACCGCCGAGAGCACGGACGGACGCAGGATTACGACCCCCACGACCGAGCAAAGCAGGACGGGCGGTGCGCTCAGAATCACCTGCACCGACAGCTTTGCCCGCAGGACCTGCCACGGTGTAACGGGGAGCGACTGCGCAAGCCAGAGATTCTTTCCCTCCAGCGACACCGACGGTGCGGTGATGTCGATTGTTCCGATGATAAAGCCCAGCGCCGCGCAGAGGAACAGCGGCATTCCGTCAATCAAGCCCGACAGTCCCGCCTCCTCCAGAACCGCAAGTATGCCCCCGCCCTTGACGAGCAGAAGCACTGCCGCCACGACAAGGAACAGCAGTCCCAGCCCGCAGTTGAGCATATATGCGGGGCTCTTGGTAAAGCGCGCGAATTCCTTTCCGAGGAGTGCCGAGGATGCGCTCCGCACCGTTGCCGCCTTCTCGTGATAAACCGCCTTTGCGGTGTTGCCCGAGGAGGTCGCAATCCGCAGGAAGCTGCGCGACATCAGCCACCAGAGCAGGGCGGTCAGTGCCGCGACTGCCGCGGTCCAGATTCCCATTGCAAGCGGGTCCCCCGCGCCGACCCTTCCGAGCAGGTAGAGCGGGTATGCCGCGTTGCGGAATTTCTCGCCCCATGCCTCGGCATTTGCAACCAGCGCCATGATTGCGTCCTGCGCCTTGAAGTAGACGAAGTAATAAACGGCAAGGAAAATCAGGGATGCCAGCACCGTGATAAAGCTCTTGTTCTTCAGCTTGAGGCTGATTTTTGCCACCACCCATCCGAGCAGGCAGGAGAGCAGCAGGACCACCACCGAAATCAGCAGAATCAGGAGCAGAATGCCCACAACGGTCAGTGCCGTAACGGGTGCGAAGATCAGGTAAATCATCGCCGCGGGAAGCAGGACGATGCCCGAATAGAGCAGTCCCATCAGATACACACCGAGCAGGCGCGCAAGCATGATGTCCCGCACGGGAATCGGCATGGAGAGGAGCAGGTCGTTGTCCTTTGCAAGGTAGAGCCCCGAATAGGTGTTGAACACGCTGCCGAAGGTCCCCAGCGCCACGGCGATGAGGGAAAGCAGGGTGAAATAGAGCCAGTCAAGCCCTGCGGCAACGAGCGGGCGGCAGAGGCTGTACGCAAGGAACCCGAACAGTCCGCCGCAGATGCCCAGCATCAGAAACACGTAGAGGAGGAAAAAGCCGACGGTCGAGCCGACCGAGCGCCGCTTGTTGCTCTTTGGGTTGTAGAAATAGGAGCGGAAAATCTCCGCCAGCTGTTTTTTCAGGAGTACCTTCAGCATCACTGTTTGTCCTCCAGCTCCAGAAAGACCTCCTCAAGGCTGTCGTCTCCCTTGACCTCCTCCATCGTGCCCGAGCGGATGAGCCTGCCGCCCTTGATGATTGCCACCTTGTCGCAGAGCTTTTCCGCGACCTCCAGAACGTGGGTGGAAAAGAAGATGGCGCCGCCCGCATCGCAGAATTCGCGCATCATCCCCTTGAGCAGGTGCGACGCTTTGGGGTCCAGCCCCACGAACGGTTCGTCCATGATAATCAGGCGCGGCGCGTGGAGCCAGCCCGCGATGATGGCGAGCTTCTGCTTCATGCCGTGCGAATAAGCGGCGATGGGCTGGGCGAGGTCGGCGGTCAGTTCAAACAGATCGCCGTATTTGCGGATGCGCTCCTCGCGGTCCTTGGCGCTCACGCCGAAGATATCCGCAATGAAATTGAGGTATTTGATTCCCGTCATGAACTCGTAGAGGTCGGGGTTGTCGGGGATATAGGCAATCTTCCGCTTGCACGCCACGGGGTTTTCACGCAGGGACAGTCCGTCCACGGTAATCTCCCCCGCGTCGGGGTTGAGGATGCCGACCACCGCGCGCAGGGTTGTGGTCTTTCCCGCGCCGTTGTGTCCGATAAAGCCGTAAATTTCGCCCGGGGCGATGTGCAGGGAGAGGTCATCAACCGCCCGCTTCTCGCCGTAGGTTTTGGTCAGATTCCGAATGTTGAGCATGTTTGCTCCTTTCCGCTTCGTGCGTTCTGAAATATTTGTTTTGAAACGTATGATTTATTATAGCACGCCTTTCCCGCTTTGTCAAGGTTTTTACCGAAAAAAGCGGGCGCGGACCGACTTTTTTCACGGAAGCCCTTGCAATCCGCGCGCGGGTTTGCTATAATAAAGAGGAATACACTCCGAAAAGAAGGAACATACTGCTATGAGTGAAAAACTGTCCACCCAGCCCTACAAGGGCACAAGAGATTTCTACCCGCAGGAAATGCGCCTGCGGAACCGCTTTTTCGGCGTTGTCCGCCGCGTGCTGGAGACCGCCGCGTTTGAGGAATACAACGGACCGATGCTGGAGTCGCTCGACCTTTACGCCGCAAAGAGCGGTGAAGAAATTGCGACCAAGCAGACCTACAATTTCGTGGACCGCGGCGACCGTCGTCTGGCGCTCCGCCCCGAGATGACCCCCACCGTGGCGCGGATGGTGGCGGCGAAGATGAACGAGCTGGTCTTTCCGCTGAAATGGTTCTCCATTCCGAATATGTACCGCTACGAAGCGCCCCAGCGCGGCAGACTGCGCGAGTTCTGGCAGCTGAACGTGGACATTTTCGGCTGTGACGGCTACGAGGCGGACCTGGACTGCATTTCCTCCGCGATTGAAATCATGCGTGCGTTCGGTGCCGACGAGACGATGTTCACGGTGCACATCAACAACCGCCGCTTCTTCAACGACGTGATTGCGGCGATTGCGGGGACCGATGGCGAGGGCGCGAAGCAGGTCTCGAAGGTAATCGACCGCAAGAACAAGGTACCGCGCGAGGTTTACGAGCGGGACCTGACGGCGCTCGGCTTGACGGCGGAGCAAATTGCCAAGATTGACGCGCTCTACACGATGTCGGTGGAGGATGCGACGGCGCTCTGCCCCGCCTCGGTCGGGTCTGCGGAGCTGTTACAGCTGTTCGGGATGCTGAAGAAGGCGGGCTTGGACCGCTACTGCGTCTTTGATTTCGGCATCATTCGCGGCTTGGACTACTACACGGGGACGGTTTTTGAGGTCTTTGACAACGCGCCCGAGAACAACCGCGCGATGTTCGGCGGCGGGCGGTACGACAATCTGGTTGGTTTATTCGTAAAGAACGCGAAAATTTCGGGTGTCGGCTACGGGATGGGTGATGTAACGCTGGAGAACTTCCTCGTGACGCACAATCTGATGCCCGACCCTTCGGCTGACGCGGTGAAGGTTCTGGTCACGCGTTTTGACGATGTGCCCTACGAAGCCTATCTTTCCCTTGTATCCGATCTGCACCGTGCCGGCATTCCCGCGACGCTCTTCCTCGGGTCGAAGAAGTACGGCAAGCAGCTGGAATACGCTTTGAAGGGTGGCTTCACGCACGTGATCACGATGGGCAGCGATGAGCTTTCCCGCGGTGTTCTGCATCTGAAGACCCTTTCCACCCGCGAAGAGCTCGAGCTCCCCGCTACGGCAGAGGCTGTGGCGGAGAGGGTTTAGGAAAGACCTTGGAGGCGCAGGGGACCCCCTTTCGGATGGGGTCCCCTACCCTCCAAACCTCCCTGACCCTCCC
>DJSQ01000171.1 GCA_002438075.1 Clostridiales bacterium UBA6330
CGCCTCCAAGGTCTTTCCTTTTTACCCCATCACTGCAACAGCGCGGCAGTCAGAGGGGGGAGGAGAAGGGAATCGCGGACGGGGGTGCGGGAGAGGAGGTCGAGCCATGCGCCCGAGACGGGGACGGAGGCGGGGGAATCCCCAACGTTCGCCGCTACCATGATCCGATCGTCACCGAGAACACGCTCGTAGAGGAATGCCGTGTCGGTCGCGTAGAGAAAACGGAACTCGCCGCCGTGTAAAGCCTTGTGCGCCGTGCGGAAGCGTCCGAGCAGACGGTAGTGCGCCATCAAACCCTCGTCCTCGTGCCCCCACTGGTACGGACGGCGGCAGAACGGGTCGTGATAGCCCTCCAGCCCCGCCTCGTCCCCGTAGTAAACCGATGGGAAGCCGTAAACCGTGTATTGCAGAACCGATGCGAGCTTCAACAGCGAAATCGCCCGCCGCCGCGCATCGGCGGACAGCCGTGCCCGCGACAGCTCGGCATTGGAGCGCCCGCTCCCCTCCTCGGGGTCACCGAGCACCGTCAGAATCCGCGCCGTGTCGTGCGTCCCAAGCAGATTCATCAGACTGTCCGAGACCTCGCGCGGATAGGACGCATAAATTTCGGTCAGCGTCCGAACGAACGCGCCCGCATCCCGCCGCAGGAGCAGGTCCAGCACCGCATTGCGGAACGGGTAGTTCATCACGCTGTCCAGCTGTCCCCCGCGCAGATAGCGGCGGCGCTTGCCGTAGGCAATCTTGTCGGCGGCATTCTCCCAGACCTCGCCGAGAATCGCCGCCCGACCGTTGGTCTGTTTCTTCGCAACCGCCCGCAATTCATCCAGAAATTCATCGGGCAATTCGTCCGCAACGTCCAAGCGCCAGCCGTCCGCACCGCGCGCAAGCCATTTGGCGGCGATTCCATCCGCACCCGTAAAATAGTGCCGACAGACCGCCTCGGTTTGCTTCAGCCGCGGCAGAATCGGAATGCCCCACCAGCACTCGTAATCGTCGGGGAAATGGCGGAAGCTGTACCACGCCGCATAAGGGGACTCGGTTGACTGATAAGCCCCTACCGACGGGTAGGTTCCGTAGCGGTTGAAATAGCGGCTGTCATCCCCCGTGTGGTTGAACACGCCGTCGAGCATGACGTGCATTCCCCGCGCGTGGGCGGCGGAAATCAGACGGTCAAATGCCGCGTCCCCGCCGAGCGCGGGGTCCACCGTTTCATAGTCTCCCGTGTCGTAGCGGTGGTTGGAGCGCGCGTCAAAGACGGGTGAGAGGTAGAGAATGTCGTACCCCATGGCTTGCAGGCGGTCCAGCTCCTCGGTAATGCCGTCAAGCGTCCCGCCGAAAAAGGTCCGATTCGGGAGCGGGTCCCCGTTTTTCGCGGCGAATTCGGGAATGCCGTTTTCCCAGTCCGTGTTGAGCGTTGCCTCCGCCTTGACGGGCGGCGCGTTTTCATCCCGCTTGAAGCGGTCGACAAAAATGTGATACATCGTCCCGCTCTTCAGCCAGTCGGGGGTGTGAAAATCGGGGGCGTGAATCAGCAGACGGAATTTGACCGCGCTGTGCGGCGAAAGCGTAAAATGCAGGTTATCGGTGCTGTCGGTAAACCGCGTGTCGCTCCCGCGCAGGAAGAGCACCTCGTAATAGAACAGCCCGCCGTCCCGCCCGCAGAGCATTGCGGTATCCAGCGTGAGCGTGTAAATATCCGTGACAAAATCGGTGGACCCGAACGCAAACGGGGTGTCGGTTGTCTCGCCGCCGTCGGGGGCAAGCCGCAAAACGACCGCCGCCGCGCCGAATGCCCGCGGGACCTCCGCGCGCAGGGTGATGCGTGTTCCCCACGCGAACGCGCCAAAGGCGGTCCTGTCCTGCTCTCCGACCAGCCGCCGCAGAATCGGTTGCGCGCCCCGTTCGGTTTGTTCCTGTAATTTCGGTAACATATTTGCCTCACAAATCAAGAAAAAACAAGAGAAAACCTCTTGACAAATCCTGTTTTTTCGTATATAATAAAGCTACGAGGACGCGCGGACATCGGTCAGCGCCCTCCGGCTATGTAGAAATAACCGTCCCTCAACTTAGAGGGGAAGAGGGCGGTTATTTCTTTTTCGTGTGATTGTAGGTAAGAATGGTATAGACCATCGTAATAAACGCCACAATCAGGCTCAATGCCTGAAGGATGTTTTCCATGCCATCACCCCCTTCCCAAAATTCGGAAAGAGGTTAGGGTATCACCGCACAATTCCGATGGTGCAATTGCGAAGTCGAGTTTTTCGTCAGACGATACAAAAATCCGCAGGCTGTAGCTGAGCTACAGGCAAGGGTTTTTGTGAAGTATGACGGAAAAGGCGCGAGCAAGTGCGCCAATCGGAATTGCGCGGTGGTGCCCTAAGAAATGTCGCTCTCTCCGATTGTCCGAAGGGAGCCGAACCACGCCGTGCGTCCAAGGTTGGAAAGCCCAACAGTGTTATTATAGCCTGTTTCGGCTCATTTGTCAAGCATTTTTTCAAAAAGAGAGGACCGAATCGCATCGGTCCTCTCTTTTTTGCGGGGTTATTGGATGACCGAGCTCCCGCCCAAACGCTCGGGCTTGTGTGTCATGCTGTCGGCTTCGGTCAGCGTGCGGATTACCCTTGCGGGATTTCCCGCCGCAAAGCTGTTTGCGGGGATGTCACGGGTCACAACGCTTCCCGCGCCGATGACGCAGTTATCCCCAATCGTCACGCCCGGCAGAATCGTTGCATTCGCGCAGACCCAGCAATTTTTGCCGATGTGCACGGGCTTTGCGTAGCAGAGCCGCTTCTCCTCGCCGTGCTCGTTCCGCATCCGCTTCCGCTCGGCGGCAAGCATCGGGTGGACGGGGGTGACGATGGTAACGTTCGGTCCGAAGTCACAGCCATCGTCAATCACGACCTCCGCGTCATCCTGCACGGTCAGGTTGAAGTTGATGAACACATCCTTCCCGATTTTCGTATGCTGTCCGTAATGAAAGGTCACGGGGCCCTGCAAAAAGCTCCCCGCGCCCAGCGCTCCGAGCATTTCGCCGAGAATTTCCGCGCGCTTTTCGGCTTCGTCCTCGTAGGTATTGTTATAGTCGATATTCAGCTTATGGGTGCGCAGCTTGATTGCCTTCAGCGCGGGGTCCCCGGGGAAGAACAGCAGACCCGCCGCGCGTTTTTCGTCCTCGGTCACAGGTCGCCTCTTTCCGCGAGGAAGGCTTCCACCTCGTCTGCCGTTGGGATGGAAACGCCCGCACCCGCGCGGCTGACTGCGAGGGTGGAGACTGCGGTTGCGTAGCGGACTGCCTCGCGCATGGTCTTTCCTTCGCAGAGCATGGAGCAAAGCCCGCCGATGAAGCTATCGCCCGCCGCAGTGGTATCAACGACCTTGATTTCATAGATACCCGCATAGGCAATCTCGTTCTGTTCGTTGATATAGGCGCACCCCTGTTTGCCGAGGGTGATAAGTGCTGCCTTGCACCCCATTTCCTGCAATTTACGGAGTGCGGGGACGGCGCTTTCGCGGTCCTTGACGGTCACGCCCGTCAGGAGCGAGGCTTCAAACTCATTTGGGACGACGAGGTCGACGTAGCCATAGAGTGCGGGGTCGACTTCTTTGACGGGAGCGGGGTTGAGCAGGACGCGGCAGTTATGCGCTTTTGCGAGCTTTGCCGCTTCCAGCACCGATTCGGTGGGAATTTCGTACTGCAAAATCACGGCGTCCGCCCAATCGAACAGGCTCTCCTGTGCTTGAATGGCATCGGGGGTAACGCGTCCGTTTGCGCCGATATCCAGAATGATATGATTATCGCCGCCGCAGACGGTAATGACGGCAGCGCCCGTAGGGGCATCGGTGGTTGCAACGGGGGTACAGTCCACGCCGTAGCTCTCGAGGTTCTTTCTTGCGAGGTCGCCCGCGAGGTCCCCTCCGACTGCGCCGAGCATTTTTGTCGGGCATCCGAGCTTAGCGGTTGCGGTTGCTTGGTTTGCGCCCTTCCCGCCGAAGTTCATGGCGAAGTCCGAGCCCGTAATCGTTTCCCCCAGCTTGGGGAGCCGCTCGGTATGGATGACGTAATCCATATTGATACTACCTACGACCAGTATATTTTTCATAGTTTGCTCCTTTTTTTAAGAGTTAAGACCTTGGGGCTCTGCCCCAAACCCTGCTTAGGGGACTTCTTGAGGAGAAGTCCCCTAAGGACCTTCAAGACCTTCAACAAGGGGAGTTTTTGCTCCTCTTTTTGTTGGTACAGATTCTGATGTAGCCGTATTCCGTGCTACGCATTCCGGCGCTCCCGCGCAAAATCCCGTCCAGCGGGATTTTGGTGGCTGACGCCTCGCTCCCGCT
>DJSQ01000173.1:0-5938 GCA_002438075.1 Clostridiales bacterium UBA6330
GTATGGGGAATTTCGCCGCCTGCGGGCGGCGACAAGGGCTCCGCGCCCTTGACTGCGCCGCCTTTTAAAAAAGGCGGGCGAAAACTTTCACCCCATGACAAAAGCCGATGAGGTTCAGTTCTTTCGGAAGTAATAAAGTCCTTCAAAATCGGCTTGCTCGTATTCCGCTTGCGACATCCAGCGGTCGTAGGGCTGTTCCCATGCGCCCGTCGTTTCGTCAAAGTCGGCAACCGAGTAGCAATAGCGGCGGCTCTCTTCGTTCGAGCCGTAGAAGGTCAGCGCAACATAGCGGCGCGGCTCCAGACCGTTGCCCTGCCACGAATAGGCAGTTGCGCGGTCGGTAGTGACCTGACTTGTCACGCCCGTTTCCGCATCGCGCAGGGTCTCCACGGTGTGCGTAAAGCCGAACACCAGCTCCTGCGTCTCGTCCACGGCAAGCGTGTGCTTTCCTTCAAACGCACTGCTTGCGCGATAGGAGCCGTCCGAGGTCTGCAAAAAGACCTGCTCGGTCACCTCGTCGCCGTCCGCTGTGATGGCGATGACCAAATCGTTTCTGCCGTCAAAATTGAGGTCCATGAGGCGGAAACCGTAGGTCCCGTTCCGCTCGCCCACGGTGCGGTCGGAATAAACGCGGGTCTGCCAGATTTCCTCGCCATCCTTTTTCACCGAGATGTAAGACGCGCGGGAGCCGCCGAGAACCTCAATGGTGCGGTCTCCGTCCTCAATCGAATACAGAAGCTCCTTTTTGGCGCAGGAGGGGAGCGAGCAGAGGAGCGCGGCTGCGAGGAGCAGTCCGCAAAGCAGGCGTGTTTTCATGGTTGGTACCTTCCTATGAAAAATCCCCCGCACGGCGGGGGTAGCTTCGTCTGTAAGCCGGGTTCTGTCGGGAACGGTCATCAATCTCCGCGTTCCGTCACCGGAACGCTCCGAGGGCAAAGCCCTCGTGCCACCCCCGGCGATATGCCGGACAAGCCGCCCTTGGGGTGTTGCTTCGGATAGGGTTTACAGCGGACTCATGTTACCATGAGAACGGGTGAGCTTTTACCTCGCCTTTCCATCCTTACCGCAAAATGCGGCGGTTTCTTTCTGTTGCACTTTCCCGGCGGTTACCCGCGGCTGACGTTATCAGCTATCCTGTCCTGTGAAGCCCGGACTTTCCTCACGGTAATACCTTACGGCAACATACCGCGCGACCGTTCAACGAAGCTACCTCTATTATACACCAATTTGCGCGGCTTGTCAAGCAAAATCGGGAAAATTCTCCCGCCTGACATTCAGCGGCGCTTGCCGAACAGCTCCAGCAGCTTGAAGCGCGCGCGGTAGACGGGGCGGTCGGTCTCGGTAATCACGCGGTACTGCGAGGGGGTCAGCCCCACGGAAATGAATTCCTCCTCGGCTTTGTCGCGCGAGACGCTTGCCGCACCGAGGCAGAGCGGGGGATAGAGACAGCACCACCAATTCTTTCCCGCCGCCTCACCGATGCAGACCCGCATGGAGAGATAGTCGCCCGCAGGGAAGCAGAAGCTGTCATAGGAGCGCTCGGGGTAGCTTTCCGTGCCGAAGAGAATCGACACCTCCTCGTCCCGTCCGTCCGCAATCAACGCCCCGTGCGCGGCGGCGAGGATGTCCTCCTCATGTGCCCGCAGGAGTGCTTCCGCTGTGTCACGGTCGGGGCAATCCTCCAGAAGCGGTGCCGTGACCTCCAGAATCGCGTCCCGCACCTTCAGCTTCCGCGCCTGATCCTCCTCGCTGTCGGAGTTCGCCAGCACATGGAGACGGACCACGCTGTCATAAATTTTCGCCTCGCCGTGAACGGGGAAAAGCCCCACCACCAGCAGGACCGCCATCAGCACCAACACAATCACAATCACTCTTTTCTGCATAAAAACAGACCTCCCATATGTTTTTGATGATACCATCATGGACCGTTTGGGAGGTCTTTATTCAGTTTGCCGCAGAAAAATCAATTGTCGATTGCACCGAGCAGCATTGCCGCCGCGCTTTCGATGTCGGGCGCGTAGACCGTACAGCCCGCCGCCTTTTCGTGCCCGCCGCCACTGAATTTTGCGCAGAGCGCCGCGACGTTGTAAGCCCCCGAGGAGCGTACCGATGCACGGAAAATACCTTCCTCGGTCGGCTGTCGCAGGGAGATTGCCACCTCAACGCCCGCCAGCGAGCGCGCCACGTCCACCAGCGTTTCGAGGTCGCAGTCCTCCAGTCCCGCCGCCAACCGTTCCGCATAGGAGACCGCAATCAATGCAACCCGCCCGCTGTGACTGACGCGCAGGTGCTCCACGCCCATTGCCTCGGCGCGAAGCTGTCCGAGCGGCTTGGAGTCGAACAGGCGGTGGTTGATGTCGGCGCAGTCGATGCCGATTGCAACCAGCTCCGCCGCGCGGCGGTGCGTGTCGGGCGTGACGTTGGAATAACGGAAGCAGCCCGTGTCACTGCTGATGGCGGCATAGAGCAATTCCGCCATGCGCGGGGTCATGTGTGCGCGGCTTTGCTGTTCCAAACGGCGGATGATGTCAAAGACAATCTCGCCCGTTGCCGCCGCGCGGGGGTCGGTGTAGAAATCGGCAAACGGCGTTCCGGTTCCGTGATGGTCGATCATGAAATCGGTCCGCGCTTCAAAGCGCTCCCGCAGAGCGCCGAGCTGGGCAGGGGAGGCGACATCCGCCGAGATGACCCGCACGTCGGAAAAATCCGCAGGGACCGATTCGGGGAGAACGCTCCCTTGCGCGGGGGCGGAGAGAAAGCGCAGGCGCTCGGGAAGCTCGCTCTCGCACACGCACCATGCGCGACTGCCGAGAGCGGTCAGCAATTCGCGCAGAGCAAACGCCGACCCGACTGCGTCCCCATCGGGGTTGCGGTGGAGGAGCAGGAGCGTGTCCTGCCGCTCGGTCAGCCGCTCGCAAAGCGCGTCAAAGGGAATGGGGGAAAAGCGCCGCTCATTCATCGCCGTTACCGTCCTCGGTCGGTTCCTCTTCGTCCGAAATCTCCAGTGTGTTCAGAATCGACGAAATGTGCGCGCCGTAGGTGATGGAATCGTCCCGCACAAAGGTCAGCTCGGGCGTGATGCGCAGGTTCAGCCCCGCCGCCAGCTCGCGGCGGATAAAGCCCGTTGCCGCCTTCAGCCCCTTTGCCAGCTCCTTTTCGTCCCCCCGCAGGGCGGAGTAATAGATTTTGGCGTACTTCAGGTCCGCCGTGCAGTCAACCGCAGTCACGCTGACGAATGCGTCCTGCACGCGCGGGTCCTTGACCCTTCGCAAAATCTCCATCATTTCCCGCCGCATTTCATCGTTGATGCGGTCGCGTCTGTATTTAGCCATATCGGTTCCTTCCTTTCATGAAGAGACCGGAGAGAAAACGCCGTGGCATTCTCCCTCCGGTCAAAGCGTAACGGGTACGCGTGTGGGTCAGTCCATATTCTCGGGATTGGTGATCACGTCCGATGCGGATGCGGAAAAGCCCGCGTCCCCGTCCTCGGTTGCCGTTGCATCGGCTCCGTCGGCATCCGTGTCCTTCGGCAGATCGACTGCCTTTTGCTTTTTTGCCACAAATTTATCGTAGAGCTTTACGGCAATGAAAACCAGCCCCGCAAGGATGAGCAATGTCTTGATGGCAGTCCACCAACCGGAGCGGCTCCGTTTCACGACCATAACTTCCTGTTGCTTCTTCATTCTTCAACCCTCCGTTTGAAACCGCTTTGCGGAATCATTCTTGGGAGTATTATACCATACTTCCGCAAAAAAAGCAAGTCCTTTTCCGAAAAAAATCGGAAAAGCTCTTTATTTTTTCGGGAAAATGTGATAAAATAAAGGAAATCGGAAAGCGGGGTGGTGTTGTGACCTATCGGGAGCTGTGCGGGCAACTGTCGGCGGGCGGAATCGAGGCGGCGGAATTTGAGGCGGAATGCCTTTTGGAGGACCTTTGCGGCGCGGACCGCTTTTCTATCCTTTCCAATCCCGACCGCGATTATCCCTCCTCCGCTTTGGAGCGGGCACTGGCGCGTCGGCTCGGTCACGAGCCGCTTCAATACATCCTCGGGGTGTGGAGCTTCTATCGTGGGACCTTCCGCGTCTCGCCCGATTGCCTGATTCCGCGCGCCGATACCGAGGTCTTGGTGGAGGAGGCAATCCGCCGCCTGCCGCAGGGGGCGTACTTCGCCGACCTTTGCACGGGAAGCGGCTGTGTCGGCATTGCCACGCTGTCGGAGCGTCCCGACACCCGCGCCCTCGGTGTGGACCTCTCGCGGGGCGCTTTGGAGATTGCCGCCGAAAATGCGGTGCGGAACGGTGTTTCCGACCGCTTCCGTCTGCTTCGCGCCGACCTTTTGACCGCCGCACCCGAGACGCTCGGGCGCTTTGACGCGATTCTTTCCAACCCGCCCTACATCCGCTCGGAGGTGGTGGACACGCTCTCGGCAGAGGTGCGGCATGAGCCGCGCATGGCGCTGGACGGCGGCGCGGACGGTCTGGTCTTTTACCGCGCGCTGTTGCGGCTTGCAAAGGATTGTCTGACCGACAGCGGCTTCTGTCTCTTTGAAATCGGGTACGATCAGGGCGAGGCAATCCGCGCGCTTGCCGCGTCTTACGGCTTTGCCTGCGAGGTGAAGCGGGACCTCGGCGGGCAGGACCGTGTTGCCATTCTGACGCACGGCGCATAACATGATAACAGTCTATTGAAAACGGGAGTGAACATATGAAAATTGCAGTTCTTGCAGGCGGACTTTCGCCCGAGCGTGAGGTGTCGCTCAGCTCGGGAAGCCTGATTGCCAATGCGTTGATGGAAAAGGGACACCGCGTCCTGCTTCTGGATGTCTACCGAGGGATTCGGGACCTGCCCGAGGACCTTGACAGCCTCTTTCGCGGGGAGGAGCGCTACACGCACACCGTGACCGATCGGGTCCCCGATTTGGAGGCGCTCCGCCGCGAGGTCGGCATCGGCAACGCGCTGGTGGGACCGAACGTTGCGCAGGTCTGCCAAGCCGCCGACCGCGTATTCCTCGCGCTTCACGGTGCGATGGGGGAGAACGGTCAGCTTCAGGCGTATCTGGACAGTTGCGGCATCGGCTATACGGGCTCGGGCTACGCGGGCTGTCTGCTTGCCATGGACAAGGAGCTTTCCAAGCGGCTGTTCCGTGATGCGTGCATTCCAACGCCCGCGTGGGTGTGGTACGACACGGCGGAGGGGAATCCCGAGGACCTGATTGCGCAAATCGGCTTGCCCTGCGTGGTGAAGCCGAACGATTGCGGCTCCAGCGTGGGTGTTTCAATTGTTTCCGACCGCGCGGCACTGGAGGCGGCGCTCTCCGATGCGGCAAAATGGGGGCGGCGGGTTCTGGTGGAGAAAAAGATTGTCGGGCGCGAGCTGACGGTCGGCGTTCTGGACGGTCGCGCGCTTCCGCCCGTTGAGATTATCCCGAAGAGCGGATTTTACGACTATAAAAACAAATATCAGGGGACAACGCTTGAAATCTGCCCCGCCGAGCTTCCCGCCGAGGTTACGTCCCTTGTTTCGTCCCTCTCTCTGCGCGCCTTTGAGGTCCTGCGTCTTGACGGTTACGCACGCTTCGATTTCATTCTGGACGCAAACGGCACGCCGTGGTGTCTGGAAGCCAACGCACTCCCCGGCATGACCCCGACCAGTCTGCTCCCCCAAGAAGCCGCCGCCATCGGCATTTCCTACCCCGACCTCTGCGAGCGCATTCTGATGCTGTCTATGCGGAAGGGGAGATGAAAAGGTCGCGGGGCTTTGCCCCGCACCCCATTTAAGGGACTTTTTGAAAAAAGTCCCTTAAAAATCCCCAAAAACTTTCACCCACGGGCAGGATTCCGCAGAGAATCCTGCCCGTGGGTGAAATTCTTGAAGGTTCTTAGGAAACTTCTTTTAAGAAGTTTCCTAAGTAGGGTGCGGGGCAAAGCCCCGCGACCTT
>DJSQ01000173.1:5997-6475 GCA_002438075.1 Clostridiales bacterium UBA6330
GGCAAAGCCCCGCGACCTTCACACCCCCTCTTTCGCATGAACCAGCGACACAATGACCTCGTGGCGCGGGGTGGGGACGTGGTATTTTTGCCCGAGACGAACGACCGCACCGTTGATGAAATCGATTTCGGTCCGCCGCTTCCGTTCGAGGTCCTGACACATCGAGGCTTTGCCGGTGGAAAGCGTTTCCGCTGTCCGAAGAAGCGCGGAAAAGACCGTTTGCGCGTCGAACTGCTCGCCGTCCGCCGCCGCAACCGCGGTTGCCTCGTCAATCAGAGCGCGGGCAAGCTCCCGCAGATTCGGGTCGGTCGCAATCGCGCCGATGGGCGCATCGGTCAGCGCCGTCAGCGGATTGATGGTCATGTTTACAAACAGCTTTTCCCAAAGCAGATGCTTCACGCTGTCAATGACATCCGCTTCCAGCCCGCAACCGTTAAAGAGGGCGGCTACCGTTTCCGCCGCCGCGCGGTTGCCTGCG
>DJSQ01000173.1:6569-6887 GCA_002438075.1 Clostridiales bacterium UBA6330
CGTGACGCAGTTGTGCTTGGTTGTGCCGAGCAGAATGCGCTCGGGCGCGGCGAATTCCCGCATGATTTCCTCATTGCCCATGCCGTTTTGCAGGGAGAGCAGCAGCGTTTCGGGACCGATCAGCGCACGGTTTGCCTCCAGCGCCGCGCGGCTGTAGAGGTCCTTGACAAAGAGAATCACCAACGCATAGCCGCCGTTGCCGCAGTCTCCCGTGAGCCGTGCGGAGACCTTGCAGCGGTGCTCCCGTCCGTCAGGCTCCGTGCAAAGAATGCCGTGCGCATTGATGGCATCCACAACGGCGGGGGCGGCATCAAACAG
>DJSQ01000173.1:6938-7808 GCA_002438075.1 Clostridiales bacterium UBA6330
GGCGGCATCAAACAGCGTGACCTCGCAGTGCGACGAGAGAATGCCGCCATAGAGACACCCCATCGCGCCCGCACCGATTACCGCAATTTTCATTTCTTTCCTCCTCAGTCCACCTGCACGAGCCAGCCCTCGGGCGCGGGAAGCTCGCCGTGCTGGATTGCCAACAGGGTGGTGTAAAGACGGTGAATCACCGAACGGTCCTCGGGCGCGCCGAAGTGATACTCGGTCCCGTGGTCGTCAATCGTCCCAACGGGGGAGATGACCGCCGCCGTGCCGCACAAGCCGCATTCGGCGAAGTCCCCGATTTCATCCAGACGGACGGGGCGCTCCTCGGCGGAAATGTGCAGGTAGTGCTCCGCAACGTACAGGAGCGACCGCCGCGTGATGGAGGGCAGAATTGTAGGGGACTGCGGCGTAACAAGACCGCCGTCCTTTGTGATGAAAATCACGTTCGCGCCGCCCGTTTCCTCGATATAGGTCCGTGTAGCCGAATCGACGTACAGATTCTCGTCATAGCCCTGCGCGTGCGCGTCGGCAATCGCGTAAAGGCTCATCGCGTAGTTCAAGCCCGCCTTGATGTGCCCCGTCCCGTGCGGCGCGGCGCGGTCGAAATCGGAAATGCGGATGCGGAGCGGTCGAATCCCACCCGCAAAATAGGACCCGACAGGGGAGGCGAACAGGCGAAACTGAAACTCGGTTGCGGGCTTGACACCCAGCACCGCATTGGTCCCGAACACATAAGGGCGCAGATAGAGCGACCCGCCGCTCTCAAGCGAGGGAATCGCGTCACGGTTGGCGTGCACCACCTGCCGCACCGCATCCTCGAACATCCCCTCGGGCAGGGGCGGAATCATCATCCGCACGCAGGAA
>DJSQ01000114.1:0-9286 GCA_002438075.1 Clostridiales bacterium UBA6330
ATGGTCAAAGAAAAAGCGTTATAGGAGTTTTTGCCATTGATAGGGCGATACTTTAGTCCATAAATCCCAAAACAGGAGGCTCCACCTTGACACGACGGATTTTTGAAGAAAAGCAGTACACCGCACAGGGACATATCCTGCCCCGCGATGCGTTCTTCCCGATGGGAAAGCGGGATTGGCACCCGACCGCCGAAAATGCCGCGCGGCTGATTGCCGAGGCGGAGCAGCTGTTGACCGAGGAGGTCCCGCCCCTCTCGGCAACCGATTATGCGTCCTTCCGCCGCACGGGGGACCGCACGGTGTTTGACGAAAAGTATCAAAAGCGGCGGAAAATGTGCCTGACGCTTGCCCTCGCCGAGGCGCAGGAGGGGAAGGACCGCTTCACGGAGAAGCTGGCGGATGTTGTCTGGGCAATGCTGGAGGAGACCACATGGGTGATCCCCGCGCACCTGAGCAACCCCGCAATCAATCTTGGGGACCCCGCGCGCCCCGTCCTGCCCTACGCATGGAAGGGGACGGCGGATTATGTCGACCTTTACGCGGGCGTGAGCGGCGCGGTGCTTGCCGTGGCGCTGTACTTCGCGGGAGACGCGCTGGACCGCTTCTCGCCCGAAATTCGGAAGCGGACCGAATACGAGCTGGACAGGCGGGTCCTGACCCCGTTCCTCGACAAACGCACATGGGTAGCCTCGGGCTGGCAGGGCTGGGACGGCATCCACCCCGAAACGCAGGTCCCCGCCAACAACTGGGCACCGTGGATTACGGGGAATGTCCTGACCGTTGCCGCCTTCTGCGAAGCGGACCAAGCACGGCGGGAGGAGCTTGTTTCCGCCGCCCTGCCGATTCTCGACAACTTTACCATGTGCTACGGCGCGGACGGTGCCTGCGAGGAGGGACCGAGCTACTGGGCACAGGCGCCCGGGAAGCTGTTCGGTGCCTGCGAGCTGCTGTATGACCTTTCCAACGGGTATTTTGACCTGTTCGGTGACCCGCTGATTCAACGGATGGGGGAGAGCGAAGCACTGCTTGCGGTCACCCGTCAACGCTTTTTGACCTACGCGGACGCGTTTGCGGGGCTGAAAGCCAACGTAGGCTTGATTGCCCGCTACGGGGAGCGCTGTCATGTGCCGCAGATGATTGCCTTTGCCGCCGACCGTTCGGCGCACGGGGCGGGCACGCAGGGCGACCTTTTGAGCGGTTGGGAGTCCCCCTACGATTGGCTTTGCGGTCTTGCGTGGGAAATGCCGCGCGATGTGCCCGCCTACCGCCCGCCGCGCCGCGTGCTGTTTGAGGATTTTGAGCTTTTCATCGCGCGGGAGACCTCCGATGAGGCGCGCGGGCTGTATCTCGCCGTCAAGGGCGGGCACAACGACACCAGCCACAACCACAATGACGTGGGTGCCGTGTCGGTCTTTGCGGACGGACAGCCGATTCTCCTCGATGCGGGCGTGGGGACCTATACCGCCAAGACCTTCGGTCCCGAGCGCTACACAATCTGGAACACCCGCTCGGACTATCACAACCTGCCCACAATCTGCGGCGCGGACCAGAAGCAGGGGCGGGAGCACCGTGCCGTCGGCTTTTGCGCGGGGGAGGACACCTGCACGATGGAACTGCGCGATGCTTACGGAGCCGAAGCGGGCATTCGCTCCTTCCGTCGGACTGCCACTCTGCGCGATGGGAAGGTGGTTCTGACCGATGACATTTTGCTTTCTGCGAACGGGGAAGTGGTATTCCATCTTCTGACCGACACCGAGCCGACGGACCGCACGGACAATTCCTTCGTCCTGCACGGGCGGCGTTTGACCTATCCCGCAGGGCTGACGGTGACGGTGGAGGCGGTAGAGCACGCCTCGCCCGAGACTGCGCGCATTCCCGCCGCGTGGGGTGTTCCCACTCTATGGCGGGTGAACCTGACCTCTGCGGCGGCAGCGGAGCATCATGTGACGATTGAGATTCAATGAAAAATAGCCTCCCGAGAAATCCTCGGGAGGTTTCTTGTAGGAGAAGGGCGCATTGCTCTAAAAAGCAAGAATCTGTTCACGCTTTTTTCTTTGACCATGTAGGCGCAAAGAAAAAAGCTTTGCAAAAAAGAAAGCGCCGTTAGGGGGATTTCGCCGCCTGCGGGCGGCGACCAGCGCTCCACGGCGCTGGACCCGTGCCGCCTTTTGAAAAAGGCGGGCGAAAACTTTCCCTCCACGACAAAAGTTGATTGCGTTATCCGTGAATTGTCAAAAACCTCCTGAGGTGCTTCTCAGGAGGTTTCTCCTATTTTACGGTATTCCCATGGGGTCATGCCCGTAATCTCGCGGAAATAGCGGGAAAAATTACTTGCGTCTGTAAATCCGCAGGCGACCGCGACCTGCGCCACGGTTTTATTCCCTTCGGACAACAGCATACAGGCAAGCGAAATGCGGCAGAGGAGAAGGTAACGCTTGATGGTATAGCCCGTGACGCGGTGAAAGACGTGCGAAAGATAGTAGGAGCTGATATAGTTTGCCGCCGCGAGCGAATTCAGGTCCAGCTTACGCTCGGGGTGGTTTTCCAGCTCCGTGCGGATGGCGGCAACGATTTTCTCCGCGCTCCCTCCAACCGAGGTGAACCGCCCCGGGGCAAGCCTGTAAAGCCGCCACAGGAGTGCCGAGAGCCAGATCAGCTCGCCCTCGCCGTCCTCGGGGTCGATTTCCCGCTCGTTCAGCAGATTGCGGAAGAGCATTTGCATTTCATCAAGCGCTGTGCCCGTCTCAAGCGGCAGGACATGGCAGAAGCGGGGCGCGTGGATGGAAAAGACCGTTTGCAGAAAGGTGGGTCTTAACACGTTTTTTGTAATTGTCGGGTTTACCAGCATGACGTACCGCTCGTAGACCTCGGAGCGCACCGTCAGGACGTGCGGCTCGTAGTTACTGATGAAGATCATGCAGGGAGCGATGGCATCGTAGGACCTTCCCGCAATCTCCACATGGACCTCGCCGCGGGTGATGAAAATCAGCTCCCACGCGGCGTGGCGCATGATGTCCACATGACCGATGTGCAGTCCGGTCTCGTAATACAGCTTCTCAATACATGGACGCATTTCTACCTCCTTCGCGGCTTATGTGCAGCTCCTCGGCGGCTCCTCAGCGGCTTGCTCCGAGACTGCGGCGGAGCAGATTCTCAAACCACAGCTCCCCGTTCGGAATCGGGCGCACGGGGCAAAGCTCCGAGTGCGTGCCGACCGTTTTGGTATAGGTGCGGCGAATCGGCTGCTCCGACGGCGCATCGGTCCCAACAATGTAAGCCGACCCGTGCGAGCCGACCGCCTCCGCCGAAAACAGCATGGCGGAAAGCACCGCCTGCTGGGTCAGGAGCAAATCGGTCAGAAGTGCCGCGGGCAGAATATCCTCCGTGCCGCCGATGATGAGCTTTCCCTCTGTATTATAGCACAATTCGGAGACTTCTGCAAGCATTTTTTTCATCTCCGCCGTATTCCGCGCAAAATCGGCAACGCGGCTCATCTCGTGGCGGAGCCGCTCGTACAGCGCGCGGATATTCGATTCTCCGCGGCGGTATTCGGGAAAGGCAAAGGAGGGGACCGCTTCGGGTGCGGTGCGGTCGGGCTGTGCCGCAATATGCTCTGCGGCGCGGAGCGCGCCCACCTGCGTGGCATTCAGAGCGCTTCCGCCCGGGCGGTAGACACCGAAGTTCCCCGCCGCTTCGCCGACTGCGTAAAGCCCCCCGACCGTGGTCTGCCAGTGCGCGTCCACCGCGATTCCGCCGTTGCAGTGCTGGGCACAAACGGCAATCCGCAGGGGCTCGCGGGCAAGGTCGATGCCGTGATTCCGATACAGCTCGTAAGCGCCGATGTTCATGTGCTTCAGGCGCTCCAGCGGCGTGCCGAACAGAGCCCCCGAGCGGCGCAGATAGTCGCGTCCCTCCTCGCCGAGCGCGGAGAAGGCTTCATCCAGCCCCATGGGGTTGCGGGTGAAATCGAGGTAGACCCGCCGCCCGTTTCGGATTTCGTCGGCAACCAGCAGGTCGACCCGTGACGAGCCGTTCAGCTTGCGTGTGTCAAAGGGCCACTGATAGCCCTTGAGGAAAATCAGGTCGAGCGAACGCGCGCCGAGCGCGTCCCACAGGAATTCCCGCTCGACCCCGTCCGCATCCACCGAAAAATAGCGGGGGAGCACCTGCTGATAGGTTCCCGAAAGGTTCCAGCGGAAGTCGGTGCTTGCAATGCCGTATTGCCATTCCTCCAGATTCGCGCAGGCGGCACCCGCGCCGATGGCAAGCCCCGTTGCGCCGCTCTGGCTTTCGGGGTAGACCGAATTCTCATAAATCGCCGCAGGACCGCCCGTGGCAAGAATCAGATTGCGGCAGGCAAAGACCGCGCGCTCGCCGCCTTCGCGGATTGCCGCAACGCCCGTGACGTGCCCGCCTTCGGTGAGCACCCGAACCGCCCGCCAGCCGTCGAGAATCGGGATTCCGCAGCTGTCCACCGCGCGCTCCAGCGCCTCGGTCATGTATTTCGAGGTCAGAGGACCGCAGGAGGTCGCCCGTGTGCGCGGGTCGTGGTCGGTCTTGTAGCCCGCATATTCGCCGTATTCGTTGCAGGGGAAGGGGACCCCGAGCTCCACAAGGTGCATGAAGCAACGGACCGAATAAGCCGCCTCGCACATGGCGTTGTCGCCGTTGACCCCGCCGCCGTCGAAGAGCGTTTGCGCCATTTCGCGCACACTGTCCCCCTCGGAGCCGCAAAGCGACAGCTTGTAGTAGGTTTGCTTGTCGCTCCCCGTGTTGCGCGAGGTGCCCATGCTCCGCCCCTCGGTCAGGAGCGCGATATCGGTCACGCCGAGCGACCAAAGCCGCTCCGCCGCCGCAAAGCCCGCACAGCCGCTCCCGATGACAATGGTATGATAGCTTCGTTTCATCATAGCCGTCTGATGTGCATTCCGCCGTCCACGGCGATGGATTGCCCCGTGGTGTAGCCGAGACTGCCGTCCAGAAGCGCGCAGATTGCCCGCGCAACGTCGAGCGGCTCGCCCCAGCGTCCCATCGGGACCAGTCCGTCCGCAATCAGACGGTCGTATTTTTCCTTCACCGTTGCGGTCATGCCCGTGTGAATCACCCCGGGGCAGACCTCGTTGACCGTAATGCCGGCCGATGCGAGACGGTCCGCATAGAGCATGGTCAGCATGGTCACGCCCGCCTTGGAGACGCAGTATTCCCCGCGCGAGGTCGAGCTGGTGTATGCCGAGCAGGAGGAGACGTTGACAATCCGCCCGCGCACGCCGTCCTCTGTCGGCTGGGACAGCATCCGCCGCGCCGCCGCCTGCGTGAGGAACATGGTGCCTTTGGTGTTGACGTTCATCACGCGGTCGTAGCTCTCCTCGGTCATCTCCAACAGGTCCGCCCGCACGCGCGGCGCGATGCCCGCAACGTTGACCAGCGCATCGAGACGCGGGGGCAGGGAGACGAGCCGCTCGCGGTCAGCCGCCGCGGAGAGGTCACCCGAGATGTAGGTAAAGTGCTCCGAAAAGCCCGAAAGGTCGGGATGCTCGGGCAGGTCCATGCCGACCACACCCCAGCCGCGCGAGAGCAGCAGCTCCGCTGTGGCGCGCCCGATTCCGCCGAGCGCACCGGTTACGATTGCATAATTCATGCCTTGTTTCCTCCGTCCTGCTTTGCAAAGGTCTCCCGATAGAGGGAGCCGTAGATTTCCTTGTCATAGATCACGCACCCGGGCGTTTTGCCAGCCCGCATCAGCGCGGTGCACTTTCCGCAGGTCAGGCAGAGACGGCGCGGGTCCGCGCACCCGTTCCGCAGGATGTCCCGCGCGGAATCGGGGTCCGCAAAGCTCTGCCGACCGAAGCCGACCAGCTCGTATTTCCCCGCATCGATGTCCGCCGCCGCAACGTGCGCCGCCTCGGCGCCGAGGTAGGTGTAGCCCGAAACAACGGTCAGCGCATCGGCGGCAACCGCGCGCGCCGCCTCCGAGACGGCAATCGCGCCCGCCCGCATCCGCAGAATGCTCTCATAGGGTGGAACCGCCTCGGCAAACGCGGTGGGACGGTTGACCTCGTTGTTCTGATAAGGGTTCCCCATCGTCACGTCCAGAAGCCGCACGCCGCGCGCAACGAGATCGCCCGCAAGCCGACGCGGCTCTCGCAGGTCGGGCACCCCCGCCTTGTCGCTTGCCGCAAAGCCGTGGGGGTAGGGGAAGCCGTCATAGGCATTGAAGCGGGAGGCAAGCAGAAGGCTGTCGGGTGCCGAGGCTTTGACCGCCTCCACCGCCGAGAGCAGAAGCCGCGTGCGGTTTTCGTAGGCTTCGCCGCCATAGGGACCGCTTCTGCCGTAAGCGCCGAGCAGCTCGGAGAGTAAGTAGCCGTGGCAAGCCTTGATGTCCACACCGTCAAAGCCGACCTCCGAGGCAAGCCGCGCCGCATAAGCGTAGCGCTCGGGGAGGGAGGCGAGGTAGTCGTCGGACAGAATGCGGTCCTCGGCGAGCGGCTTGTCCCCCTCAAACAGCGGGCGGTGCTGTGCAACCAGAGGCTCCGGATAGCCGTTCGGCTTGGAGTAGCGCCCCGAATGGGTCAGCTGGCAGACAATCAGCGGCGCGTAGCCGTTCTCCCGCAGGGAAAGCTCCCGCATTTCGTCAAGCAGTTTTTTGTAAGCGTCCGCGTTCTTCTCGGTCAGCATCATCTGGCGGGGATTCGCCCGCGCCTCGGGCAGAATTGCGGTGGCTTCAAACCAGATCAGCCCGGGTCCGCCGTGCGCAAAGCGGTGATAGCGGCGGACGGTCAGCTCCCCGGGGGTCCCGTCTCCCGTGCCGTCACAGCCCTCCATCGGCTGGTAAACAATGCGGTTCGGGAGCGTGTGCCCCGCCGTGCGGCAGGGTGCGGAAAGGGGAGCGGTGTTGTCAAGATAGGGGAGCTCCTTCGGCAGCTCCGAGGGGTTCAAAGGTCTTTTATACACGGTATTTTCTCCTTGTCGTTTGTTATGCCATCGTGGAAAGCATTTCCCGCGTGACGGCAAAGTGGGTTTCCCTGCCCTCGTCAAAGGCGCGGAATTCCTCCGCCATATAAGCGCCCATTCTCGCGCATTCGGTCTGCTGACTGCCCGAGATGTGCGGGGTCAGAAAAACGTTCGGAAGCGTGAGCAGGGGCGAGGTGGGCGCGGGCGGCTCGGGGTCGACCACATCCAATAGGGCACAGAGGTCGGGACGCGCGGTCAGAACCGCAAGCAGCTCGTCCTCGCGGACGGTTGCACCCCGCCCCGTGTTGAGGAAGGTTGCCCCCTGCTTCATGGAAGCGAAAAGCCCGCCGTTCAGCATTCCCACCGTTGCGGGGACGTTTGCCAAGTGGTTGCTGACCACATCGGAGGCGGCGAACAGCTCCTCAAGCGTGACCTTTTCCGCGCCGAGCGCATGAAGCTCTTCCGCCGTGAGGAAGGCATCGTATGCAAGCACGCGCAGGTGGTAGTCCCGCAAACGCTCGGCAACCATCCGCCCGATCATCCCGCATCCGATGATGCCGACCGTTGCGCCGTAGTTCCCCGCATATCGGTTTGAGAGCGCGCGGGCGGTATTCCAGTCGGTTCCCGTGTGCAGACTGCGGCAGGCGCGGAAATAGCCCTTGTTCGCCAGCAGAATCTGCGCCACGGTGTATTCCGCAACGGGGACCGCATTCGCCGCCCGCGCGGAAAAGACCGCAACGCCCGCATCGAGAAACGGTGCGGCAAAGCTCTGCACGCTCCCCGCCGCATAAAACACCGCACGCAGGGAGGGGAGACAGTCCCGTATTTCCCGCTCTTCAAAACGCGGCATTCCCCATGTGGAGAACAGATAGCGCGTGCTGTGATATTGCGCGGGGGACGCGAGAATGTCCGCCTTTGTCACCGTTTCTCCGCTCAGCCCGACCGCGCGGAGGTTCTCCGCCGTCCAGACCAGCGGCAGGTCCGCGCCGCCCATCAGAATCTTTTCGTTCACACCGTTTTCCTTCCTTTCGGGTTTCATAGCCTTCTGCTTTTTATTATACAGGATTTCTTTCGTTTTGCAAAGTGTAGGTTTTGCCGAATTTGCGAAAAAACGCAACTTTTACATAATTTTTCTTCGGTTTCCGCAGGACGCTGTTGACAGAACGGCGCGAACGTGCTAAAATGAAATAAAAGCGGACGGTGCCAACCCCGCAACCGTCCGAAAACAAAGAAAATGAAAAAAGGAAACAAACGCATATGAAAAAATGCTTTTCAACGCTCGGCTGTGCGGAGCGGTCGCTGACCGACATCATCGCACTTGCACAGGCATACCAAATCCCATGTCTGGAATTTCGGGGAATCGGCGGCGTGATTGATAACCGCGAAATCCCCGACTTCGCCCCCAACCGCCTTGCCGAAACCCGCGCCGCGCTGGACCGCGCGGGAGTTCGCGTGCAGGTCATCGGGGCTTCCGCCTCCTTCCATGACCCGCACGAACGGGCGGCTTCCCTTGAGGAGGCACACGCCGCCGTCATGATTGCCTCCGCACTCGGCGCACCCTATATCCGCGTGTTCGGCAATAATACGGGGGAGGACCCCGCCGCCGCAACACGGAGCGTGATCGAAGGACTTTCCCTGCTTGCCGAGGATGCCGCCGCGCATGGCGTGACCGCCCTGCTGGAGACGCACGGCGATTTCAACCGCAAGGAAACACTGGAGCCGATTCTGGAAGCACTCGACGGTCGCGCAGGCTTCGGTGTCATCTGGGACGTGATGCATACCTATTTCGCAACGGGACGGGACTTTCAACCGATCTATAGCCTTCTTCGCCCCTATATCCGCCATATCCACGTCAAGGATTGCCTCCCCGACCACACGCAGGTCCTTCCCGACAGGGGAGATATCCCGCTCCGCGCCATCATAGACCGGCTCCGCAACGATGCCTACGACGGCTGTATCTCCCTCGAATGGGAACATAAATGGCACCCCGAGCTCCCCCCAATAGAGGAAGCCCTCACCGCAATGTCGAATATCCTCGCAGCAAAATAAAATCCCCCCAAATACCCTCTCCACCAAACGAGTGCGAAGCCGCACCATATAAAAACCTCGCACCTCCCATCCCAACCAAAAGCTTCCCCCCAAGAGCACCCGCCCCAAACAAAGCGAAAGAAATTTTTCGCCATGCAAGGGCGGGTGCTCTTGGGGGGAAGTTCGGGGTGGGTCAGGGAGGTTTGGAGGGTAGGTGACAAGATTTTGCAACGCAAAATCTTGTCAGTAGCGGCTTTGCCGCGTTAGACCCATCTCCGAAAGGGGTCTCCCTGCGCCTCCAAGGTCT
>DJSQ01000114.1:9328-10086 GCA_002438075.1 Clostridiales bacterium UBA6330
GCGCCTCCAAGGTCTTCCCCATGACCTCTCCCATCAGAAAAAAATACGGCGGAATTCGGGGGTGTCGGGCGCGGAGGTCGCAAGCGTCAGAATGTAATTTGCGTAATCAAAGGACTGTAGCGTGCACCCCGCATGGTGGCGGGTGTCGGCGCGGCGCATCCCCGCAAGCCCTGCGCCCGTCCGCTTGACCAACGCCTCCTTCGCCGTCCAGACGCGCAGAAAGACCTCCTCGGCTTTCTGCGGGCGGTTCTGAATCGCGGTTTGCACGCGGCGGTTTTCGGCGGGCGTGAACCAACGGTCGGCGGCGCGGGCGAGACGGGAAATGTCTCTGCCGCGCGGTGCTTCCGCATCCAGCCCGATGGGACCGCAGTCCCCGATGGCAAGCGCGACAAGCCCCGCCGTGTGCGTGGGGCTGAAATCGAACCGCGCGCCCTCCGCGTAGGGCTTTCCGCTCTCGGTTGACCGAATGTGGGCAAGCATGGTCGCGGCATCGCCTGAGGTGGCGAGGTCGCAGAGCGCCTGCTTCAGAAGCAAGCGCCAGACAAGGCTTTCGGGGCGGCGCACGTCCTGCGCCGCGTCACCGAGGTGCGCGCGGAGAAGCTCGGACGGCGGAAGTTCGCCTTCGTAATAATAGAGATAGAGCATGGAGCCTCCTTTGATATGGGACGGGGTGAACTTTTTCATTTGGAGATGGAGAATGTTTGTTTTTGGGGGCGCATATGTTTGTCTTTACACGTGTGCCGAGATCCCGCCTGCTG
>DJSQ01000067.1:0-12684 GCA_002438075.1 Clostridiales bacterium UBA6330
TAAGCGGGGCTTGGGGCAGAGTCCCAAGGTCTTCCACATCCCCCCTTGTGAAAAGCCTACAAAAAAGAGGGCGCGGGATTGCATATAATGACCAATCGACCGCGAGGAATCGTTGGATTGTGATAGAATTCAATCGGTTTGTGGCTTGAAGGGGCAGTATCAGTGTGGTATAATGATACAAACGGAGCGGAAATCGCTGACCGAGCGGGGTGACAGCCGATCGGGAAAAACGGAAAAGAAAGGGATGAAATACGCGGAAATGAGAAAAACGTTCATTTCGACAGTCGCATTGCTGATGGCAATCCTGATGCTCTGCACCGCCTGCACAGGGAAAACCGAGGGCACGGAGGGAACGAGCGGAGCGGAAACCACGGGCGAGAACGGTCCGCCGCCCGATGCAATGGACCTGACCGACTTCAAAATCCTCTGCGCGGAGGACGCCGACGATACGGTGAAGTCGCTGACCATCCGATTGCGGAACGGGCTGGAGGATATGTGCGGGATTAAGCTGGAGACCGACACCGATTTCGTCAGACGCGGGGAGGCGGTCCCCACCGACACAAAGGAAATTCTGGTCGGAAATACCAACCGCCGCACCGCAACCGACCTGAAGAAGATGGACCTTCAGATTATCCGCGAGGGGAACCGCATCTACCTGCTGGGCGGCAGTGAGCCCGCAGTCGGTCAGGCAGTGACCTACTTCCTCGAAAACTACATCGTAAGAGGCTATGTCAGCATCGCGGACCCAACGGTCTGCCTGCGCGAGGGAACCTACCCCGCAGAAAAGCTGCTGTTCGGCGCAACCGAGGTTGGAACGGTGAAAATCTTCTATTCCCTCACGAACGCAGAGCATCAATCGCTCTGGCAGGGGCTGGAGGACAGCCTGCTTGACGCAACGGGCAAGCGCGCGGAGGTCGTGAACAGCGCCGCCGAAGCGAACCTCATTTTTGAGGAAAAGAACCGTGAAGCCATCGGCGAAAAGGATTGGGGCACGGTCTGCGAGGACGGCAAGCTGACGCTGATTGGCGGCAGTACCTTGCAGAGCCGCAAGGTGATTGCACACTTCCGCGAGAAAATTCTGCTTGCGGACGGGACCTGTACCTTTGAAAAAGGAGTTTATTCCATGGACATGATGACCAAAGAGGAGTACTACCGTCAGGACCGACTGGAAATTTATCCCGAATTCCCCGAGCAGGTCAGACGGGACTATTCCTATTCCGTGACGGTTACGCAGGGGGATAAGACGGCGAAAATACCCGTCTATAACCACGAGATGAACAGCGCGGTCAGCCGCAATCCCAACTGCGGGATTGACGGGCACCGCCGCTTCTCAACCTTCGCCTTCAGCGGCGAGCAGGTGCGGGTGGACATTGAGGTCAAGCGCGACTTCGAGTTCTATTCGCTGATGCCCTCGGCAAAGAATTTCCGCCATGAGTACAAAAACGGCGTGATTTCGGTCTGGCTGGAGAAGCCCGAGTACTTCATGATTCGTTTGGATGACAAGGACGAAAGCATCCTTTCGGTCTTTGCGGATTATCCCGAGTTCCCCGATGACGTGGACCTCGATGACCCCAACACAATCCGTGTGGAGGGCTGGTACGAGGTGGAGGGCGGCGTTCTGGAGCTGACCGAGCCCGGAAAGACCGTTTACATTGCGCCCGGTGCGGTGCTTCATGCCCGCATCGATGTCAAGGCAAGCTATACCCGTATCATCGGACGCGGCGCAATCGTTGACCCGTTCGAGAATTTCGCAAAGTATTCCCGCGACATCATCAACGACAAAAAGGGCGGCTTGATGATTTACATTTGGCCCGATGCGAACGATGCGCAGATTGACGGCATCTTCCTGCTGGATGCGCAGTGCTTCAACATCGCAACGCGCGGCAAGCGGGGGGACATCCGCAATACCAAGGTGCTTTCCACCATCATCAGCACCGATGGTATCTCGGCGTTCATCGGCTCGTCGGGAACGCTGGTGGAGCATTGCTTCATCTATTGCGGCGATAATACCATGGTCTTTTCCTCGGGCATTACCTACCGCGATATGCTGGTGGGCACAACCTGCGCGGCAATTTACCCGCAGGACGATGTGTACGACGTGCTCCTCGAGGATATCCACGTGTTCCGCGCGGACGATGCGATTATCGACAACATCTACAACGCGGGGCAGAAGCATACGAAGATCGACATGACCATCAACAACATCGACACGGTGGACTGCACCTATGCGCCGCGGATTATCCGTTGCCAAAACATGGGCGGGAATCCGAAGAACTTTACAATCCGCAATCTGTCGGTCGGAGCCTACGGTCTGATGCAGACCCAGAACGGCATTCTGGTGGAGAATATGGACGGGTATCTCGATACCTACAACTACACCTTCAACCTCGTGAACTACGCCATCGACGGCGCGACGGTCAGCAAAGCAAGCAGCATCGGGCTTCGGTTTGACGAGGACCGCAACACCTGCAACTACTCCACCGAGGCGGGCTTTACGCCCGTGAAGCGGGAGGATTACTACGCAGATTATACGATGCCCTCGAAGGTCTATATCGGCGCGTTGCAGCTGATGTTCAACAACCCCGTTGTGAAGCAGAGCAACGAGCTGTTGCTTCCCTACGAGGAAATCCGCACCCTGCTCCGCACGGAAAAGACCGCGACAACGGTTGACGTGGGCGGCGTGGCATATGTCAAGGCTTCGGTGCTTGCATCGGCGGGGCTTTGCAAGAGCGCCGCGATGAAGAATGGCAATCTCTACCTGACCCCGCAGTACAACGGAGAGAATCTGCTCCTTGCGGACAGCGGCGAGATTTCGCACTACGCGAGAGCAACGGGCGGGCAGCAGCTCTGCTCGAAGGTGGAGAACGGGACCGTGATTTACCGCACCGACAACGTGGTCTATAAGCAGTGGGCGGGCGTGAGACGCTACATCGGAGACGAAACCGCCATGTACGGCGCGGGAACCTACACGCTCACCTTCCGGGTGCGGGCGGATTCCGCAAGGACCAATGCGCTCCGCGTGAAAACCACGCTGAAGAACAACGACCGCTTTACCTACAAGAACGTTTCGGTCACAAAGGATTGGACTGTATTTGTGTACACCTTTGAGCTGACGGCAGAGCAGATTACCGATCCGCTGATGATGTTCGACATCAACACGCTGGATAAATCGGTGGTGTGGTTTGAGGTCTGTGGCCTGACGCTGGTCAAGGTCAAATAACGAAAAGGAGAGAAAGCTATGAAACGAATTGCTGTGAAGCTGATGCTGCTTCTGCTGATTTCGGCGATGGTCCTCTCGGTGCTGGTTGCCTGCAAGAACGATAAGACGAGCAACACGGGAACCGATGACGGGACGAAGGAATCGCAAACTGCGGGGGCGGACGGAATCGCACCGCTGGAGAAGCGCGATTTGGGCGGAAAAACCTTCAACGTGCTTCTGCGGACCGAGTACAAGGACGAATTTGACATTCAGGAGGAGACCAACACCCCCGTGCCCGATGCGGTGTACAGCCGCAACAAGCTCGTGGAGGAGCAATACGACATGGTGTTCCACTTCACCGATGTGGTGGACGATTGGGATCATCGTGATACCTTTACGAATGCGGTCCACAACTCCATTCTGGTGGGCGGGGACACAGCCTTTGATTTCGTCATCGGCGGACAGTCCTATGTTGCCTTCAACATCGCACAGCAGGATTTCCTGAATCTTTATGACGTTCCCAACCTGACCTTTGCGGGTGACTGGTGGGGTCAGCAGGCAGTGGAGGCACTGACCATCAACAACGTTTGCTATCAGGCAACGGGTGACTTCGCGGTCTCCATGCTGGAATCCATGAACTGTATGTACTTCAACAAGTTCCTTGCCGAACAGCAGAACCTGCCCGACCTTTACGATCTGGCACGGCGGAAGCAGTGGACGCATGAGAAGATGGTGGAGCTTACCCGCGACATCTACACCGACAACGGGAATACGGGCTTTGACCTTGAGGACAGCTTCGGCTTGATGATTTATCAGACCGACATCCGCTCCGCAATCGTGGTGTACAACACGCCCACGCTGACCAAAGAGGGGCAGCTCGTCTGGAACAACGCGCACACGCAGAACGTGGTGGAGGCGATTGTGAAAGCCTTCGGCGGCAGTCAGGACGGCATTTACTACTGCGAGGGCAAGGACGAGGCGCAGAACAGCTTCTTCAACGGGCGCGCAATGCTCCTGTGGGGGAGACTGGATTCCGCGGCGGTTCTGCGGAACATGGAGCAGGATTTCGGTATCATTCCCTGCCCGATGTTCACCGTCGATCAGGGCGAATACTACACGACCTCCAACGATGCTTCCATGGTCTGTGTTCCGACAACCGACAAGGATTTGGACGATATCGGCTTTGTGATTGAGGCAATGTGCCGCGAATCCACCGATACGGTTGCAAAGGTCTTTTACGAGAAGGCGCTGAAATCAAAATACGCGCCCGATTCACAGTCCGCAGAGATGATTGAGCTGATTCGGAAGTCGCTGACCTACGATTTCGGCTGGGTCTATTCCACGCAGACGGGCGTTTCGGGTAACCAGTACCAGACCATGATGAACGAGGGAAGCACGAACTTCGACGGCTGGTACAAGGGTCAGGAATCGGTCATCAAGGGAAAGCTGAAGGCTTTCTATGCACTCTTCGGTGTGACCCTTGCGGACTGAGAAGCACAAGCGGAGCCACTGCCTGACGGCGGCAATGTCGATGATGTCGGCGGTCCTCCTCTGCCTGCTCCTTGCGGGGTGCGGAGGGGAGACCCCCGACCTCACCCGCGACAGCGACAGGGTAAGGACAACCGAGGCAGATGCCTCTGAGACGGGGCGCGGCACGGAAGCCGCAACGGGCGGGGAGCGTGACTCGACCCCGCAGGACGGAATTCTCACGGCGGACCCCGATGCGGACCGCTACACGCCGTATTATTGACGGCTCCATAAGAAAGCACAGGAGGGGACAACCGATAGCTGCGGCTCGGTGTGCCCTCCTGTGCGGCTTGACGCGGAGACGAATATAATAAAAGGAAGGAAAAATGATGAAAAGGAAAGCGAAATCAGCCCTTTTGCTCCTCTCCTGCCTGTTGCTTGCCGCCGTGCTTGCGGCGTGCGGAGGAGGCGGCAACGGAACGACAACGACACAGGGCGGGAGCGAAACGACCGCGCACGAAGCGGCTTCGTTTGACCTGAAAAACTACACCATTCTCTGCAACGAGTTTGCAAACGACGCTATCCGCAAGTCCACCGTGACCTTGCAGAAGAAAATCAAGGAGCAGTTCGGGTTCAGGCTTGAGACCGACACCGACTGGGTGCGCAAGGGCGAGGAGGTTCCGAACGACCGCTTTGAAATTCTGGTGGGCGAGACGAACCGCCAAGCCTCGATTGACGTGCTGACCGAATTGCGGAACGACCGCAAATGCCACAGCATGGATTACATCATCCGCGTGACCGAGAACAAGGTGGTCATCCTCGGCGGCTCCGAGGAGGCAACGCTCGCGGCGGTGGAATACCTGACGGGCGGCGCGCTGACAAGCCTTGCCGCGGATTACAGCTACCATTTCAGGAGGGACAATGAGGTGATTCTCTTGAACGGAACGAACATTGAGAACTATTCGATTCGGATGCCCGAGGACGCGCCCGACACGCTGAAGGCGGCGGTGGAGGAGCTGCGCGTGAAAATCAACGGCATCACGGGCTACAAGCCGCCGCTGGTGTCGACCGCAACGGGCAAGGACATTGTGGTGCAATACGGGACCGCGCAGTACGGTCCTGTCGGAAAGGTCTATTTCAAGGGCGCGGACCTGATGATTGACGGCGGACATCCGCTCTCCTGCGAGGCGGTTCTGAAGGTCTTTGCGGAACAGCTCAAGGGCTCGGCAACGCTGAAGGCGGACTATGCGCTCTCCGAGGAGGCGGACCTCAAAACCTATTTCAAGGGAACGAGCGAAAAGGACGCGCTTTCCTACACCTGCGGCGAGGACATGAAATTCAACATCTCCCTGCTTTGCGAGGGACGGGTTATCAGCTGTCCGAAATTCAAGTGGGAAATTACCGCAGATGACGGGCAAACGGCACGGAGCGGGCTGGTCTCGGGCAAAAACGGGACGCTCACGCTTTCGGCTTCCATCTCCAAGCCCGGGTTCGTGCGGCTGATTGTGACCCCCTGCGATGAGAACGGCAGGGCAATCGGCGGTATGGAGACCTTTGACGGCGGCGCGGGTGCCGACGTGATGAAGCTGGAGCAGGGACTGCCCGAGCCGGAGGACTTTGACGCATTCTGGGCGGAGCAGCTCGGGCTGTTGGATCAGGTCAAGCCCGAGATCATTTCCATGAAGGAGGTGGACGCGGGAACGCTCGGGTATGTGGCATACGATGTGAAAATCAAGTGCGTGGGTCCCACACCCGTTTCGGGCATTCTGACCATGCCCGTCGGCGCAAAGGCGGGGAGCCTGAAGGCGCAAATGACCTTCAACGGCTACGGCTACGCGGGCGTGACCCCCGTATGCGCGCCGAACACGCTCTATTTCAACGTCAACGCGCACGGAATCGACAACCTGCGCGAGGACGACTACTACAAGGAATTCGAGCAGACGCACTACAAATACGGCTGGGACGAGACCGAGAACAAGGACCCCAAAACCTGCTATTTCCTCTATATGGACCTGCGGAACATTCAGGGCGCGCGCTGGCTGCTGACGCGTCCCGAGTATGACGGCAAGGGGCTGTATCTGCGCGGCGGCTCGCAGGGGGCGATGCAGTGCGCGGCGGTTGCGGCGTTCGTGCGGGAGACAGTTGACCTCGAGCTGTTCATTCCATGGATGGCGGACCTCGGCGGAAAAGAGGCGGGGCGCATCAAGGGCTGGGTCCCCGAGGCGAATCCCAACGTCACGGGCATTCTCTATTTCGATACGGCGAACCTTGCCAAGCGCGTGACCTGCCCTGTGCGCATCAGCGGCTACCTCGGCGATTACACCTGCCCGCCGTCCACGCTGATTGTGCTGTACAAGAGCTTCTCCTCGCAAAAGTCGCTCATTCTCTACCAGAACGGCACGCACGGAAGATACCCGAAGGATACCTACAGCTATCAGCTGAAGTAAGATTGCAAAAGGAACGGAAAGCTTATGAGAGAAACCAATGTACTGGTCATCGGCACCACGGCGCTTGCCTGCGGGTTGGCGTTGCGGCTGGGTGCCGACTGCACGGTTGCGGACAGCGGCTGGAGCGCGGGGGCGGAATTTGCCGACGCGATGGTCGCGGAGCCGATTGACCTGACAAAAACGCGCGCACCGCGCACGGCGGAATTGACAGACGAGCTGTGGGAGCGGAATATCCTCTCCCGCACGGGTGAGGTGCATTGCCCCGCGCTTGCGGGCGCGTTTGCAAAGCGCTTTCGCGCGGCGGGGTGTCGGGTTCTGCTCGGCACACGCGTTCTTGAAATCGTGCGGCGGGAGAACGGCTTTGCGGTCACGCTTTTCCTGCCGCGCGAGGGGCGCACCGAGCTTTTTGCAAAGCGGGTAATCAACACCCTGCCGCAGGATTTTATGACGTATCGCAAGACCTTTTCGCTGATGCTGGCGGACGGAATTCCGAGCATCGGCGCGGAGGGCTCGCCGCGCTTGCGGCACGGGCGGTTTGCGGATGAGAGCATTCTGACCTTTGACGTTCCGCGTGATTGCACCCTGCCCGAGGCGGAGAAAATCGCCAACGCATGGCTGACGGAAAACCGCGCGTGCCTCGGAAACGCACGCGTGGCGGGACCCGCGCTGGCGTTTGGGTATCGGTTTGAAACGGTCGTGGATACGGAGCGGGACGGCGTGCGCTATGTGCCGTCGGCAGCCTATCCCGATGCGGTGTCGGCTTTTGAAGGAGGGGAAACGCTATGCCTATGAAAAAGCATACTCTGACGGACGGTGCCCCGACCGTGACCGCCGCAAACGATGTGTTTGACGCGGACTGTGACGTGCTGGTCATCGGGCTGGGGACTGCGGGCGTGATGTCTGCAATTGCCGCCGCTGGGCAGGGCTGTCGGGTCATCGGAGCGGATGCCGCGCCGCTTGCGGGCGGGGTCGGGACGGCGGCTTGCGTCTGGGATTACTACTACGGCGCGCGGGGCGGTCTCTACCGTGAAATCAACCGCAAAGCCGATGCACTTCTTGCGGAGGGGGTCTACCTTTCCACCGCGCGGGAGGGCGTCAGCACCTATCCGACCTCGGTCAAGTCTCTGGCGCTGGAGGACACGCTGGATGCGCTCGGGGTGACACGGTATTACGGGACCGCCGTGACTGCGGTGTATACCGAGGGCGGGCGGCTTTGCGGCGCGGAGCTGTTCGGGGAGCGGGATTTTGTCCGCATCCGCGCATCGGTCGTAATCGACGGCGCGGACGGCGCGGTGTGTCGGCTTCTCGGGCTTCAGACGCTTCCCGCGCGGAAATGCGACAACCGCACGGCAAGATTCGCCCGCACGGTTGCAATGCGGGACGGGGAAGGTCGCCTTTGCGGTGCATGGCATCAGGGCGATGCGCTCCCGCAGGACGCGGGAACCGAGGAGCTTTCGGCGCGCTTCCTGCGGTGGTCGGCAAAGCCGCCTTGCTATGCGGAGCGCTTTGACAGGGGTAACCGTCTCTTTGGGCTTGGGTGCATCACGGGCATCCGCGAGGCGGCTTGCTATGAAACCGAGGAGGTCTACACCTTCACCGATTGGCTGGAGGGCAAACGCCCCGAAAAGGTTGCGTTTTACGCGCTGTCCCAGCTGGATAATTCCTGCGCCGATGTCTGGAACGAGGATGACGATTTTGTGGACTGGCGCACGCTCTGCAACATGAATCCGTATGCCTTCTCGGTCGGCATTTCGCCCTATCTGCTGATGGCAAAGGGGATGGACAACCTCCTGCTTGCGGGCAAGCACATCGGAACGGGGCATATCCTGACCTCGGGTGTGCGAATGCGGTCGGATATGGAGAAGCTGGGCGAGGCGGCGGGCGTGCTCGCGGCGCTCTGCGTCTCGAACCGATGCTCCGCTAAGGAGGTAGCAGACCTGCATTTTCCCGCTTATCGGGACCTCCTCGCCCAAAGCGGCTGTTACGATGCAGACAACGACCGCGGCATCTGTGACCTCAATCTCCCCGACCGCGGGATGTGGCGGATCTGTAGCCTTCCGCAAACGGCGGCGGAGCTGAAGGAGTGTCTTTCCGGTATCACGCCCTCGCTCGGGCTTCTGGCGGTCCGCCTGCATCGGGTCCCGATTGACGATGGGGTTGCCGCATGGCTGACGGCGGAAAATCGGCTTCTGCGGGAGAACACCGCCGTGGCGCTCGGAATGCTGGGGGACCGCCGCGCACTGCCCGTCCTGCGCGACATTCTGCGCGGGGACACCGAGCGGTATCTCCGCTATTGGGACGAATTCCAATACGGCTGGCATTCCACCACCGACCTATGCAACTTCATCAAGGCGGCGTGTCTGCTTGCCCGCTTCCGCGACCCTGCGGACGAGGCGCTGATGAAAGAGGTCGCATTCTATGACGGGGAGAACGAAATCCGCGTAACGGCTTCGCACTATGCAAAGCGCTATTTCGGTATCTATGAGCAATTGGAGGAGGACGCATGAAACCAACGCTTGAGGTGAAAATGCTTGCGGGCGAGTATTGGTGGGGTGGCAGTGCCGATGACGGCGCGTTGATGCCGTTTTCCGCCGAAACAAGTGATTACGTCCGCGATTTCCGCGTGTCCGCACCGAACCAGACCATGCCACTTTATCTCTCCTCGTGCGGGCGCTATGTCTGGAGCGAGCACCCGTTCAAGGTTCGGATTGACGGGGGAGTCCTGTACTTTGCGGGCAAGGACATCACCCTGAACAAGGCGGGGGATACCCTGCGGGAGGCGTATTCGGCGGCGGAATCGGCGCACTTCCCGTTCGGCGGAGGTGTTCCGCCCCGCGCGTTCTTTGAAACGGCGCAGTATAATACATGGATGGAGTTTACCTATCATCCAACGCAGAGCGGTGTGCTTTCCTATGCGCACGCCATTCTCGAAAACGGCTTCAAGCCCGGGATTTTCATCATTGACGAGGGCTGGCACCTCCCTTACGGCGACTGGCGCTTTGACCCCGTGAAATTCCCCGACCCTGCGGGCATGGTGGCGGAGCTGCACAGGCTCGGCTTCAGGGTCATGCTTTGGGTGGTCCCCTACGTCACGGCAAGCGGCGCGCGCTATATGAGCAGTCTGCGCGAGGACCGCAACCCCGAGGGGTATGACAAGCTCTATATGCGGAACGAGGCGGGGGAGCCCGCGCTGGTGAACTGGTGGAACGGCGTTTGCGCGATACTGGACCTCTCCAACCCCGTGGATGCCGCATTCCTCGACGGTCAACTTCAGGCGCTGATTCGTGACTACGGGATTGACGGCTTCAAATTCGACGGCGGGGACCTCGGCGCGTATTCCAATGCGTCCATGGTCAACGGCTGTCACAGGGGAACGGCGGACGGGACCTACGACCCTGCGGAAAAGAACCTTGCGTGGAACGCCTTCGGGACCCGTTACGCCTACCATGAGTACAAGGACACCTTCAAGGGCGGCGGAAAGCCCGTTATCCAACGCCTGCGCGACCGCAACCACAGCTGGACCAAGGACGGAATCGACACCATCATTCCCAATTCGCTGGCGCAGGGGCTGATCGGGCACCCGTTCATCTGCCCCGACATGATCGGGGGCGGGGAGTGGTCCTATAACCGCCCCGAATTTCGGGTGGATGAGGAGCTGTTCGTCCGCATGGCGCAGGTTTCGGTGTTCTTCCCGATGATGCAGTTCTCGTGGGCACCGTGGCGCGTGCTCTCTCCCGCGCATCTCGCAATCGTGCGGGAGTGCGCCAACCTGCACGCCCGCCTCGCGCCCGAGCTGTATGACCTCATTCGGGCATCCGCAAAAAGCGGCGAGCCGATTCTGCGCCCGTTGGAATACAGCTACCCGCACGCAGGGTATGAAAAGGTCACGGACGAATTTCTCTGCGGGGAAAGCCTGCTGGTCTGCCCCGTGGTAACAAAGGGGACCCGCCGCAAGGAGCTGATTTTCCCTGCGGGCGAATGGGTCGATGAGGACGGCAACCGCTACACAGAGGGACGGCACACCGTGGAAACGCCCCTTGAAAAGCTCGCATGGTTCAGAAGAAAGGAGTAAACAGCAAGCAATGATTCTGACAAGACCGCCGCTTGGGTGGAACACATGGAACACCTTCGGCACACAGATTAACGAAAAACTATTGCTCGAAACCGCCGATTATCTGGCGGATTCCGAGCTGAAAAAAGCAGGGTATGAGTATATCGTCATTGATGACGGCTGGACAGAGCAGGAGCGGGACGCGGATGGCAGATTGGTCCCGAACCGCGAGAAATTCCCGCACGGAATCAAGTATATTGCGGATTATATCCACTCTAAGGGACTGAAAATGGGTATCTATTCCTGTTGCGGCACTTTGACCTGCGGCGGGTACCCGGGCAGTTATGACCATGAATATATCGATGCCAAAACCTTTGCCGAGTGGGGGATTGACTACCTGAAATATGATTTCTGCTACCACACGGGAACGCTTGAGGGCAAAATTTTCTATCGCCGCATGGGAGCGGCACTGGCAAACTGCGGCAGAGATATTGTATTCAGCGCCTGCTCGTGGGGCATGGAGGAAACGCAGGAGTGGGTCAAAACCACGGGCGCACACCTCTTCCGTTCCACCCACGATATCCATAACAGTTGGGAATCCATCAAGAGTATCACCCAACAGCAAACAAGACTGCTCCCCTATAACGGACACGGTTGCTTCAACGACATGGATATGCTGGTTGTGGGCATGAACCCCGACAGCTTTATCGACAGCGAGAGGGGAACCCACGGTTGCACTTTGACCGAATACCGCACGCATTTTGCCATCTGGTGTATGTACGGCTCTCCGTTAATGATTGGTTGCGACATCCGAACCCTTTCGGAGGAAGCAAAAGCCATTCTGACCAATGCGGGCGCATTGGCAATCAATCAGGACCGCGCCTATAGCCAGCTCTACCGTCTCACGCTTGACCGCGGACCCGAGGAAGCGTTGGTGGTTGCAAGAATATTGGAAAACGGCGATTTCGCAGTCGGTATATTTAACCTGATGGACGGAGATTATCGTTTCGTAGTCGGCTTTGACGAAATGGGCATCACCACGCACAGCGGGAAAACACCCATACTGACAGAGGTCTTTACAGGCGAAAAAGCCCAACTGACCAACCGTACCTTGAATGTGAACGTGGAAGGACACGGCTGTCGACTGTACCGTTGCAAGCTGGTGGAGCAATGACCTGCCGAGCCTGCGGAAAGCAACTTGACACGATGGATATCGGCGCACACCGAAAGTTCATCGGAAAATGCGACAGTGAGTATCTCTGCCGCGATTGCATCGCCAAACACCTCGGATGGACAAGAGAGACGCTGGACGCATGGATTCTCAAATTCCGTAAAAACGGCTGTCTGCTTTTCCCGCCGCTGACGGACGGAACTTGATATCTGTAAACTTGGACATGCTCTTTGAATTTCGATATATTTCAATTGCCGCGCTTGACAAGCGAATTCCCTGTATGCTATACTATAGATAAAACCAAATCCTAATCATCCACTAACTTTCCTACCATTTCTATCCGGTAGCG
>DJSQ01000067.1:12727-12943 GCA_002438075.1 Clostridiales bacterium UBA6330
GCCGACAAAATCCCGCTGGTCGGGATTTTGCGCGGAGCAGCCGGAATTCGCAGCACGGCAAACGGCTACACTTAAAATTTGTACAATGTAAAGTTAGAGACATAAATCAAATTGGGTTAAAGGTCTTGAAGGTTCTTAGGGGACTTCTCCTTAAGAAGGCCCCTAAGTAGGGTTCGGGGCAAAGCCCCGAGGTCTTAAAGCTCTTAAAGGAGGAAA
>DJSQ01000182.1 GCA_002438075.1 Clostridiales bacterium UBA6330
GGCTCCTGCGGGGGATGAAAGTTCTTGGAGTTCTCAGAACCTTCTTTCAAGAAGGTTCTGAGTGAGGTGCGGGGCAAAGCCCCGCGACCTTCAGAATCTCCCGCTCGCAAAAGGGGAGCTTTTGCGAGCCGACCAGCTGGTAGCGCTCGTGCCCCTTGCCCGCGAGGACCAGAATGTCGGCAGGACGGAGGAGTGAGAGCGCGGTCAGAATTGCCTCGCGGCGGTCGGGGATCTCCATGTGCGGCGTGCGCGACATCCCCAGCGCAATGTCGCGGATGATTGCTGTCGGGTCCTCAAAGCCGGGGTTGTCCGAGGTCAGAATCGCAAGGTCGGCGCATTCCTCGGCAACCTCGCCAAGCTCCCGTCGCCGCAGGCGTGTCCGCTCGCCGACCGAGCCGAAGAGCACAATCAGGCGGCTTGGTCGGTATTCGCGCAGGTCGCAAAGCAACCGCCGCAGGCTGACCCCGTTGTGCGCGTAGTCAATCACCGCAAGCGCCCCGTTCGGAAGTCCCATGACCTCCGAGCGCCCCGCTATGCGGACCTCAGCAAGCGCCCGCGCCGCAGTCTCGGGGGAAACCCCGAACCGCTCCGTCGCGCAGGTGATTGCAAGCAACGCATTGGAAACATTCCCGCTCCCGATGAGCGGCAGACGGCAGGAAATCGGCTCTCCGCCCGCGCGGAGCACCGAAAACCGACTGCCCAGCTCGGTTCCGAGGCGGTAGGGCTCAATCTCCCGCACCGTCCAATCGGCGGGGGAGGCTGTTGCACAACGCAGACAAAGCGGCGCGTGCGTATCGGCAAGCAGGGTTGCCGAAAACGGGTCATCCGTATTGCAAAGCACCGCGCGGGTTGGGTAGTCGGTAAACAGCTTCCGTTTGCAGGCGGCGTAATCGGCAAAATCGGGATGCTCCGAGGGTCCGATATGGTCGGGGGAAAGGTTGGTGAAGATGCAGGTGTCAAAGACGGTTCCCGAGACGCGCCCCAGCTTCAGCGCCTGTGACGAGACCTCCAGCGCAACCACGCGACAGCCTGCCGTCACCATCTCCCGCAGAGCGTTTTGCAGGGTTACCGCATCGGGCGTGGTGTTGGCGGTGAGGGCTTGCCTGCCGTCCCCCGTGTCCATGCCGTTGGTTCCGATATACCCGCACCGCACCCCTGCGGAATTCAGAATGTGCGCAAGCAGAAGCGCCGTTGTCGTCTTTCCTTTGGTCCCCGTGATGCCGATGACCGCCAGCTCCCGTGACGGATTTCCCGCGTGCGCACAGGCAAGCGCCGCCAGCGCCGCGTGCGTGTCGGGAACCGTGACTATTTCCGCATCGGCGGGGAGGGGGAGCGGATGCTCCGCAACGAACAGGCGGCAGCCGCGCGCGTAAGCCTCGGGCGCAAAGTCGTGCCCGTCCGCGTGTGCGCCGCGGATGCAGACGAATACGGAATCCGCGTCCGCCTTCAATGCCTGCTCGGTAATGCGGTAGCGGTCCGCCTGTGCGAGAAGCGCGTCAAAGGTCATGGCAAGCCTCCCCTGCGGCGGAGAAGAATGCGGGAAAGCCGATTGGCTCCTTGCCGCATTCCGCTATCGTGCGGTATGCCAGAACATCGAGCGAATCGATAAAGACCGATGGGTCAAGCCTGTCCTTCGGGAGCAGGGAAAGCTCGGTACAGCCCAGCACCAGCGCCTCGCACCCGCGCGAAAGCAGTGCGTCCGCAACTCTGCGGAAGGCTTCCATGTCGGGCGCTTCGCCGCGCTTGACCGCACCGTAAATGATGTCCGAAATGATTGCCTGCTCCGCCTCGGTGGGAACCAGACATTCGGTCCCTGTCCCCTCGGTGTAGCGGTGATAGGAGCGGGAGCGCACGGTCCCCTCGGTTGCCAGAAGCCCGAACCGCCCGATGCCCGCGCGGTGCAGAAGCGTTACGGTCTCGCGGATGATGTTCAACATCGGAACGGGACAGTCGGCGGCAAGCGCATCATAGAAGTAGTGCGCCGTGTTGCAGGGAATGACAATCAGCCCCGCGCCCGCCGCAACCAGCCGTGCCGCCTCCTCCCGCATGGCGGGCAGAGGGGAGCGGTCGGATTTGCCGAGAATGAACGCCGTGCGGTCGGGGGTCGATGCGCGACTGCTGATAATCATGTCGATGTGGTCCGCGTCACACTCTGCCGCGGTGTGCGCGGTCAGAAGCTCGCAAAAACGGAAGGTCGACATGGGACCCAGACCGCCCAGCACCCCCAAAAGCCGTGTCTGCATCATGACTCCTCCTCTCCGTACCAAACCCGTTGCATCTCCTGCCAGTCCGCAATCACATAGTAGGGCTCCAATTCGTCATGGTAGCGCCAGACGAAATTCGCGTAATCGACCGTGCAGGGAATGAGGTAGTAAATCACATCGGCGTTCGCCAGCCGCTTGGCAAAATCCAACAGCGCGGTCAGCATCAAGCCCTCTCCCGCCGCGTGACGGATGATGTGATACTTGGTGCAAAAGGTCAGCCCGAATACGCGGGGCTTCTTCTCGCAGAAAACGTGAGAAATCAGACGGTACCTGCGGAAAATGCGCTTTGCGGTCTCGTTGGTTTCAACCGATTGCCCAAGCAGAACGGGAACCAATTCGCCCGCAAGAATTTCCGATTCGATGAATTGCAAAACCGCGTACCTCCTTTTCTCCGTGCTACCTCATATTATACCACAAACCGCGCGGAAAAGCCATAGGGGAGGCAAAAATTTTTCTCTCGGAAATTCAAAACGGCAAAATTTCGGAAAAAGACTTGCAATCCGCGCCGTTTTCGTATATAATAGAGAGGCTGACAAAACGTGAGGAGGGGACGCATGAAAAAGGAAAAGCTCTACCGCGTGTTTTCGCATCTGCCCGAGCTGTTGACCGAACGGCTGACCCTGCGGAAAATGCTGGTCACGGATACGCAGGATATGTATGAATATGCCTGTCGGAGCGACGTGACAAGGTATCTGACGTGGCATCCGCACCCCGATAAGGCGTATACCAGAGAGTATCTGCAATACCTCGGAAGCCGATACGCCGCAGGGATGTTTTACGATTGGGCAATCGTCTATGAGCCCGATTGCAAAATGGTGGGAACCTGCGGGTTTACCTCCTTCAATTGCCCCTCGGACAGCGCAGAGGTCGGCTACGTCCTCAATCCCGACTATTGGGGCAAAGGAATCGCCGCCGAAGCCCTCGAACGCGTCCTGCGCTTCGGCTTCTCGGACCTCCACCTCCATCGCATCGAGGCAAAGTTCATCAAGGGCAACGACGCATCCCTCCGCGTGATGGAGCGTTGCGGCATGACCTTTGAAGGCTACCTCCGCGAGTCCATGCTGGTAAAAGGCACCTATGTAACCGTTGGCATCTGCTCCATCTTAGCCGACGAATGGAAATCAAAATAAACGGAACGCTGTAACGGAACGACGTAAGTTCGTTCCGTTTATTTTTATATCTTGTAACATCCCTACCATTTCTATCCGGTAGCG
>DJSQ01000147.1:0-3718 GCA_002438075.1 Clostridiales bacterium UBA6330
AAAGCACCCTTCGCGGCATTTCCCACAGCCGATACATTTCTCCGGATAGAACAGCTCCTCCGGCGCGGGGGAGATGCACTCCGGATTGTGGCACCATGCGCACCGCAGGGGGCACCCCTTGAAAAAGACGGTTGTCCGAATGCCCGGACCGTCATGCACCGAGAACCGCTGGACCTCGGTAATCAAACCGTATGGCTTCATTGTTTCCTCCTTTACTCGGTTTTGCCTGTTTTATTGTAATACAAATGCGGCGCGATTTCTATTGTTTTCTTGCGGTAATATGCCGTTATCTTGCGCGGATGCTCCGAAATTTTGCTAAAAAGCTGGACAAACAGCCGCAATTGTGCTATACTGAATGAAAAGGGAGGGATAACGGATGAAATCAAAGGCGCGCGGCGAGGCTCCGCTGACACCGATGCTGGAATGCGTGGAATATCCCGCGCAATGCCCGTGTCGGCTGCGGTCGCGGATTAGCGAGATTGACGAATATCTGATTCCGCACTACGCAACCTCGCTGGAAATCATTCTGACCGAGGGTGTGGACGGCTATGTAGTCATTGGAACCAATCGGTTTGACATCACGCGGGACCGCAACGGTGTTTTCGTGATTCCGCCGAACGTGGTTCATTATACGATGTTCCGCGCGGGAGCGGGCAGGATTCACGTATTCAAGCTGTCAATGGAGCTGATTGCGGATTACATGAACGTTGGCAGACTGTTTGCCCTGCATGGGCACGCGATGGAGGATGCGCCCGGGTTTCTGCCGGAGCGGTATGAAGAATTCGCGGAAATTCTTTTCCGACAGATCAGCTACGATTGGCAGGACCCGTGGCAGATGTTTGACGGGCTGATTGCGCTGTTTCGCCTGATGGAGGACTGCATCGCAAAGCGCAAAAGCAACGAAAAGAAAACCGAACAGCTTGACGAGCGGATTCGGCTGGTCATGCAGTGGACAAGGGACCATGTGCAGGAGCGCATTACCGTGGAGGACGCGGCGGCACAGCTGCACTACAGCCGCTACCATTTCTGCCGCTTCTTTCGGGAGCACGTCGGCATCTCGTATCTGACCTATCTGAACGCGCTCAAAATCGACCGTGCGGTGGAGCTGATGAAGGAGGGGAAAAGCACGACCTTTTGCTGCTACGAATGCGACTTTACGAACCTTTCCTATTTTATCAGCCTGTTTCGGCGGTACACGGGATGCTCCACGGTGGAATACCGCCGCAGGCAGGGACTGCCGACAGAGCAAGATGACAAGAATTCCGAATTGTGAAAACAGCACAAGAAAAGGATTGCGAAATTGTGCAGGATGACTTTATTGTGTTGCATCCTACAAAAGCAAACGGTTGATTTTAGCGTTTCTGCACAAACAAACAGACGGCTTAAATGCCGGACAGGATAAAAATAACGACCGCTGACGGGAGAACGCGCCATTGCGAAGGCTTTGGCGCGTTCTCTTTTTCTTGCTTTGCTTGCCCGATTGCCTTGCAAAACAGAGCAATATCGCGGTAGTTTATAGCAAGATAGAGATAGACGGGGATGTCGGGCGGGTGGTATAATGGTAACACGCATAGCAAAAGAAGGAGAAAGAGGCATGAAACCATTCAGAGTCGGAATCATCGGGTGCGGGGGAATTGCAAACGGCAAGCATATGCCAACGCTGGCAAAAATGCCGGACGTGGAAATGGTGGCATTCTGTGACCTGATTCCCGAAAGAGCCGAAAAAGCGGCAAAGGAATACGGCGCGCAGGGGGCAAAGGTTTATACCGATTATCACGAGCTGCTTGCCGACCCGACCATCGATAACGTGCGGGTGCTGACGCAGAACCGTTGCCACTGTCAGATTACCGTGGACGCGCTGGACGCGGGCAAGGACGTGCTGGTGGAAAAGCCGATGTCGGTCACGGGCGAGGAAGCACAGCGGATGATTGATGCCAAGAACCGCTCGGGGCGGGTGCTTGCGGTCGGGTATCAGCACAAGTTTGATTCGGACGTGATGTATGTCAAGGCGGATATGGAGAAGGGGGCATTCGGTGAGGTCTACCACGCAAAGTGTCGGGTTCTGCGCCGCCGCGGGGTGCCGACATGGGGCGTCTTTACCAGCGCCTATGAGAACGGCGCGGGTCCGCTGTTCGATATTGCCACGCATTCGCTGGATGCCCTGCTTTATATGATGGACAACTACCGCCCGCGCATGGTGGTCGGTGTAACCTATGATAAGCTGAAGGATTATCCCGATGGGACCAATCCCTTTGGGGACTGGGACCCCAAGACCTTTACGGTGGAGGACAGCGCATTCGGCTTTATCGTCATGGAAAACGGCGCGTCGATTATTCTGGAGTGCAGCTGGCTCCTCAACACCATGGAGGAGACGGGCGTAAAATACCTGCTTTGCGGAACGAAGGCTGGTGCGGACAACTTCTCCGGAAAGCTGCGCATCAATACGACCAATAACGGGCGGTTGGTTGAGACCTACCCCGACCTTTCGGCGGGCGGCGTGGCATTCTTTGAGGGGCAGACGCAAAGCAACGTTGATTTGGAGCAACGCAACTTCTTCGATGCCATTGAAGGAAAGGCGGCATTGGTCAATACGCCCGAGCGCGGAAAGGTGGTCACCGACATTCTGGAGGCAATCAAAGCATCGTCCGAAAACGGAAAGCCGATATACTTCGGATAAACAATCCAACAAAGGAGAGAAAAGAGAAAAATGATGAGAAAAAAGCTGTACTGTCTTGTACTGTCATTGCTGTTGCTGTTGCCCTTTGCCGCCTCCTGTAAGAAGAGCACATCTCCGTCCGAGACTTCCGACACCACGCCGCCTGCCTCCACCGAGGAGCTTCCGGTTCCCGTGCAGGAGCTGGACCGGGACTTTACCATTCTGGTCGGCTCCGATACGGTGAACGAATACGGAATGAACACCTTTACAACCGAGGACACGGGCACCAAGCTGAACGCGGCAATCGTGGCACGCAACCGCCTGATTGAGGAACGGCTGAAGGTGACAATCAAATCCGAGACAATCGACTGCTATGAGGCGCGCGACCTTGCGGATCGGCTTTGCCAGACGGGGGTATACACCTATGACGCATTCGCGCTGAACATGAATCTCGGCGTGCCGCTGTCGGTCAAGGGGCTGTTCCTGTCCTCCACGGACATGGAGCCAACGCTGGACCTCTCAACATCGTGGTGGGACGAAACGGCGCTGAACTGCCTGCGGATCAACAACCGCATCTACCCGCTGATCGGACGCGGGGTGCTGCACTATTACGAGTCGGCGCTCTTCATGGCGTATAACAAGGACTACGCTAACCAGCTGGGAATGCCGAATTTTGCAGAGCTGGCGCTGGACGGAGGATGGACCTATGAAGCATTCCTGCAATACAGCAAGGATGCATACCTGGACGCGGATTCGGACGAGAAAAAGAGCGAGGGCGATATGTTCGGGTATACCGGAGCCATCGGGCTTGCCGTCAATGCGCTGTATTCCTGCGGCGAAACGCTCCTGACCTACGACGAGCAGAACTATCCGTCCTTCTCCGGCTTCAACAGCCGTACCGTCAATATTTTTGATTACATCGCTCAAAACTTCTACAGCTCCGATGCAATCTATCTTGCACCGCGCGATAATGTTATCCGCGAGGACAAGGGCGCCAACAACGCATGGCACAATGTGTTCCGAGACGGCTATTCGCTGTTCTATTCCGACTGTGTCGGCTCT